>CAZJIH010000036.1:0-20256 GCA_964545935.1 uncultured Akkermansia sp. | reverse complement strand
CATGCGCGTTACAGACGCTCCGCGTACCATGGGGGCTCCAACCTCACGGGTGCATAGATTTTCCCCCACGTATCATTTCGACTTTGCTTCCTCCCGCCGTATTCGCGCAACTCCGTTGCGCCTGACTGCTTCTCTTCGTTCTTCGTACATGATCACCCTTGAGTTTTCTCGTCCCAGAATCATCCTCAACGTTGAACAACCTTTTTTCGGAGGGGGCATACCTGTTTTTTTGGTGTGAATGTGATGTTTATGCTTGCCAAGGAGTGTGGCGGGTGGTATAGTGTGGTTATGGAGTGGAATGACCGGTTCATGAGTATATTTAGGGAGATGGTAGCTCGGTATCACGAGCAGCAACCTTCTCAGAGTGAGCGTTTTGTATTGCTGCATGAACGGGAATTTTTGGAAAGCATAGGGTACACTGCTCAGGAGATGTTTGAGTATGTAGCGGAGTATGCGACGCAAGGGGTACCCAGCCCGAGTACGATATTACTGATAGCGGCTGCTCGCAGATCGTTTTTTTTAACGGTACAACGGGGGATTGTGGGACGAGAACAGCTACGGGACGCGGATATTCCGGGGGAGGGTGAGATGTTACAGGACATAGTTTATTTGCCGCGAATGATCAAGAAAGCGGAGGCAAAACTTCACGGCACCTTACCGGTCGGTATGATGTATTTCTGCGATAAGGACCGAAGCTTTTTGCGTGACCACGGAAATATACACCCCGCTGATTTTCTCTACGTAGTCTGGGGAACACACGGTGACCGTCAAAAGGTTATTTCCTACATCCTGCGAATGGCGACTGCTCAGAAAAAGCAACAAGAAGCCTCTGATAATTAACGAATATGAAGGACCAAGGGCAGCAACAACAGCATGCACCCCGACAGAGTGGACACACGACTAGGGATGTTGAGGACGGCTTGGCGAGTCAGCGCCGTACACTTAACGAATTATCCCAAGCCCTCACGGATAAATTGCAGACCATGGTGCGTCAACAAGAGGAGCGTGCACAGGAGTTCGCCCGACGTGTGCAATCGGTTTCTTCCCTTCCTCAACAGCCTGATTTATCGTGGTTTCAGACGCTTACTGAACAAATGCGTACCGGGGAGCAGAAGGCGGGAAATCCGGCAACTTCGCAGGTGGAAAAGCCGAAGGATAGCAAAGAAACGACATCGCATACAACGCAATCCCGACGCACTGAACCGATGCCTACGGAAACGAAGGAAAGACCTCGAAGTAAATCAGAAACCCCGTTTCTGCCGGAGGAAGATGAAGCAGAAGAAGACACCACGAAGGAGAAACCCGGTTGCGGGGCATGGACTGTCGGTGGTGCCCTTTTTATCATTTATATCATACTTAAATCATGCAGTTAGAAAAGAAAAGAAACGAGAAAATGTTTAACCTACATAGTCAAATTTCACGAATATCTGTCGGCAGCTTATCGCGCACATGCGGGATAGGGATAGTAGCGGCACTCATGTTGATCGGATGCGGACAGAAGAAAGAGCAGGTAGCGGAAGCACCGCCGGAAGTATTAACTTTTCCGATTATTCAACAGGAAGTGATGGATACCGCGGTGTGGTTCGGGTATCTGAAGGGGATTCAGGATACTGACCTGCATCCGCGAGTGAGTGGATTCCTGCTCAGCAAAGATTACGCCGATGGGAGTTACGTACATGAAGGCGATGTGCTTTTTCGCATTGACCCCGTAACCTTTCAGGCGCAACTGGACTTGGCGGAAGCAAATCTCGCGGCGGCGCATGCTGGTGTAGCTTCGGCGCAGGCTACACTGGACCAAGCTCAGCTGGATGTAGATCGTTATACGCCGTTGGTAGCGAAGGGAGCCGTAGCGGAGAAAGAACTCAACGATGCCCGGCATAAATTACGTACGGCGAAAGCCGCTTTGGATGCGGCGCAGGCTTCGGTTGAACAAAATAAAGCGGCTGTGGATAAGGCAAAGATCAACTTAGAATATACCGTAGTGCGTGCCCCGTATTCGGGTATTATGAGTACGGCGGATGTTTCTATCGGTGATCTCGTCAGCCCGACTACTAAACTCGCTAACATCACGGCTGTCGATCCCCTACGTGTCGAATTCGGAATCAACAGCGATACCTTGGTCGATGCCTTCCGACAAATCGGTCTCACAACTGATAGCACAGATAGTCAACGCCCATTTTCTCCCTCGGTGGAAATCCTGCTGGAAGATGAAACTGTGTTCCCCCATAAAGGAAAATTGACAGCTATGGAAAGTAAGGTCGGCGAGTCGGGCCTCATTACCGTGGAAGGGGAATTACCCAATCCGGACCATGTCCTGCGTGGGGGTATGCCGGTACGTGTGCGTATCCCCCTGCAGCGTAAATCCGCTCTTTTAGTACCCACGCATTCCATCCGTGGCGTGCTCCGCAATAGTTTTATTATAGTTGTCGACCCCCGAAACGAACCTCACATGGTACCTGTTCTTCTACAAGGGCAGTACGACGTTGTCGTCAATGAATCCAACGGTTACAAATCGACACAAAAAATGGTAGCGGTTGTCGGAACACGGGAACCGCTGAGGGATACCTTAAAAACCTTGGGGTACGATGATCCGACAAAGGCTGTCGTGGTAGCGGATGAGCAAAATGCTGTGCGAGCCGCTAATATCTCTTCCGCCAATAGCCGCATCACATCGGGTGCTCAGGCTTCCGCTGAAAAGGCGACCGTGCGTGGTACTATTTCACCCAAATTATTTACGTACAAACCTCAGATGACCCCGGAGATAGCTGCCGCGACACAGGAAAAATCCGGTACACCGCAAGATAAACCGGCAGTGAAACCGACCATGCCGCCGATTCCGGTTAAGGTAATGTCCATGGTACGTCAGGATGTCAACGCGGATGACGAATGGTTCGGTACTTTACGCGGTGTGGAAGAGACGGATATTCGTCCCCAAGTAAGTGGTTTTGTTAAGGAACAACATTTTCGTGATGGTTCCCGCGTGAAAAAGGGAGATAAACTCTTTACCATCGATCCAGCCCCTTACGAAGCGGCAGTCGAGGAAGCACGCGCTAATCTCCTGATGGCAAAAGCTTCCCTCGAGCAAGCCCTTTCACAGGCAGAGCGGGCGCGTCAGGATTACGAACGTTACAGTAAATTGAACGCGGCTTCTCCCGGCGCTATTTCTGATAAAACATTGACAGATGCGCGTAGTGCCATCAAATTGGGTGATGCCAACGTGCTGAAAGCGCAGGCTTCTATCTCTCAAATGGAAGCAGCTCTTAAAATCGCGGAAATCAATCTTTCCTATACGGTTATATGTGCACCGTTTGATGGTCGTGTGGGT
Organism: uncultured Akkermansia sp.; assembly: GCA_964545935.1. GTDB lineage: Bacteria > Verrucomicrobiota > Verrucomicrobiia > Verrucomicrobiales > Akkermansiaceae > Akkermansia. Next base: position 16,931 of record CAZJIH010000036.1, on the reverse strand, counting down.
ATCCACAAACCTTCCATCGGTGCTTTGGTCTCACCATCGGATGTTCAACCACTAGTAACTCTCTCGTCCGGTGATCCTATACGTGTCGATTTCCAAGTAAGTGGTCGGGGCGCTTTGGAGGGTATAGCCGCCTTCGAAAAACTGAATGATCGGCACGGAGGTGCCCAAAAACCGGGCTTTGAACTCATTTTGGAAGACGGTTCTGTCTACCCCTCGCGTGGTGAAGTTGTTTCCGCTGATAATGCCCTCAGTCGTTCCACCGGAACACTCCGTGTTATCGGACGGGTCGATAACAAAGACGGTGCCCTGCGTAGCGGGATGTCGGTTCGGGTTCGTGCCGGTATGAATCAACAAAAGGGTGCCTACCTCGTTCCGGCGCGTGCTCCGTTAAATGCTCAGGGGCGTGATGTGCTCGTGTTGGTTGCCGCGGACGGAGCCCCGCTCATGTTACCTATCTCGCGCGGTTCTATCGTCAATATAGCCGTACCGGATGCCGACGGGAAACCCGGACCCGTGCAACCTATGCAGATTGTAGATGTCGACCGGTCCTTGGTTACATCCATGTTATTGGCCAAGACAAAAGCGCCGAATCCGGAGGCGGCTGTGCTGCAAGGCGCCGGTGTAAAAGACTGGCGGGAGTTACTCTTCAAAAAAGCGGGGGTCTCTTCCGCGCGTGACTTCTTGGAAAAACAAGCAAATGCCAAGCTCCCCGATGATGCCCCGCAGCAAGCAGGTGTCACCGACTGGGACGCTTTGCTCCTCGAGCACGCCGGCGCAGTCGACTTCCGGTCTCTCGTGCTCCACCAATCCGGCGCCAAGGATGAGCTCGATCTTATCGCGGTGTCTCAGGGTTTTTCGTCCGCTATGGAAATGATGCTCAAATCCCTCGGATTTCAGGATACGTCGAAGGTACCGGTGGTTGTTGAGGGTTCCATCATGGCGGCACAGGCTTACGCGGCTAACACTCAAAGCGGAGCACGAGCCAATACCCTAAATCCCTCGCCCTTCCTCTATTCATCGCCTCACACGGTTGTAGATTCTGTTACAGCCGATGGTGGCAGCGGTAGTAGTTCCGCCAGTCTCCCGATTAATCAACATCCTTCCCAAAATCACTAACTTTCTTTCATTATGTCTCCGTTTTTTATTAAACACCCTATTATCGCGGCTGTTATCGCCATTGTTACCACTTTGCTCGGTGTCATCAGTATGCTGGGCTTGCCTATTTCGCAATACCCGGATATTTCCCCGGTCACCATCAATTTAAGTGCGACATACCCGGGCGCTAACGCCCAAGAAGTTGCCGATTCGGTCGCCACTCCTATCGAGTTGCAACTCTCCGGTATCGAGAGAATGGATTACATGAATTCTACCTCCTCGAACAACGGTACCTGTAGCATCAATGTCGTCTTTGAACCGGGTACGGACGCAAATACGGATCAACAGCTCACCTACATGCGCTACAGTCAGGCTACTTCCCAGCTACCTTCTACGGTATCCCAGATGGGGGTAACCATTAAGCAGTCTTCCGGTTTGCCGCTCATGATGTATACGTTGGACTCCCCCCAAGGGTTCTTCAATCCCATAGACCTTACCGGTTACGCGTACATCAATTTAGTCGATCCGATAAAACGTGTAAAGGGCGTAGGCGATGTCATGGTGTTCGGCGGACGTTACGCTGTTCGTATTTGGCTGGATAGTGAAAAAATGGCTCAGAAAGGAATTTCCGTGCAGGAGGTTTACAACGCGGTCAACTCACAGAATACCATCAATCCGGGTGGTTCTGTAGGAGCTGAACCCATGCCGGACGGTCAGGAGTTCACGTATACCATCCGTAACAAGGGTCGTATGGAAAGTGTGGAGGAATTTGAGGACATCATCGTGCGGCAGCAGGGAGCTCAAGCGGTACGTCTGCGCGATATCTCTCGCATAGAACTCGGGTCGCAGAGTTATTCGCTCGCCGGTCGCGTGAATCAACAGCCCGCTTCTGCCCTTGCTATCTACCAATCAGCTGATGCCAATGCGCTTGATACTGCTGAAAGATTACGCCAACTTTTTGCCGAGAAAGAGAAAGTGATGCCGGAGGGGATGCACGGTTTTGTGGCTTTGGATACGACGACGCCGGTCACGGATTCCATTAATGAAATTATTGTTACGCTTTTTGAAGCACTTGTGTTAGTAGCTATCGTAGTATTTGTGTTCCTCCAAGGTTGGCGTGCTACGCTTATCCCGCTGATTGCTGTGCCGGTCTCCTTGGTTACTACTTTCTGTTTCTTCCCTATCCTCGGATTCTCTCTGAATACGATATGCTTGCTCGGTATGGTGTTGGCTATCGGTTTGGTGGTGGACGACGCCATCGTGGTGGTTGAAGCTGTGGAAGCTCACATGGAAAACGGTATGTCGGCACGCCAAGCTACCTTTGCCGCCATGAAGGAGGTAAGTGGTCCGGTGGTCGCTATCGCTTTGGTATTGACTGCTGTGTTCCTCCCATCTGTGCTCTTGCCGGGGATCACGGGTACCTTGTTCCAGCAATTCGCGGTCACCATTGCGGTGTCCATGCTGATCTCCGCCTTTAACGCTCTGACGCTCTCCCCCGCTCTTTCTGCCCTGCTGCTCAAACCGAAGTCTGAAGAGCATTCCCTGCTTAGACCGCTCTACAATTTATTTAACTGGTGTTACGAAAAGGTGGCATCCGGTTTCGCAACCGCCTGCGGTTTTATGTGTCGCCACCTCCTCCTTTCCATTCCGTTACTGGCTGTGCTGGGGGTGTGTATTTGGCCGGTCGCTAACCGCGTACCGGGTGGTTTCTTGCCCGATGAAGACCAAGGGTTCCTTCTCTGCGGTGTTATCATGAAACCGGGTGTTTCCATGCAACGCCTCACAGAACAAACGATCAATGTGGAAAAAACAATTGCAGCCGACCCGGCAGCCGAAAATGTTCTCTCCGTCATCGGTATGAATCTCATCATCAATGTCCAAACAACCAATGCGATGACTTATTTCGTTAAGTTGAAGGATTTCAAAGAACGTCCGCTTATGGCTAACGGAAAACGTCCCACTGCCGCCGATGTGCAGCGTCGTCTCACTGCGGCTCTCATGATGTGCGGGGTGGATGGTATGACGTTTGTTACCGGGCCACCGGCTATACCGGGGGTCGGTACGGGTAACGGTGTGTCAGTCGTCCTGGAAGATTTGGAAGGTCAGGGTGTGGCTAAGTTGTATGAACAAGTGCAGCGCTATGAAGCGGAATTGAAAAAGTCTCCGGCTATTTCATCCGCTTCGGATATGATGCTTCCCCAAGTACCGCAAAAGAGTATTGCTATCGATAAGGATAAGTGCTTGGCGCAGGGTGTGGATTATTCTTCCGCTAACGCTTTGCTGCAATGTTTTAACGGTTCGCAGTTTGTCAATTATTTCACTCAATTCGGTCAGCAATGGCAGGTGTATTTGCAGGCTGCCGGCTTCAGCCGTGTCAATACCGATAAAATCGCCAATTTCTATGTACGCAACAATGCCGGGGAATCGGTACCTCTCAGTACGCTTGTCACAATCAAGGATATCGCGGATACAGAGTTCGTTTTCCACATGAATAATTACAACTCCGCTCGTATCACTCTTACCCCGGCGGAAGGTTATTCGACCGCTCAGGTTATGGCTGCTGTGGAGGATTGTTTCCGGAAAAATCTGGATACGACAAAGTTTGCCATTGATTACGTCGATATGAGTTTCCAAGAAAAGAAGGTGCAGGATGGTTTGGGGTTGGGTGCTATCTTCTCTCTCTCCGGGCTCTTCGCTTTCCTGATTATGGCTGCCCTGTACGAGAAATGGACTCTTCCCTTAGCCATTTTCCTTTCGGTGCCGGTGGCTGTGCTGGGTGCTTTCTTCGGTCTCTGGCTCTTCGGTATCGAGCTGAATCTTTACGCTCAAATCGGTCTCGTCATGCTCGTCGGTCTGGCCGCTAAAAATGCTATCCTTATCGTGGAGTACGCTGTGTTACAGATGGAACGCGGTCTCTCCCTGTTGGATGCCGCAGTCGCCGCCGCTCGTATGCGTCTGCGTCCTATCCTCATGACTTCCTTCGCCTTCATCCTCGGTTGTGTTCCACTCGTAACTGCCGAAGGCTCCGGTGCCTTAGCACGTAACGCTATCGGCGTAGTCGTGGTCATCGGTATGTCCATCGCCACTATCTTGGGTGTCTTCTTTATTCCATGCTCTTTCGTCTTTATCATGAAACTCTTCCGTAGTAAAGTCGAAAAACCTCACCACGGCCCTGACCCCGACGAAACTTTCGCCTACGCTAAATTGGAGGAAGGGCAAGCCTGACCACAAGCCTCAGCTGCAAGTACGCGGAGTATTCAAAACTCCTCTGCCCATTCGACGTATCTCAGCTTTGCTACATCGTACGTCGTACTTCCGGCTGCGGTCACAGCGGCGGTGTAGTGTGGCGCCGGCGTAAAAATGCGAATAGTGGGAGCATCCGCAAAACATGGTTGAATACCCGTAGGGGTAAAGAGAAATGGCATATCTTTGGCACGGAAGATACCACTGCCACGCCATTTAGCAAGAGCCTCCGCAGCGCACCAACACGCGTAGAATTCCTCCATCGGGCAATCCCGAGACATCCAAGCGTGAAATTGCTCCGGACACATCACGCGACGGGCGATAGCCGCCATGTACCGGCGAGGACGCATCAATTCTATGTCCACACCTACCTCGGAGTGGTGGAAGGCGATGCAGAGCAGATCGCCGCTATGGCTAAGATTGAAAGGTTGTTCTCGGCAGATAGGTTTCCCGAGCGGCGAGTAGTCCAAGTGGACTGCGGCGGGTGGGATACCTGTACGTATGCTCAGCTCATGACGCAGGATGCTACGTTCCGACAAAAAAGAATCACCGCGGCGGGCATACATGGCACGCTCTGTGCTATCCAAATCACTCACCCGCAGGAGAGGGATTCGAACACTCGAAAGATGATAAATAAGGATTTGCACGTAATCAGAGAGCGAACACGGGAGACAAGGGGGAGGGGTCAGTGAGCGGAGCGGATGCGGGAGTAGCTTTCAACTCTTCACCGGAAAAGTAGTACAGAGTACGCGTAGGCTCCGGAGCGCGTGTCTCTTTATAACGAGGCGTACCGTTAATATCAACGAATCCGACGTATTGAGGTTTTCGATTGAGGATAGCGCGAAGATTAAAATTCATTTCTCGGTCGTAGTAACGGTTGCTGTGGTTGTTGAACCAATCGGCGAAAGCGGCTTCCGCGTACTGTTCGGCATCTGAAGTATATAGCCAGCACGAGGGTGTAAGCGAAAAACCTAATTGATCCGTCAGACGTTGAAAACTCTCGATATCTGCTGTAAGAGACGGAGAAAATCTCAACCCAAGTACATCCTTGTCCGCATTAAGGGTCAGTATTTTAACAAGAATGTTATACACATAGGCCTTGGCAAGTGCCGGACAATTCTCGTGTCGGATACACGTAATTTGCCCGAGCATGCGCGGCACATTGGCACGCGAAAAAAAAGTTTGACGTTCGATACCGGTTGTTTTGAGCACCGGCGTGGCATCTACAACTTGCCTTTTTACCATTTCCGGGAATATCCAGTCCTCCTTGCTTTCATCGATGTGATACGCCGGGTCGAGTACCGATACCTCGAATGTTAAATGTCCTTCGTCTGTTTCTTTCGGTAGTTCCTCCGAAAATCGTACTTTTCCCTCGTAAGAAATAAGTTTGTATAGTTTACGCCGTAAGGTACTACTCGTGAATATATCTTCCATGAGAGCCACCTGAGCGTGAGAAGCCGGTGCCTTCGGTCCGAACGTAGGTCCACCCTCAGTGACAGCTTTCATAACATGGGCAGGGTACGGATACGGCACGGCAACGGGTATGTTATACCTGTGACCGAGTATCATCGCCGGCACAAGGTCTCCGTTTTTTTTAAGATACTCACATATTTTTACGACTTGGGTAGCGCGTGGGTAAGTAACAGGATGAAAACCGGAGAGTGCCTTCCGATGTTCCGCAAGAGAACGCGCTGTTCCCAATAAATTAACAACCTGCAAAAGCTGCTCGATGTCATGCAGATTATCATTGATGAAACTGAGGAGCTTACGCTGCGGGACTATGGTAGCGGCGTCTAAGTTCAACGCCTCGCGGGCATCCTCAAAATCCTGTATTTCGCGAGTAAGGGTACGCATAACTTGTTGCAGCGCAGGAAGATCAATGATCATATCACCGGAGAGCACCGGTTCTGAAATAGGGGTTGAAAATCGCGCGATAGCCTCACGTTTCTGACGCTCAAGAATTTCTTTTTCCGGGCGGCAAAGCTCGTCCCATTGTTTCAGCAATTTTGTGGAAAATGGTACGGGTAAAGCGTGTATCCTACGTAAAAAATGAGCGCGTTCTTCTAAACTTAAAGAGGAAATAGCATTCAAACGCTTGTAAACCTTCATTTGACGCGTCAATTCCTTCGCTCGCTTCGATATCTCCACCCGCCAACGTTTTACATCTTCGACAACCGGTTCTACCCTCTTATTTACCAATCGGTTAATACCGGTATCCGCCGCATGCAGTAACTTCTCTGCATCCACCCAATTTTCATGCTTCCGAGCATCCTGCAAACGTTTTGCCAGAGTTCCCGCGCGGTGGTGCAGCACCCCATACGTAGCCCCTAGTAAGGCGAGCATAGCCCCCACCACACCCAAGAGCACGAGTCGGCTGCGCGTATTTTTGTGCTGTCGTCTAGCTAATTCGCCTTCCAGCATTCGCAGCAAAGCACCGGTACCCGGTGGCGCTTCCCCCTTTACTTCCTTCAGCGTATGAATATATTCCCGTAGTTTCCCACGCAGGGTGAGTAACTCTTGGGTAGTAGAACTCGGTATTGTGTGCGAATGACGACACAGATTCAGCATTTCCTGTATTCCGTTCACGGCTTCGCAACGCTGCCGCTCCCCGCGCGCCTGCTTGCTCTCTGTGATGAGCAGATTTTTCCCTTCGTTGAAGCGCTTCCATTCAACCGCTACTTGCGGGTCATCCGCGTAAGTTTTACTCCACTCCTCGAGCATTCTACGCACTTCATCGCGTTGACCCGCGAGCGCATAGCGTCTGAGTGTGCGCCATTGTTGTTGGGATGGACTCCTTCTCATGGCGATGGTTTAACTTCAAAAATCCATATAAGTTTATTATTCTTTGACAAACGCACATCTACGAGTTCTATATCGAGGAGCGGTTGTTTACTTACAATCTCCGAACGTCGTACTTCGTATGCTTTACGTACACGCTGCACCAAATAGTTTCGGAAGGCACGGAATAGGGTCGCACCACTTTCAGGTCGCAAAAGCCGTTCTCTCAACTTTGCGTCTAACGCGTCATTTTTCGGTACAAGCTCCGCACATTCCGACAGCAATTCTTTCCGCGCGTACCGAATGAAGTCGGCATCCTTAAATAACCCGAGATAGCTATCTACCCATTTTTCTCTACGCTCGCGTGAAGGTGCCTTACTGAGTTGCCGCAGCACATAGTAAAGATACGATACCCCGTAAACTCTGTCCGTAAAATCTGATATATCCGCGCAGATAGAACGTCGGAACAAAAATCGACGTTTTATAGTTGCTTCGTAATGGTCCTCCACTTGGGAGAACTCGGCTGTATATTCCCTGACAACCCCCTTCGGATGCCGCGTACGCGCTTCGTTAATGTAACCGAGGTCGGGTAAATATACGGTAACTTCAGGTAACAATTTACTGCTCTGTCTGCTCAACATCTTTACCCATTCAGCGGTAGCTTCCTCCGGCAATTTGAGCTTTAACCTCCGATTCTCGAATTCTATGTATGAGTCTATATCTGTGATGTCAAGTTTTCCTGCAGGTATGGGTAAATTTTGATATTCGATGGTTTGAAGACGCGCTTGCAGGGTGGGCAGAAGGAGTACGTAAACGCTTTTACCCTTACCGTCGGTACAGGGAATCTGCGCCGCAGCCGGCTGCCCTTGTACTTTCACGGCTCCGAGCTTCCCGTCCCTCCGTACGGTGTAACTCAACACAGGTACCCCGGGTTGGGGGGCATCACCGCTCTTAACTGTTACACTCACTGTGTCTGCCGCATTCCGACGTAAGTGCAGCACCGTTTTTCCGGGTTGCAAGGGTATGGTTAATCGCGTAAAGCGTTCATTGCCCGCTCCGCTATTTCTATAGTTGATGATGTACTCTCCGCTTTCAATGGTCGCGCTGTCTTTCGGTACCAAACTCGCCGGTAAGGCGCGTCCCGCGTACAACACCTGAGGCTTCTTCCGACCAGTCTCAATGTCCGGTTCATCCATGTCCTGCTGTAGTTCTTCCGTTTCTTCATCGATACCGGTTTCGATAGTGAGCAATGGATCAAGGACGTCCGTGGTATCCGAAGGTATCTCTCCGCTGCCCTGCCCTCTTTGCTCTTGAGTTTCTGTAGCTCGTGTTATATTTGCAATTTCCGGCGGTGCAGATGGCTCACCTGCCGCCTGGCTTGACTCCGTATCCGTTTTCTCGTCTTCTTCAATGGGGAGTAACGGCAGGTGCATCGTTCTCTGTTGCGGTGGGGGAGACGGGGACGCACCTTGGCGCGGAAGCGGAAGCTGCGTGAAATGGGGGGGCGGAGCATCATCTCCCTTTCGAAGAGTGAGGTACAAAATCACGGCAACCACCGGCAGTAGACAAGCCGGTACCACGTACACAACCCACGTCCGCCATGTGCGCCGTTTCACCGTACTTTCCCCACCGGGCGCAAAAAATCCTTCGAAAGGATATTCAGCGAAGCGATATACCGAGATGGAGTTTGACGATGCCACTAGGGTATCACGTGCCCCCCGCTCTCCCGGAAGAATCTCTTTCTCCGGTGTAGTACCGGTATCACCCGCCGGCACAGGCTTCTCCCATTGCAATTTCTCCGGCTCGTCGGGGGACATATGCAGCCTCGGAAGTACCTTCAATACCGCAATATGGGCTTGTCGAGCAAGCGAAAGCAGGGGACTATCCACCGCACATACTATCCTTTGGCGCGCGGCAGGTAATTGTTGACCGGCACAGTGAACCGCGAATTCACTTCCCCACCCGAGCAGGGGACTCTGCGCGTCACTTTCGTGCAGCAAGCGTAGCATATCCCTCACCCGTACCCCGGGTGGAACCCCGATAACACATCCTTTACTGTATGGCTCCCGCAACAATATCTTCGCATTCTCACCATCCCCGGAAAACACCTGCCAAGTAGCGCAAGAAGCTACAGCCGGACACGCCCCGGGCAATTGCGCTTCCTTTTCCGGCAGAAGCAAGAGTTCCCCATCCTTTTGTTCAGCCGTCCAATAATGCTGTAATTCCAGTAATAAAGCCACACCGGCAGGGGTCGCTCGAGCATCTTCTTCCACGATGCGTGCCTTCTCTTCACCGCGTAGCACCACATGGTGGGCAATCAGGATACCGGCTGTAGCTGTACCCCGTATGCTGCTCAGTACATGCAGTTCCTCGCTACGTACGCGTAACACATTGTAACAAAAAAGCGGTTCTAAAAGCGATGCAGGTTGAACACGTCCGGGACCATTCAGTATATTTTGTATGAGCTGCTGCGGCATTGTTTCCGTACGTGCCGTAACACACACATCGGAGTGCCGCGTATCGCGCACCCCGGTCGTTATGGTATGGATGAGGCGGTAGGACATGAAACGGTCAGCTTACTCTGCTCAGGTAAGTCCCCTCCTCCGCAAAAGTTCAGGTTCTTTGCAGTGAAGTGCCCACAACATGGGGTCAATAACCCGTGTCGGGTGTACCATCCCACCGGTCGGTACCGGGTGCTCTACCCCTTGGGTATCTGTGTACACCTCCGGCTTGCCTCCGAACGCTCCGACCGCAAAATAGCGTACATTTGTCGACAGCGCTTCGGCGTTCATGCAGAAATTCGGGGTCACGTTGAAGAGGAATTGTCGCAAGCGTTTCGAGTTGACATCAATAAATTTCGGTTGAAATTGCCCGTTTCTTATACACGGCAGCATGGGTTCTGTACCAAGTAAATGAAGCCATGTGTCACTCTTACCGACTAATATCGCCAGCGGCACCGCCAATTTCTTCTCCGGCGGTAAGTGTAGAGCTGTCCGTAACCGCATTTCTATCCCGGACAGTAACAGAGATTGACGCTCTTGGACGCTACGTTCACCTTTCGTCGTGCTCCCCTCTGTGTCTATGAGTTTCCGAAATGCCATATCGACGGTCGGATCAAAGAGAAAAAAGATGGCGGAGGCTACCTCTAAGTGTCCTGTTACTTCTTCCGTATCCGCTTCGTAATCGGCACCGGCTGTATCGTAAAACGCTAAAGTACAAGTTTTTCCACCTGAACTGCTCAAATGATAAACGAGGGGACGAGGTGCGCGTAGGTAATGTCCGTTGCGCCAGATATCGTGATAGAGTCGCCCTTGTGTATCTGTGCTTTCTAACCAAGCTTCCTCCGACCCTGTCGCCGAATACAGTCTCGTGCGCATCGCGTTGAGCGGCGCATTGTTCCCGGAATCCGCATCGCGAAATGCCAGTCCGAATTCACGCGGTAGGGCGTAGTCCAGTTCATGAAGCATGGTCGTTAAATAATAGGATTTCCCCGCCCCGGGTACCCCAACCAACGAAAATATCATCTGACGTGTCCGTGCAAAAAACGGTGGTAATTTATGGTGACACCACGGACACGCGTAATCGCGTACACTTATCCCCATGGCATCCACAGGTACTCCCTGCCAATCAACTTTTACCGGCGTAAATCTCTGCTGCGCTTCCTTCCCAAGTATGTTGTCTCCGGTAAGTTTCGGATGGGCTGATATGGCCAAAGCGTGTCCTACGGGAAATCTCTGCCAACAGTGCGGACAACACACTTCCTTCGCTTTTTCATCCACCGGCGTCGCAGTTTCTGCTTCCGGCGGCGCCGCCTTCGGTAAACTGCCGCTTTCTTCGAGCACAAAACGCGCTACATCCCGTATATCCGCTAATTCAAATGCACGTGTTGTCAATCCTTTGAATACCACCAACATACCGACTGTCCGACTCTCCGGTATCTCGTAGAGTTTCCCCAATGTCAACGGTCCACTCCATACTCCCCCACTCTTGTCATACGTATACCATTCCTTCGGATTAAACGCACTAAAGTCCGGCATCTGTCGCTCATCTCCTAACCATACGATAAAACATCCCCCACCTAACACAAGTAAGTTAAGTACTCCTACCGGTACCTCCGTTTCTCGTTGCATTCTCTGCCCGTTTAACGAATAACTCCCCACCGATGAATGCGGAAAAAATCGACATACCCCTCCCCTCATAGCAAACGATCCTCCATTTTCTACCCTCATCTTACACCGAAATACATTCCCACTCCCACGCCCTATCGTCATAAACGGCGCATCTGCTACCCTCAACTTCTCACTCAGACTGTCGTATATGTATAATTTATTACTCATGTGTCCGCATTTGTTATACCATACAATCCCCAAATTTGCAAGGCATTTTCACCGCCATCCTATCGCTCTCTACATCCGTCCCAAGAAAATGAAGGGCTTAGTGGTAGGCGATAACCTTGCGACAAAAAAACGGGGAGTAATCAAGTACTATATACGCAGTCAATCATTTGAACGATAAACCTCTAAACCGCTGCCCTGCCACAGATGCACTCCTCCCCTCTCCATTTACGATCTCAGATTTACGATTGACGCTGGAAGAAGTTAGCGCGCTCCGTTGCGCGTCCCACCGCGGAAGGGAGCCCCCCTAACGCAAGCGGTGCTTCTCGGCTTTGCTTCGTAACTAACTTCCGATCCCTGCGCCACGGCAGCGCCTAACTTCTTAAATCATCAATCGTAAATCTAAGATCGTAAATGCGGCAGGGAGGCGGGCATTGGGGAGGGACTGCGGTTCACGCTTGTCTTAACCATCAAAAACCTATGCGCACGCCCAACGCTCCGTTCCATGTCGCGGCGTGGGTGCGTAAATCGCCTCCGGCGTTGAGATAGAGCTGCGAGTACCGAGTCACCGGAATATTTACTCCGGCTCCGAATTGAAAAGCGGTCGTACCGGCACGCGCTCCGCGGACTGTCTGCGTGTACGTCGGGTCTGCCAATAAAGCTACATCCGCCGTGCTGCGACGGTCTCCCATGTCTTGGGCGACATTCATGCGCAGCTCCGTGCCGATGGTGCGATTGGCGGCTTTCCCGGTCTCTATCGCCGCCATCCAGCGCGCGCCAAGTCCGAGCGTCACCGTGTCGCGCGTCTGTTTGTCAGCACTTAAACCGAGTCCACCCGCACCGGTCTCACTGAAGGCATCCATGCTCGTGTGCGATACCGCCACACTGAAGAGCGGTTGGAGTACCTGTCTGTGATTATCCTTGACCGGGTACAGATCGTACGTCAGTTCCCACATCGCGCCGAGGCTGCTCCCGCTCGGACTGCTCTTAGCCGTGTAGGATGCCCCCGCGGCATTGACCGTGCGGTTGAGTGATGCCTCGCTGATACCGAAGGTCGCGACCAACGTATTCCCCCAGCGTCCGTTCTTCGCCTGACTCCACGCGCTCATGTAGTAACTATCGAAGTCACCTTTAGCATGGTCAGCTGCGTTCGCTTCTAAGTCCCCGTAGTTGGCAGCCAGTGCCAGACCGACACTCCAGTTGCTGCGCATCTGCACATCCATGCCAAGTGCCCCGCCCCAAGAATTCAGGCGATACCCACTTTCATCTCCACGGGTGTGCTGCTCCGAGTAAAAACTCGTACCTTCTGCCCAGACTTGGGTCGTCCGACATGCTCCCACTCGCGTAGCGTCCGGATTATACTCCGCGCAGCGCAAATTCCCTGCCATCAGCGCGTGATCGCGGACTCTCCCCATCTGCCAACGATGCTCCGCATTCTGTGCCGCGGATAGCGAGGTCAGGGTGCTGCCGGAGATGGCTGCTAAAACCTTTCTTGTTTCCTTCGGATTGATGTCAATGATGTCCCCGAGATAATCGACAACTCCGTGCACTGTCGGGTCAAGTGCATCCGGCGTCTTGTCGTTCGTGTAGTGCCACAGCAAACGAGAAGCGGCGACCGCGTTGTGAGACCCTGCTACCCGGGCTAAATCATCAGCCGTACGTACATCAAACACGGCAGCAATATAAGAATCGTGTGGTTGTGTTTCCGTATCATCATCGTCTGCCGCCGTGAGCATGATCTCCTGCTCACTCGCTTCCTTTCCGTTGTAAAACACGAGGTGTGCGTCTTTAAAAAGCCAATTAAGCGTGTGATCAAGTTTTACTCTTGCCCCGGACTCGTGTTCGGTACCGACGGATTCCGTATCCTTCAGCTGATCCTGCCCCTCGTTGTAGTGCTCCTCGGACGTATACACGTGCTTGGCATCCATGAGTATAACTTCCTTCTCGCCCTTCTTCATGTTTGATGCCACTACGTCGCTCAAATTTTCGATTTCTACGGTTGTCCCCTTTTCCACGATGATATTCTTTGCGGTCTCCAACACAACAGCATCGTGCTGAGTACCGCTCCATTCTTCCGCATCCCCGAAATTCAATCGTATGCGAGTCGTTGCTTCTTTGCGCAAAATAACATCTCCATCGACCGTTAAGTGCTGCGGTGCTTCATCCAAGACAACCTCAGTCGGCGTCGTCCCCGTCTCCCCTGCACCGCCTACGTCTAAGTTACCACGCACGTTTGCTCCGGAAAGATTGTAAGTCCCTCGCACAGACACATCACCGGTAATCGTTCCGGTGAAGTTACCCTCACCGATCAAATCGACGGATTTCGCTGTAACGTCTTTCGCGCCGGTTAGGTCCTGTACTGTCACATCATGCGCCCCGAAGTCAGCTTTCACGGCATGTTCTCCCAGCTCAAATGTCAAGTCACCGTCAAGTTTTACTCCTTCGCCGAAGGTTGTATCCTCGCCATCCAATAAGACTGTACCGACTCCGCCGAACGTGCCTTGACTGCCTTCTGCCACACCGCCGGAAAGTGTCAGGCGTCCGTATACCTCCAGATTACCGCTCTTTCCGTTTGCGGAGTCCCCGAGTTTAAGTTCGCCGCCGATGGAACTTTCACTTTCCTTTTCCGCTGTTCCGAGCTTTATCGTACCCTCTTCCACACTGAAATTACCCTCGGTTTTCAAATTCCCTTCTACAGCCAGCGTAGAATCACCGGTCTTCTTCAGATTTACCCCGGCTTCAGCACTGATATTTCCGGAAAATATCGTATCGCCAGAGGTTTGGGGCGAACCGAATGATGCCGGTGTGGTCTGATTTTCGAGATTAACGTCGCCGGTACCGGTGAAATTGAGGTCTTTGTCGCCCTGCAATTGTTTGATAGTACCACCACCGGTAGCATCTACATGGGTCTCTTCGTCGACAACTACTTTGTCGTAGACGCTTAGCTCTCCAATTGTTACATCCTGCCGTCCGACATCTTCTTTATCTTCTACCTCCGCATCCCATACATTGCTGATATTGCCAGTTATGTGTAATTTACCTGTTTCGGGGTCTATGTGTTCCACCGAAAAATCCCACCCCGTCGCCATCTGTATATCTTTTTCTTCGATAGTTAAATCCCCGTTGGTCAGATAGACGTAAAAATCCACATTTCCTTTTTCGTCTGTCACGCCTTCCATGGGCTTGGTTCCGGCAAAGTTGAGAGTAAGTTTGCCGTCAGGTTCGAGTGTAACGTTTCCGGAGTTGTTGTTGAATTCGATGATCCATTGTCCGGCTTTATCTCCTACTCCGATTCCCGTATCCCCTACCGTGATAGTATTATCCGTACCTTTCAACGTAAGTGTCGAGCCCTCCTTTAACCCGGTAACACGTGTGTCTGCTCCGTTAATGCGGAAACCTGTGCGCTTCTCTCCCTCCGAAAATGTGAATCCTTCCCCGTTCCACGTCCGATAGGTGTACTCAGATGTAATTTTCCCGGCATCCAAGCCCCCCAAATTAATCTCTCCGTGGTAGTCTGTATCGGTGTCAATAATTACTCCTTTGCGGAAGGTTCGTGTACCATCCGGGTCGGATTCACTCAAAACAATGTTCCCACCACCGACAAGTACGGTTCCCCAGATACCGACTTTTTGGTTGCTCGTGAAGTCCAGCTTCTTATCAAACTCAAGTTTATCAGTATCGTCTTTGAATTCAGCACCGGAGAAGTCCAAGGAGGAATCTCCGTGCATTTCCAGAAATGTATAGTCTGTAAAGGTACCGACCTGATTCAGGTAGTCTGCCTTCTCCGTGGGTGTTCCGACATAGAATAGGGCTCCGCTCTCAAGCCTGAATGTAGCGTCCTGTACGAAAATTCCTAATTTCAGATCCCATTGGGTACCTTGTGCAGACTCAGAAGCTTTTCCGATGTGTGTGCCGAGATAATTACATGAACCGACAGTAAACTCAGCATGGTCTTTTACCTCAATATAAGCTGTCTGCGTTACGCTACCTTTTCCTGCGGTTACCGTACTGATTTCTCCCCAGTATCCTCCGTGATAGGTGCTTCCTTCTCCTGCCACCGATAGAAGCAACTCTGTCTTTGTATTATCTCCCAGAGCCTGTGCAATTTTTGCACCGTTATTCTGCTGCGTAATAATCTCACCCTCTATGTCGTATACGAGTAATCCGCCAACGCTTCCTCCGTCTTTTATCACGATTTCCGTGTGAGTTTCTCCGTTTTCTGTTCCGGCTTTACCTATCATGCCGTCTTCCTCGTACTTTCCTCCCCGTAAAGTAAGATATGTATAAGCTTTACCCCCGGGGGTTGAGTCCAATGGTGTGTACTGTTTCGGAAGGACACATCCCAATGCTAATTCGTATCCGTTTATTGTGCCGCCGTCTTCTACCGTAACATTCGTTTCTAGGACACCCCCGGCAGTCACTACCGATTGTATGCCGTTAGGTCTACTCCCGCCATAGGGATTCTTCACCGGACCATTGAAGACTCCTCCATCGTGTATGTTTATATTGACCGTACACTTCTGTCCGTCAGCAATAAACGCAGTCGCATACTCACCCCCACTCGGCACAGCATATTCGGAAATGAGTGAACCGGAGAGGTCGAGTGTCAGACACGTATCCTGCCCGTAGAATCCTCCTGCAAGTCCGCTCCATTGATCCACCAACGATAGTGTGCAGCCCTTCCCGACTGTGATGTGATTATCGGGACCGCACAAAAAGAATGGTTCTCGGAACTTAGATTTCTCACCCTGCGTCTCTGCCATCAACATTCGTACTGTAGAGTCTCCCTGTATATCAAGCTCAACATTCTTGGCAACCCACGCGTGTTTCTGTCCCTGCCCCGGTTGCCAGATATCCTCCGATTGCTGTACCTTCCCTTCAAAAAGCTCTGCATCCGGCTTAAAGTTTCCGTCCCATTCCGACGTATCTATACTTTCACCATCGATTTTCAATGTGTACGTGGCAAAAGTAGGCAACGCGCTCATGGCAGTCATTAAGGCTGTCAACAACATGTGCGGTAAGTGTAGTTTCATGTTATGTGTCTTGGTTTAGTTTTCCGCACCCCACATCAGTGGAGGTGCACAAGGACATTATACGTATTTCAAATACGTGTCTCTCGCAGGATAACTATCTGATATTAAACACTCAACAAAATCACAATACACCTAATTTTATGTTCGAACCGGAAAGTCCTCCTCCCTACACCTTTGAAAAAAAAGATAAAAAATTCAAAAAAAAAGACTTGCGTACGTATTTGAAAAACGTACTACGGTAACCGCAGTCCTGCCGTAAATGCTCGTCCTTACACCGAATTTGCGATTTTAGAAGTACCCGATTTAAGAATCTAGCGCGATCCGTTGCGTGTATCGGGAGGGTAAGCCAGTTCACGAAGCAAAGCTGTGGCGTACCACATGCGCTGCTTCCCGGCTTTGCGGCGTAATAAATCCTTGCGCCACGGCAGCGCCACTATTCTCAATCAAA
>CAZJIH010000035.1:0-20486 GCA_964545935.1 uncultured Akkermansia sp. | reverse complement strand
TACCAAGGCTTCAAGGTACTCGACTCACACACGATTATCTCTTTTATAATGCGATGCGCATGTATGCAAGTTCTAAACTATTTGAAATAAAGTAATTCTGTTGATTTGTGCTCTCGTGTATTGTACTAATGCACCCCTTGATACTCGGGGAAATGATGACCGCTATTTGTTCGTTTTCAATGTTTTAGAAAATTAGGCTTGACTATCGCATTATAAATGAGATAATCACATACGTGCTAGGTACTCCGAAGCCTAGATTCTGCCTGTTCCGGGCATACTTGGTGGAGGGCAAAGCCGCTCATTAACTATGCCGGTCATTTCGACTTTAGTCCCAGATTACAATAAGCAGCTCTATCTGTGGAGAAGCACACAGGTAGTCGTATCGCGTTGGTATCTCGTAGCATTGACACCTTATGGTTCTTTCGTGAAATCCTAGTTTTCAGCAATCCCAAGTTACCGATATGAACATCATATTTGCTACCGATGACAATTACGCACGCTATGCGGCAACGGCTATTGTGTCACTAGTGCGTATGCATCCGGGGATATCGTTGAATATTAGCGTTTTGGATTCTGGGATGACCGAGAAAAGCCGCGAGCGACTGAGGAGCTTTGCCACGGATAAGGTGAATATACGGTTGCACAACCTTCACCGGGTGCAGGCATTCGCGAATTGCCTGAATTTGCAGACGAGTGTTACGACAGCCTCCTTCAGTCGCTTCTTTATACCGGAGCTCTTCCCTAACGAGCAACGCGCTTTGTACTTAGACGCGGATATACTTGTACTCCGTCCACTACAGGAGCTATATCACAGCGATATGGGGGGCAGGGCTCTGCGCATGGTACAGGATCCCGGCGCGGTTAGTAACTGCCACCGTTTGGGGCTTCCTCGCTACTTCAATTCCGGCGTCATTCTTTTTGATTTGGAACGTTGTCGCCGGCTGCAGTTTACCCGGCGGTGGCAGGAGTATCTGGACAGACGCAGTCAGCCGCTCCCGTTTGCGGACCAAGATGTTATCAATATTGTTTCGCAGCAGGAGATCGATGAATTGCCTGCTTGCTACAACACGCAATCCAATCCGTCTCTCCTCGGGAATACCGAAGCCATACGCTCTGCGTGGGAGCAGGTTGTTGTACTGCATTTCATCACCAACCATAAACCGTGGTTGACCATTTCTCACCCATTTGATAAGGTTTATCTGCAGACCATGCTTGATACCCCGTGGGCGAGCGAGGTACCTCCTTTACGTCGTCGTAAGCGTTTGCACCGTCTACGCTGCTGTTTCTGGTGCTGGCGATTGAATGTGGCAGAGAACCACGAAAAAAGAAAGACCCTGTACGTGCTGGGTATTCCTCTCTTCTCTCGGTTTACTTCCCCTACACGGCGTACGCTTTACCTCTTCGGCATACCTTTTTTCACCTTGCATCGCCGAACTCGTGTCCGGTAGACGCAGGTACATGAGAAATAGGAAAGCACTTACGGTATCGCCATCGAATAACGACTCCGTACGATCTCGCCGCATCTAACGCCGACGAATGCTCCGAGTACCGTCGCGGGGAATAACCTCCATTGTCGGAACGGGAAATAAACCCGGATTCGGGGGCTCACGGAAAGCTGTCGTCAGAGCGGCGGTGGTATTTCATGGTAAAGACAGGAACACCGAGCAGATAAAAGGTGCATCGCACGGATGTTCTGCAACGGGTAAACATCGGAATGCCCAGCACGCGCAGCGTTTTCACATTCCCTCTTCTTACGTCTTCGTAGCGCATCCGGCAGAATAAGCAGCAGCGTATGCGTCGCCACATTTTTCGACGGCGCAGTACAGGGACATCCGCCGCCCAAGGAGTGCTCAGCATGGTTTGTAAGTAGATTTCCTCGAAGGGATGCACCGTATCTGTGGGCAACCACGGCTTGTTACGGTCAACAAAGTGCAGAACAGCCGCCTGTTCGTTTGCGGCGCGAACGGCAGTGTCATCGTGTGTAAACGGATGAAACGCAAACAGGTAATTATAACAGGGAGGAAGCTCTCCGATTTCCGGCTGCGATACAATGTTGATGACATCTTGGTCACCGAACAGACGCTGTGTGGAACTACGTAGGTACTCCTGCCAACGATTGGTAAAGTCCAGCTTTCGACAGCGGTCAAGGTCAAAGAGAATAACGCCGCTGTTGAAGTAACGGGGGATACCCAGACGGCGACAACCGGAATCCGCTGTAATCATTTCCCTCACCATAAGCATTGCATTTCCTTTCATGTCACTATGGTAGAGTTTATCTAGGGATCGGAGCACGAGCACGTCTGCGTCCAAATATAGTGCGCGCTGCTCTCCGGTCAAAAGCTCCGGGATGAAGAATCGACTGAATATTGCTGTCGTAAAGCCTAACCATGCATCCGATTTTTCCGAGAAGGTTTGTACCACATCTCGCACATTGTACAAGCGTACATTCAGTTTCTCTCTCTGCATTCCTTGCAAACGCTCACGACTCGCTTCACTCATCCCGGCGTCTAAGATGTGGAAATTAAGCGAAACATCGGGGTGCGTGCGTACAAGCGACATCATCGCCGTAGATACGTTCCTCGCGTAATTCGCGTCCGTGGCAAATACAATGTTCATCCAAACTTAATTTCTACGCGACAGACACGCGCACGCGAGACAGCCTCTTTGTGCATAAAAGTCCGGCGAGAGATGTTCCCAGTTCAATCTTCATGGCATAATTATCAGTGGTTTAGAACGTACTGCGTACGCGATTATCTCTTTTATAAATCAGATTGTCAAGCTCAATATTCACAACGCATCCACAAAAAACAGAAAGCTAACTGTTCCGGTTTACAAACTGAAACGAGTATTCCGACTTAATCATCTTTGTTCACCGATAACATTTTCCGGCACCTCCAAATCAAGACACCCATCCAATAATATTTTCTCTTGATCATGTAACCCTTCGGCGTAACTCGTTCTTTGCACCGACTCAATACGTGATCTCCCATGTGCCTATGCAGTCCTATCCACCGATGCTCCATGAGCAATTGTAAGCGCTGCCTAGCAATATTTTTTAGTCCATTGCAGGGAATAATATGCGACATGGCAAACGAAATCATTTCATTTTCTAAGTTCGCACACTCTTCGGGGGTTTTACCTAGATCTAGGGCAACGCCGCAAAGTTCTAGCCAGATATCTACCAAATAAGAAAGGCGTTGCAATACTAACTTATGCTCTTCATGGTACTGCCAGATGCAGTTGGCAATTTGTACGTGGTCTCCTGTATATTCCGCATTACCGCATACTACACGTCCCATGGTGCTATTGTTGCGGAGTCGGTAGTAATAGAGTTTGTCGGGTATGGAAGCTACACGATGCACGTATGCAGTATACGCGGCGATGAAATAGTTATCTTCAAAATAAAGACCATCCGGAAATTGTATTTGTCCATGTTCCAGTACGCTTCGGCAGTATATTTTGTTCCACAGACAGCTACCTAAATTCATCAACATGTCATCGTTCACTGCAACATCTCCGTGCCCAAGTAGTTTAAAATAAGGTCCTGACGTTATTTGCCCCATTTCTGTCACCACCTGTCCCCCACAAACCGCCATATCTACTCCGCCTTGCATGGCAGCGTGCATCTTCTCACACATGGAAAAAGCGTACCAATCATCGCTATCACAGAACATGATGAACGGAGCAGTTGCAACCGCCAAGCCTGCGTTGCGTGCTGTTGCCTGTCCACTGTTGGGTTGCCTGAGTACCCTCACCCGTGTATCTGCAGATGCATATTCTGCTAAGATTCTAGGGGAATCATCCGTGCTGCCGTCATCGATGCAGATGATCTCGATATTCTGAAAAGTCTGACCAATGAGACTATCCATGCACTCCCGTAGGTAGGGTGCCACATTGTACACAGGAACTATAATTGAAATTTCTGGCATAGTCAGCGAAACCAACCACTCCTTTGCTCACCATAAATGCCCTGTCTAGGCAATACCTTACGCTCCAGAGTACCCAGCTCGCCGACCATTATGTCATTTGTAATGCAATAATCAAGCATAAATTCTTGATACGTTGTAATTAAATAATTTACAGAACATCATGTGCATCCTTCTACAAAGTGCAGGTGTTCATTAAATTTCGGAGCATAGGCATGAAACTTGCCAGTGGAAACTATTTGGCACATCCATACATGCCCATCGCATTACAAAAGAGATAAGATGATTAAATTCACTCATTAGCAACGTATAGCTTTATATTTTCAGGGTTAATCAGGTCGTAGTCGGTCGTTACGCACCGACATCAACCACATCCGCTTTAGGAATATAGTTTGCAGGACGCAATGCGTTGGCTTATCGATAAGAAAATGCGGAGATGGCTATGCACGAAGCAGCAAGACTAGGTTCGCATGCGGTCGGAATTGCACTTGCAATGCGGGTGCGCCGGTGCGGAAGCCTGATGTTGAAAAAATTAGAGACCAAAAATTTACAACATGACAGAGTTGTAGACTTCGCCGCTAGACTGTGACCCACAGTCTTCGCAATTAGGTTTTATAAATGAGCTGCAATAGTTTACGTGCACAGAGTTCCGGTGCGAAGCGATCCAAGGCATCTGTTGCGCGGCGAACTTTATTCTCGCGCTCGACCGGTGATTCCACGATGCGAAGCATTGCTTGTGCAAGCGATGTCGGGTTTCCGACTTCAAAGAGATAGCCGGCATCGCCGTGCAGTAGAATCTCAGCCGGTCCGGATGGTACATCGGAACTCACGGCAGGTACTCCCAGAGCCTGTGCCTCAACCAAGACCTGCCCGAATCCCTCGCCTATATCTCGCGCGGAGGATAGAATAAGTGCCACAGCATCACGAATCAAGGGATACGGATTACTGAGCGAACCGGTGAAGATAATGCTGCCATCCTCCACCTCTGGGGCAGCAAGTTGTTCGAGTTCTTGCCGCATAGAACCATCACCCACAATGGCGAGTCGATACTCCGGGTATTGTTCGTGAAAGATGCGAAAAGCACGTATGATTATCGGTACGTCCTTATCAACGAAATCTTTGAACCGATCCAAACGCTGCACCGCCACAAAGAATGCACCGGCTACGGACGCCCCAACCTGCTTTGCAGCCTCGCGTAAATTCCCTACATTCAATGGATTGTATATGCATGCAATTTTGTCAGCATAGTCAGGAAATTGTTGTTTGAAGTCATGTTCAAACGCATGACTTAAGCACACGATACGGTCATAACGATCCAGCAGCTCCCTGTTTGCAAATGCGGTGAAGCAGTGCATAAAGCTTTCGTGGCAAAAAACTATCCACCGCTGCCTACGGCGCCGTGCGTACACGTTAAACGTCTGAACCCAAACCTCGAAATTGATCAACACGTCATACTGATGCAGCAACTCATTTATTTCGCGTTTTGCGGCACGCTTCGCTTTCGCCTGGCGATATTTATGAACCAACTTCGAGAGGATATCCCGGCGGTTTCGATTCGGTATCTTTTCTCTAAGCACATGGAGTCCAATCCCATGATCCTTGAAAAAAGATAAAAAGTATTCATCCTCGACCGGTTCTGTGCTGACGACATCACACTCGTAACCTCCGAGCTGCTCGATGGCAGACAGGTACTGCAACAGTACTTTAGCCACACCCCCCATGACGACCTTGGATACACAAAAGAGAATACGTTTCCTCAATTCATGTACGTTGCCGTGCACCGTCTGAGAGCTTAGGTATCCGGTTTCAGCAATAATTTGCCGATGCGACCAACAGGGGATACCCATTAAATAGTATTTTCTCTTGATCGTGATGCCATCTGCGGAAACACGCTCTTTGCACCGACACATTACAAGACCGCCTAGATGTCTATGCATTCCTATCCAGCGATGCTCCATGAGCAATTTCAAACGTTGTCCCGCAACGAAAGGAATTCCCTTGCAGGGAGCGATATGAGTCTTGGCAAAGGGAATCATTTCTTTTTCTATGCCATCACACCTCCCCGACGTGGTATTCATATGCAGTGCACCGGCGCAAAGCTTCAGCCAGATATTCGTCAAGTAGGGGAGTCGCTGCGTAACCATGCCGCGTTCCTCATGATACAACCAAATGCGATTTGCCACACGGACATAATCGGCTGTATACCCGGCACTTCTGTCCATTACTCGTCCCATGATGCTATTCACCCGCCGTCGGTAGTAGTACAGTTTGTCCGGCACAAATGCTATACGTCGTACATAAGCAGTATATACGGTAAAAAAGTACTCATCTTCGAAGTAAAGCCCATCTGGAAAACGTATTTGCTCGCGTTCCAGTATGTCACGATGGTAAATTTTGTTCCACGCGCAAGCATTGCAGCGCATCAAAATGTCGTCATTTACATCAACTTCATCCTCAGCGGGTAGATCAAAATACTCTCCTGACGTGATATGCCACTCCTCATCCGCTACCTCCCGCGAGCCACACATCGCCATGTCCGCTCGACCTTGTATGGCTGCGTACATCTTCTCACACATGGTGGGTGCGTACCAATCATCGCTGTCGCAAAACATGATGAACGGAGCGGTTGCCACAGCCAAGCCTGCGTTACGTGCTGTGCTCAGTCCGCAATGATGCTGTGTAAGTACTTTTACCCGTCTATCCCTTGCCGTATACTCCGCTAATATACTCGGTGAATCGTCCGTACTGTCGTCATCGATGCATATGATCTCGATGTCACGGAAGGTCTGTCCTATGAGACTATCCATGCACTCCCGCAGATAGGGTGCCACATTGTAAACAGGTACTATGATTGAAATCTCTGGCATAGTTAACAAGACGAACACATCTCTCCGCGCACTACGAACACCATACTTACGTTAGTGTCACGGCTTTGGGATGGCTAAACCGTGCACGATTATCTCATTTCAAATGCGATTGTCAAGACTAAAATTATAATAAACTGTGTGTAAATCTATTACATAATAAACATGTTCTGTAAAAGGATGATTGATACGAGCATATTTATAACAAAAATCCCTCCTGAGCATTTGATTGAAAACATACAAGATTTTTCACAGCTGTGTATCGCATTTGAAATGAGATAATCGCCCTGTGCTGGGTGTTCTAGACCACAGATAACTGCTATGAAGATAAAATTAGGACAGGATCTTATAGACGCCATACGAGGAAAGAAAGGAAGGGGACGACCGCAAGGAGATGCAGTACATTTGCTCGTTGCTGCATTGAAGGCGTATGGTATTAGTACCGTGGTGACATGTCCCGGGACGATGAACTCGAAATTTACCTATCTCATTCAGGAGGATGCATATTTTGAATGCCTTTCAGTAGTAGACGAGAGGAGTGCAGCGTATGTAGCATGCGGATACGCGACGGAAAGCGGGGAACCAGTTGTGGTGACATGTACGGGCGCCACAGCGAGCAGGAATTTTCTTTCTGCGATGACAGAATGCTATTACAGAGATATACCGGTCATAGCACTTACATTCAATAATGAAGCTGGCACGAATTACTCTCTAACTGCACAGCATTTGGACAGGAGTGTATCACCGTGCGATGCTAAACGGATGTCTATCAATCTTCCCTCTGTTTCGCAGAATGACGCGGAGAGATCGAGATGTATCACTCTGATAAATGCGGCACTTTCCTGCGCGGCATACGGACATCACCCGGTACATATCAATTGTCCTTCTTGTATTCAGGGTGACGTCAGCTATCAATCGGATGAAATTAGGAAAGTACCTGCGTTCTTCCCCGCTGTGAAATGCTGTTTTGACAATTTTGCGAGCTACGGTGCCGAATTGTCGGGGAAGAAGGTAGGTGTTCTCATAGGTTCTCACAAAATATTTTCGTCCACGGGGGAGGGAGCCCTTTCCTCATTTGCTCAGGAGTGGAATTGTCCGGTTTTTTGTGATCACACATCCCACTACAACGGCAAAAATAAGGTACTAATTTCGCGAGCTTCGTGCATGCTACCCAAGGTACTTCTCCCAGATGTGATGATTGATATCGGAGGGATTTGCGGGGACTACAGTGCCGAGCGGTTGTATCGTAATGCAGAGGTTTGGCGGGTGTCCGCAAACGAGATGTACTCAGCGCGTTATAATATCCCGGTAGCTCGTTTTTTTAATGCCTCGGAAGAGTCATTTTTTGAATCGGTGAAAAAACATAATGACGCATCTGGTTCATATTTTCACGATATTCAGAGCATATGTGCTTCCTTTGCTATTCCGAGGCTCCCGTTGTCCAATTTACTCGTATGTTCAGAGTTGGCAAGGATGATTCCTCAGGGTGCTTCTCTCGATTTGGCTATCCTAAACTCTCTACGGAGCATGAATTGGATGCAGTTAGACCCGTCCATTGATGTAAATTGCAATGTCGGCGGTTTCGGTATAGACGGAGCACTCTCTTCGTGCATCGGGCGTTCTCTCTGCAACAAAAAACGACTTCATTTTGTAATTGTCGGTGACCTAGCTTTTTTCTATGATATGAATGTGCTTGGCATACGCCATATTGCCAACAATCTACGCATCCTTTTAATACAGAATAACAGGGGAGAGGAATTCAGATTGAACCCTATGCTTGAGAAAAATTTAGGGAATAAGACAGACTGTTATATTGCGGCAGCCGGACATTATCCGAGTGGATGCGCCAAGGCGTGGGCTGAGGCGTGTGGGTTCGAATATATGTGGGCAGAAACTGTAGAACAACTTACAGGGCAAATTCCGGCGTTCTGCCGTGACAATCCGGATCGTTCGTTGCTCTTCGAGGTCTTTACAAAAAATGAGGATGAACAATCCGCTCTTACTTTGATCCGGAGCAGAAACGCGATGCATCTATGAAAAAAATTGAAAGAGAGAAGATACGCACTTGGTTCGTGACCGGAGCTTCAAGCGGGGTGGGTTTCGAGCTCTGTCGTCGACTCTTGGAGCGGGGCTATCATGTGATTGCAACGGCACGTCATATTCCGCAATTTAAGCATGAAAATTCCTTGTGCATTGCAGTTGATGTGCGTGACACCGAGAGTATTTCTGCTGCCATGCGGCAAGGTACCAAGCACTTCGGTTCCATTGATGTACTATGCAATAACGCCGGAATCTCGTCCTACAATTTGTTCGAAGAGGAAAGCCCTGAAATAATGCGAAATATAGTGGAAACAAATTTTTGGGGCGCGGTAAATACCATGCATCTCTTTGTGCCTTATTTTCGGGAACGAGGCATCGGGACGATCGTGAATATTTCATCAGAATGCGGACTTTCATTGCGTGCTCGTGGGGCTGCCTATTGCTCCTCGAAATATGCACTCGAAGGTCTCTCTTCTGTCGTGTGGCACGAATGTAAAAACTTTTGTCGCGTCATTACAGTTGAGTTAGCCTATTTCGGTGGTACAAACATAGGGAAGGATGCGACATCTCTAGGGCATGATATTCCTGATGAGTATAGAGACATTCCGTGGTTTCCTTACCGCGTTCGTTCATGTCTCCATAATGATCTATCTGTTGCGTGTCCATTAATTATCGATGAAGTTGAAAAATTATCTCCTCAACGCCGTTTGATGCTTGGTACAGGGATTGAGGAAAAGATTGAACAGGAATGTAGACATATCCTCTGTGATCTCAAGGCAAGTAAACATCGTGCGAACCTATGCGGCACACATACTCCCCCTCCGCTCCATTACGGAAGGAAATATGTACCGGACCGCATTAAAAAGAGTGTTGCCATACTGAATTTTCACTGGGAATGTGCAAACTACGGAGCAGTGTTGACATCGTACGCGCTCAATCGTTGTTTATGTGATCTGGGATATAATGCGCAAAATGTTGACTACCGTCCTTTTTTTCATCATTTTTTTCATCAGATTCACGAAAATGTTGAATTCGACCGTTTTCGGAAAAGTCACCTGCCATTGACACGAGTGTACAAACCCGGGAGTGACCTATCTGATTTAAATGACGAGTTTGACACATTTATCGTAGGCTCTGATCAAGTTTGGCGGCACGAGTTTATACATAACGACAAGGATGCATACTTCTTATCCTTCGCAACCCCAGAGAAAAAATGCATTTCCTATGCCGCTAGCTTCGGAACTGAAGATTTTGAAGTACCCAATGAGGACGCATGCGAATACCGAGCATTGCTGGCCTCTTTTGACTGTATCAGTGTACGTGAACGCAGCGGCATCGACATCTGTAAGAGGCTGGGAGTAGACGCGACACTGGTACTAGATCCCGTATTTTTGCTTCCCCGCAGACAGTGGAAAGACCTAGCAAGGGAAGATGTATGCACATCCTTACCCGGCGAGATCGCCTTTTACACAGTCTGTCGCCCCCTAGAAGCAGATGTGCGACAATTTATTGATGCTAACAGGATGCTGCTGTGTCCGGATGTAGTGACAGATATTAGCTGTGGTTTCAGTATTCCCAATTGGTTGGCAAAGGTGCGGGATTGCAAATTTTTTATCACGGATTCTTTTCATGGTACTTGCTTTGCCCTTATTTTTCACAAGCAGTTCGTCTGTGTAAATCCCTATCATGCAACATCTACACGGATGAAATCCATTCTCGATACTCTGGGTGTAGAAAATCGATTCTATTCGTCTTATGAGGATGTTCCTCTCGCTGATTTACTTGCGCATCCTATTGATTATCAACTTGTCGATGAGCTTTTATCGACAGAGACTACGACTTCCATACAGTTTTTGCGCCATGCATTAGAAGATGATGATAGACATCTCGACAAAAAACGCACCAACAAAAAAATATACAAAGGTCTCATCTATGAACGCGCTCGTAAACTTAGGTGGAGCACATGTTGGCAATTCTGCCGATGCGGTCTTCTCGCGGGCATTACCTTTGGAAAAAGACGTGAAAAATATAGGAGCAAGAGGAAATTTTACCATATCATGCTTCGTAAGATAAACAAGAATATTCGAGGTATGCATGATTTTTCGAATCGTAAGAGAGACGGGTAGGTAGCCACGCATGGTTAAATGTGCGTTTTTTCGAAACAATGCGTGTTTTATCAACTCTCCCAACGCTTTTTCTACCTCCCTCTGTAACTCCACTGGAGTCAGCCGCTCGTGCTCTTCTACTAGCTTCTTATACCTCTTACTTCCAACAGGTAGGGTCTTTAGCAAGCGTTTATACGGAGTCTGTGCCTTATCGTATTCCCTCTTCACTTTCCCTCTCCCTCCCTCCACTTCCTTATCAATCTCGTGCTCGCATAAAAGTGATTTACCAACTGATTGTGATACTTGTACACTTTATTGAGC
This sequence comes from uncultured Akkermansia sp., assembly GCA_964545935.1. GTDB lineage: Bacteria > Verrucomicrobiota > Verrucomicrobiia > Verrucomicrobiales > Akkermansiaceae > Akkermansia. The sequence goes on along the minus strand of CAZJIH010000035.1, from coordinate 9,230 downwards.
AATCGAACACACCTAGGATCTCCTAAACGCTCATCCCCAACTAACTCCCTCACCTTGTGTCTATTCCTCTCCTCCGCACGCGCATTGTCATTCTTCTTATACGGTCTTGACCGGGTTACCTCGCACTTCTTATGATACTTCCTTAACAACCCCTGCAAATGGTAGTTTATAAACTCCTGCCCATTGTCCGTGTTGATGCTCCTCTTGGGCAGCGGCATGCTCTCAAATAAATTCGCAAGCGCACAACATACTCCGTATTGCCCCTTATTCCATACCGCACGATTGCTTGTCCATAGTGTATAATCATCCGTCAATGTCAACGTCCACACATGATCTCCTTTCATATCCCCACCGCAGTGCGCTACGGTATCCGCATACAAATGTCCCGGTTCCGTTATCCGCCGCGTCGTATCTATTATCGGTATGCTCTTCTTGAGATTCCCTAAATCCCTCGCATCTATTCCCTTCTTCTTCTTCGCCTCTAGCTTGCCCGTCCTCAATTCCCGATCGATTGTCGCCGCTGATATTGATAACAGCTTCTCCCTCTGCTCCTCTCGTATCCCCATCTCCGCATCTAAATACGGCAACCACTCTGGTAATTGTACCACCATCCGTTTCCCACATGGTTGCGACATCTTCAGCCATATCTTCCCCAGCAGTATCCTCTCCTCTCGTCCTAACTTCTTCCTCCTCCCTCGCCGCTTCTTTTGCCTCACCTTCCTCCCATGTTTCAGTAAACGTATTACGGTCTTTCTGTCTTTATATCCAATCGATTCCATTATAAAATCTATGATCCGACTCTTACGTGCTCGCGAATGTGTCTTCACATATTCCAATCTCCATGTTTTTATTAACTCAACTCGAGCTTCTTTATTCATTTTTAATGCTGTATCCATATTATTATTCTACTCTTTTTTTGCGGCATCGGGAATTTTATTTTTTCCCATTTTCCTTTTTTCCTGTCATTGGGTGACTCTTTTTTTGACGCAATGCGTGGACGTTTTTTTTTGCTTGACGTATGTATTCTAAGCACGCTATAATGTCCATGGAGGTGTCACAGGGCATGAGCGCATATACAAGCCAATCAGATGTAAAATACTTTGTCATCAATCTTCCGGATGCGGTGGAACGGCGGCGTTTTATGCTTGAGCAAGCAGAGCATTTTGGCATACACCTAGACTTTATCATCGCCGTTACCGGTAAAGATTTAACCGATGCAGACCGTTCACACTTCGACCGAGGCAAGAGAGCTTTGTACATGGTAGGCGGGATGTCACCCAATGAGATATCATGTACACTCAGTCATCGAAGAGCACTGAAAACATTTCTGGACTCTGGTGCGGCGTACGGTGTCATTCTCGAGGATGACGCGCTGCTTATGCCGCACTTTACTGCCGCGGTGGATGAGTTGGTCTGCAGACTTCATGGTTGGGAAGTTGCTAAATTGTGTACCATTGACGGTAAATTGTATCCATTAATGAGCAGGCGTCGGTGCAGAGATGCAGTTGTACAACCGGTATTCCCTAAAAAAATCATGTGGTTGAGTCCCGCATACATGTATACACGGCGTGGGGCACAGGTTACGTACGATAAACTCAATGTTTTTTGGCGACCTAGTGACGCTCAAATAGCCGACATATTGCTGCGGGAGAGAGTACCGACTATTGGAGTAACACCGAGTCCTATCGAACTCTCAGAACTGAGCAACCACAGCTGCATCGACGCGGATGCTTGGGGTAGGCGCAACAACGGCATCGGTACCCCAAAGAAAGGATATAGGTCCTTCATGCAGTACTGCCGCTACCGCTTCTACATCTGGGCGATCTCGTGCATGAAGTTACGCATGAGATGCCTCATGCGGAAACTCCTACAACGACAATGAATGCGGCACATCCATACCCTGAACAAGTGCAACGAGTCAAAATTTTCCCTCCTGAACCCGTTACGGAGGAGTTACTGCAATTCTGTGAGCAGGTAAGTCCCCGGTCTACCCCGTTTTATGTGCTGGTACCACCTGGTGGGAGGGTGTCCGCACCCATGCCGGTGCATTTCGACGATAAAAATGCGGTTCGCGGGTGGAGCATTCTGCAATGGGAAACAGCCATGCTTGAATTTGAATCTTACATGGTTCTGCGCAAACCGAACGGTCAGTGGGTAGCTGTAGAAACGCGCGACATCACACCGTATGACAGCATTCTCTTTCTGCCGGATACCCATGCGCCGGCTCCGCGTACCGCTCACGTCCGCTTTCCCCTGTCTGACTCACCGTGTGTCGCCCGGTATATCTCATTGGCGGCGCAGAAAGATGAACTTGTACGCCATGCCCTTTCCACGGGGAGTCTGAAAAAGCAGGAATTACGAAAACTTTTTGACTATGAAGCAGAGCTTGATGTGCTTGTCGAGCTCTTCCCGCGTACGCAGCTCACCTCATGAACGTACCCGAAACACAGCACCTGCCGCAAAACACAAAAAACTTCATCGACCATTTAACCGGATTGCGAGGAGTAGCCATCCTGCTCGTCGTCTTATTCCACATATTCGGACAGGGTGTGTGGGGAAACGGCTACCTCGGGGTCGACATCTTTTTAGTTATAACCGGGTACCTCATATTCCGGGGACGTATGGCAGAGCCCGGATTGACCGATTGGCGCGACTTCTTTTCCTATCTCCTACGACGTATCCGACGCATTGTTCCGTCGATGTTGGTGATTATCCTCGTTACTATCCTCATCGGCATGCTGCTTTTGTGGTGAGAGGACGAAAATTTGGCATGCTGGCTCGGATACACGGCGTGCTTGGCAAAGGCGAATGTGAGACTTCAGCAGGAATTTGCGAACTACTTCGCGCCCGATGCCGCGTTCATGCCGCTTCTGCACCTGTGGTATCTTTCCGTCATTTTGCAGGTATACCTGTTCTACGCTGTCGGAAATCAGGTGCTGCAACGCCTGCCACGCAGGGTGATTATTTGTGTGCTGACCCTGCTCGGTATCGCGTCTCTCTTGTACAACTACAGCGCACCGCTCGCCGAATGGCTCGCCTCCGTGGGCATACCGGTAGCTGATTTCGGTGCCGGGGTATCGTATTACCAAACATTGCCCCGGCTTTGGGAAGTCCTCGCCGGCGGGCTCGTCTGTATCCTCCCCGACTTTAAACGCGGACGCGTGGCATGCGCTGTTGCTGTTCTCGGAGCCATTTGCGTGCTGTTCGCCGTGTTCGCGCCGGCTATCCCCGGAACGGACAGCCTGACCGCGAAGGTTCCCTCTACGCTGCTCACGGTGTTCGGTACCGTGCTGCTTCTGCGTTACACTCCGCAATGCCGGGGTATTCACGGGATATTGAGCAACAAGGTACTCTTGTGGCTCGGTGCTGTTTCCTTCTCTCTCTACCTCGTTCACATGCCGGTAGTAGTCTATTTGCGAATATGGACACTCGGGCAACCGGGTTTATGGTGGAGTTTGCTGATGCTCGCAATTTCATTGCCGTTCGCTTGCCTGTTTAGGCACCCCCGCAAAATCGTCGCCTAGCAGGGGGCGGTGAGGTTACGAAGTCAGAAGTGGGTATAGTCTGCGGAGTAAAAACCCCGTACCCTGCGTTAATCGCGTGAGGTCACGGTGTTTAATCCCTCGTTTCTTGGGGTTGGCGGGCTTCTTCGCTCTTTTTTGGTGCGCGACGATTTTGCAGGAGTGCCAAAATTAGCGGCGAGGGAAGCGAATTTTTGCCGGTAAGAGCGCCGGATTGCGCCCGGACCGCGTGCAAGGATAGCATCGAAGAAGTTCCAGAATTGATGGAGGCGGGAGGTTACGTAGAGAGGGTCGCGGAATACGGGTTCGTTAAGGATAGCGACCATGCGGTCAGGGTTTTGAGAGAGCTCGAGGATGTAATGGATGAGGTCGGCTTCGGTAAGGAAATCACGAGCATGAATGAAAGCGTGCGGATTAAAGATAGACGTCACGTGCTTATCTCCCCAGTAGATAGGGATAGAACGTGCGCGGAAGGCGTCCGTTATTTTTTCGGTACAATATCCCGGGGAAGCTTCGTTCTCGTACGCTACGGTGAAACAGTAGTCCTGTAAAAAGTCGATTTTATCCGGCACACAATAACCGATATTGTTCATGAAGGGACCACCGCAATCTACGCGTTTACAGGAAGTTAGGTTGCGAACGAAATGGTTTCTGTGATGGCATGCACTATTTCTACAGACGAAGGCGCAGAATTTTTTCTTAGATGCAAGGAAGCAATCGAGGGAAATGGGATTACGCTGTTGCAGAGAGATAAGGGAAGAGCCTGAGTCGTAGAGTGAGTTGTGCAAGAAACACGGGAAATAGAGGCGGCGGTCATCTTCGTGGAGTTCGTGGGAGATGCAGTAATCAAATTCATTGAGGTCAGCTGCATGATTTTCGCCGGTAAAAAGGACACGTACCCCGGGATGCCTTTTGTAGTGAAAGCGAAAGGTATCGCATAACAAGATATCCGACTCTTCAAAGCGTTCATTGGGTAATATTTGTATTTGATCGCCGTATCGTTGCACTAGTAATTTCCCGAATACGGACATATTGAAGCCTAAACTGCTGCCCGATAGACGGAGCGGTCGGTTCGCCGGATTCTCGATGTATTGCGTATTCACAGGGCTACGACAGAGAGGGAAGGGGAATTAGGTCACTTTATGCAGTATGCGGTATCGCAGGCGAAGGGAAACCTCCTCGATGGCATTGATCGGGTTGCAACGTAGGCGATGTCGCCCGTAGATGTACTGTTGTTTAAGCGGGGGACTAGGATGATTATGGCAGGTAGTTTCGTGTTCGCGGATAATATCGGTGATGTGGGTGAACATATTAAAGCGAGTGGCGATGAGTTTTTGTGCTTCATGAATCAGAGGAAGCCGCTTTTCGTACTCCCCGTTTTGTATAGCGCGGCGTATGATATTCAGTGCGGTTGGAGGATCGTCGATAGGTATCGGTATAAAACTTCCCTCCGGAAGTATATCTGATAAAGTTGGATCGCCCGCATAAAAAGTAAGGCACTGAGCAAGAATAGAATCACTGATTTTATCTGACCAATGGTGAGGGTGGATATAATTTTCTACTGCCACGTGGTATTCGTATTCGTTAAGTGCTGTTTGCTTGGATGCGATAGACTTTTTTCCCCAGCCGTACCAATCAAGTTCCGGTATATGCTCGGATAGATACCGTGTGAGAACTAAGCGCTCGTAATGCCGTGTATGTTTCATCTGTTTCATGGAACAACACGTGGAGATGAGTTTACGTTTTTCCCAATTCGGCAGTTGAAAAACCTGTTCAGCCGTATAATCGACAATCCAGCGCATGCTCCCCTCGGATAAACGTCTATTTTTATGCGGTAGGTACTCGGCATCATGCGTGGTGAGGACGTAGGCGAATTGCCGTGTGTAGTACCTCGGATAAAGCCGTATGGTGGGAGGTTCCGCTGTAATCAGTACGGTATGTTCCTTCGGACATGCCAGCGGTTCCCTTTCCCAATCCATACTCCCCACTGCACGACGCGGTAGATCATCGTACACCACGAGCCAGTCGTATTCCCTCACATCAGGACGTGCAATAAAACTGATACCGGCATATTCAAGACTTTCCCCGTTCTCAAATGCCAAACCGCTCTGAGGCTCTTCCGGCGTCATCTTCGGCGTAATGAGCTTTACTCGCGTCCCCATACGGCACGTAGTTTATCCCTAAATGACCGCTGTGTCAAGTACAAATGCCGCATGGCATCAACACCTGTCCCGATAAAATACACATCTGTTCCGAGAAAATTAAAGGCTTAGAGGAGGGAGATGACTCTACGGCAGGAAGACGCGTGGGAGAGCAAGAACGAAGAACGAAGAACGACGTACGAAGTGGAAGAGTTAGGCGCAACGGAGTTGTGCGGGTAAGGCGAGAGGAAGCAAAGCCGAAGTGATGCGTGGGGGAAAATCCATACACCAGTGAGATTGAAGTCCCTTTGGTACGCAGAGCGTTTGTAACACGCATGGGAAATAGCATTGCGGCGATTTTCGAAAATTTTATTGGGACAGATGAGGTAACTTTGCAAGCGTACGGATATTTGACTTGACGCGTATATTTGATGTGAGGTACAATGTTCGCGGAGGAGTTGCTGAGCATGAGTGCGAACGACAATCATTTAGGTGTAGAATATTTTGTTATTAATCTTCCGAGTGCAGGGGAACGGCGGGCTTTTATGCTCGAGCAGGCTGAGAAGTTTGGTCTGCATTTAAATTTTGTTTCCGCTGTATCGGGTAAGGAATTGACTGATGAAGAACTTTCGCACCTAGATCGGGAGAGGAGTGATCGATATATGCCGGAATGTATATCGGACAATGAGATAGCATGCGCACTTAGCCATAGGAAAGCACTTAAGGCGTTCTTGGACAGTGGTGCGGCGTATGGTGTCATTTTTGAGGATGACGCTCTGCTCATGCCTCACTTTACGGCTGCTATGGATGAACTTCTTCGGCGACTTCACGGCTGGGAAATTGCGAAGTTATACACGGCTGACGGAACGTTGTATCCGGTGAAGGTCAAAGGGGATTGCGAGGATGCAGTTGTGCACGCCGTTATCCCGAGAAAAATTTTATGGATAGCACTTGCAAATATGTATACACGGCACAGCGCAGAGGTTGTGTACAAGGGGCTTAACAGATTTTGGCGACCGGCAGATGCTCAGATCGGTGACATATTACTGCGGGAGGAGATACCGACTATCGGCGTTGCACCGAGTCCCGTTGTTCTCTCTGAACTAAGTAAGCACAGTTGTATCGCTGACGGTACGTCGGTGGGGCGGAAGGATGAAAAGGGGAAACGAAGGACTTTTATGCAGTACTGTCGTTACCGTTTCTACGTTTCGGGTATCTCTCGTATGAAGGTGCGAATGAGGCGTCTCATGGAAAAACTCTTGCGACGCGAATAAAAGTGCTTCGTTTCTCAATCAAAAATGCAGCGAGGGGAGGGCGCTGTGGCAGGACGGTGGTTCAGTAGTTTAGCGTATTTGTAATACGTACGTCAAGTCTTTTTAAATTTTTTTTTTTGTCTTTTTTTTCAATGATGTTGGTAATGGAATATATTCGCGGGGCAATAAATTTGGTGTATTTCTATTTTGCTGAATGTTTAATATCAGCAGATTATCCCGCGAGCGGTGCGGATTACAAATACGTATAATAACGCTGTCAATTCTGACGCCTACATTATGAAAAAGACATTGATAACATTGTTGGCCTGCGCAACGTTGGGGTTTGCGTATGGGGAAGACGGACAGAAGAGTAGCGGCTTCGGGTTGGAAGTTAACGGAGGCTACAACTTTGCGTTGAAGGACTTTGTTAAACTTGACTATGGTTCTAATCCAAAGATCGACACGTATGGGGTGGATATATCTGCCGTGTACGCATTTAATGAGAATCACTCAATCAACCTGCGCTTCGGGTGGGCAATGGGTGATGATACAGTAGGATGGAGCGAAAGCGACGCGGAAGAAGGTGTGTACAGTTATAGTGGGTCCGAATCGGACAAGTACGAGCTGCGTACCATATCGATCATGCCCGGCTACCGGTACACTCATCGGATTGGCGATAAAGGACACGCATTCTTCGGTGTCAACGCCGGTATAGCCCAAGTACACTGCAAAGATACTTGGTCAGGGTACTTCACGGAAACCTACAACGGGGAAGTGCAATCCGATAGTGACGGTGATAGCTTGAAAAAGGATAAGTGGGGTTTTGCGTGGAGTGCAGAGGTAGGCTGCGGGTATGCCATTACGCCTAAAAGCAACATTCAACTGAGTGTCCAACTCATGCACTACACAACGCGCTTAAAATATGAGGGGAGCAAGAGCGAAGCTCAGCTCAGTATAGGTACTCGCATCGGTTGCAATATCATCTTCTGATTTCTGACTTAAAGCGATAAACATAACGGAGGGGGAGCGTAGCCGTAGGAGATATCCCGTAACGCAGTGCCACCGGCACCGCATCGGCGGGTTTCCTTCAGGCGCACGTTCCCCGCTTCGTTTGTCTTTTTGGGGGTAATGTCCCGTAGTGGCGGACTTTTCACGCTGCGAAACATTTTAAACTGAGCACAGCAGAGCGATACGGAGCAGTGCGGATGTGTGGAAGCTACAGAGGTGTAAGGGTCGGTGATATTTACACCGGAATCTCCCACAAGGAAAAAAGTAGGAGCCGCTTTCCCCATACCGAGTACTTCTAAAACATTGTGTCGGAGCTGTCCCTTATCGCCCGGCATATGAATCTGCGTCTCCGGCAAAATAATCACCTATAAACTTATAGCAGAAGAGATTGGCAAAGAAATAGGAACTCCTCAAAGCGGCATTCCCGAGGGGTTTCGATGGCTCGTAGTGGTACAACACAAGTCGGGACTTCTAAAAACTAAAAACTCCCGTGCGAAGGAGCATTGCGCGTGGTACTCGGATTAAACGGGAAACTTTCGGATAGTTTGCTGTGCCGACTGTGCTAATAAAACAAAATGCGTTTAATTTCTGTAAGTTACGTAAGGATAATCAATGCAAAGGCATGCTCATAAAGCATACGGGAACAATTTTCATTAGCAGGTTTACACACCATTTTTGCAGAAACCAACCAAGTTTTCCCGTAAAAGGGAAGGTTTTTAGAAGTACTCGATTTGCAAATAATGCGCGCCCTGAACCGCTGCTCCTGCCACCCCGCCCCGGTGCCCACCACGCCTTCCCCCCAGCCGCATTTTTGATTTTTGATTTTTGATTGAGGAATAATGCGCGCTCCGTTGCGCGTCCCTCCGCGGAAACGAGCCCGCCGGCGGATGGGTGTGCCACAGCTTGGCGGCAGGCTGCGGCGGGCGGGGTCTGCGTCAGATTTGCTGGTATGACACAAGAGCAGCGCAGGGCGTAGGAGGCAAAGCCCTAACCATGCGTCCACTTGTTCCACTCGTTGCAAAACATTCATCATAATTACATTACTTGCATAAAAGCGAGGAAGATTCCACCGAAGCATCAAGCCGCATTTTCCCCTTTTGGGCATGCGAATAATTGGGCACAAATGCAATTTTCTTTGTAATGCCCATGGTTACTGGATTCTTGTTGCCCATGGGCATATCAAACATCAGCAAATCAGAATTAGACCCGCGGCGGGCGGGGTGGGCATTTTTTTCTTGCAATGCGGCGGGGTGGGGAGTAGTATCTTGTGGGATGTTTAAGGGAAAAGTCAGTAAAGTACGAGGGAG
>CAZJIH010000034.1:15169-20691 GCA_964545935.1 uncultured Akkermansia sp. | reverse complement strand
GGAGGTTCGTTTACATGAGATTACCCCGGCTATGTGGTCCGCAACGATGAAAGGGACCGGACTTTCGCCTAAATCCTGCCTCGCCTTTGCACACCGCATGGCGGATAGTCTTTCTGCCGCCGTTCATCGATTCCCTATTCCTCCTTCCGTTCTACACGGCAAACACGAAGCCGACTTCCGCCGTATTTTGCGCAGTATTGACTCCTGTGTCAGCTCCGCAAATTTTCTGCCGTAATTCTTTGCCGCTCTTACTTTTTCCTCGCCTTACCCAGCACCCCTGCAAAATCGCCGCGCACAAAAAAAGAGCGAAGAAGCTTTTATCCTTGCAATGCACATTTAGCTTGACTTGAGGAAGGGTAGCATGTATAATGAGGATGTATGCAAACGTCATCATTTTACCGAGTGCTGGATCGGATTAGGAAGGCAACGGAGGGGGAAGCTCAGGCGATGAAAGGGCAGAGGTTTGAGGTACTCATGAAGAGGTTTTTTGAGTATGAGCCTACGTATAAGGAGCGGTTTTCCGAGGTGTGGTTGTGGAATCAGTGGCCGTATAGGAAGACGGAGCAGTGGGGAAATAAGTCGTATTCGCATGATATCGGGATAGATTTGGTGGCACGGGAGAGGGTCAGTGAGCGGTATGTGGCGATTCAGTGTAAGTGTTACGATGATGGGCATACGCTGAGTGAGAAGGATGTGGCGACGTTTTTCGCGGCTCTGAATATGACATGGAAGACGGAGCATGGGTCGGCGGATACTTTTGTCGGTGGGATTGTGATTAGTACCTGCTACTATACGAGCAGTAATTTTGATAAGATGCTCGGGAATCAGAGGATTCCCTGCACGTCTATCGGGTTGGCAGATTTAATGGGGTACGAGGAGGTACCTTGGGAGGAGTTGGAGAAGGGGAAGGCACATGGGATGCCGAAGAAGGAGGTGCGTCCGCACCAACGGGAGGCGATAGACGCCGTGTTGGAGGCGTTTCGTGGTGGGGCTGAGCGGGGGAAGATGATTATGGCATGCGGAACCGGGAAGACGTTTACGTCTTTGAGGTTGGCAGAAGAATATACCGGGGGGGGGCATGGATGCATCCTCTTTTTGGCACCGAGTATAGCTCTGGTATCGCAGAGTTTGCGGGAGTGGATGGGGCAGACGGTATGCAGGATGCATCCGATTGCTGTGTGCTCGGATTCGCAGGTGGGGCGTGCGGATGATGAGACGGATCTCGCGGCTACTGATTTACCGTCCCCGGCAACAACGGATCCCGAACAGATCGGTAGGAATTACCGGAAGTTTAAGGATTCGCATTTGACTGTGATTTTCTCGACGTACCAGTCGCTGGACAAGGTACGGGACGCACAGGTGGCAGGGGCACTGCCGGAGTTTGATCTGACAATTTGCGATGAGGCGCACCGGACTGCCGGGGTGTATTTTCTGAATGAGGAGGAGCAGGCGGAGGTTAATTTCCGGCGAGTGCATGATCAGAATTTCCTCAAGAGTAAGAGGCGTCTGTATATGACCGCGACGCCTAAGATTTATGGGCAAGCGGCGCATGAGAAGGTGCGGGAGGAGAATAAGAAGCGCAGGGGTGGTAAGCAGCCGGGGGAGAAGGTGCCGGAGACGGTCGCGCTTGCCGATATGAATGATGTAACGCTCTTTGGAGAGGAATTGTATAATTTGCGGTTTTCCCGGGCGGTGCGAGAGGGTTTGCTGACGGATTACAAAGTGCTCGTGCTCTGTGTGGATGAGGATTATGTGAAGGATTTGATGGGCGGGCAACTGAAGCGTAATGAGGGGGGAGACTTTGAGATTGATGACGCTATTCGGCTCGTGGGGTGCATCAATGGTCTGCGTAAGCGCATGATTTTGCCGCCGGAGGAGTCGATGGCGGCTAAGATGGGGATAACGGAGAGGGAGTATGACCGGGAGCGGGTTCACATGCTCGATTGGGCGGAGGATCATAATAATGATTTTCTGCGGAGTGACCCGGATCCGATGCGACGGGCTGTCGCTTTTTCCGGGCGGATCGCTGATTCTGAGACGTACGCGGAACTCTGGAAGTTGGTGGTGAAGAATATACGGGAGAGTGATCCGGTGGGGGTAACGCCTTTCCCGAGTGAGATGCACCACGTGGACGGGACGATGCACATGGGGGAAAGGGAACGGGAGTTGCAGTGGCTGAAAGCTCCGAATAGTCAGGAGTGTCGGATACTCACGAATGCTCAGTGTTTATCCGAGGGTGTAGATGTACCGGCGTTGGACGCGATTATGTTTTTGGCACCGAAGCGTAGTCAGATCGATATTGTGCAGTCGGTGGGGAGGGTGATGCGGCGCGATCCGGAGGGGCGTAAGAAGTTTGGGTATGTGATCATTCCGGTCGGTGTGCCACGGGATCAGAAGCCGGAGGAGGTGCTGGGGAATGAGAAGAGGTTTCGGGTGGTGTGGCAGGTGCTGCAGGCTCTGCGTGCGCACGATGACCGGTTTGACGCCGAGATAAATGCTATCGAATTTAATAGGCGGCGCAGCAAGCATATCACGGTGGCGGGGGTCAGTGGACCGAGAAGACCTAAACCGGGTACCTCCTCGGTCTGGCCAAGTGGAGTGGGGGAAACGGAGATTGTAGCCGGGGAACCTGGGGGGACGGATTTGCTGTTCGACCCGTTTTTCTTCGCGCAGCAGGTGAAGCAGTTGCGGGACGCGGTGTTCACTAAGATGGTGGTGCGTGTGGGAACGCGTATCTACTGGGAGAAGTGGGCGCAGGATATCGCGGGTATCGCGGATCGCCGTAGGCACGCTATAGAGGCGTTGCTCGGGGATCCGGACTGTGCCGCGAGGTTCGGGGATTTCTTGGATGGGCTTCGGGAGAATATACGCCCCGATATTTCGGAGCAGGACGCGATTGAGATGCTCGCGATGCAGTTTGTGTCGCGCCCGGTGTTTAACGCACTATTCGGGAAGTACCGGTTCGCGGAGCAGAACCCGGTAAGTGTGACGATGAATAAGATGCTGGATTTTGTGGAGGAGCATCCGGGGCAGGAAGAGGATAAGGTGATGAAGCGGTTTTACGAGGATGTGCTCAATCAGACCGGGGCTATCGAGACAACGGAGGGGCGGCAGGATGTTATACGGAAGCTGTATGAGAACTTTTTCCGGAACGCGTTTAAGAAGGTGGCGGACGCGTTGGGGATCGTGTATACGCCGGTGGAGGTGGTGGACTTCATTATCCACAGTGTGCATCGGGTGCTGCAGGTGGAATTCGGGATAGAAAAGGGGCTGGGGGCAGAGGGGGTGCGGATACTGGATCCTTTCACGGGAACGGGGACGTTTATCGTGAGGGCGATTCAAAGCGGGCTGATTTCTAAAGACGACCTGCCCCGGAAGTACAGGGAGGAGCTGTTCGCGTCGGAAATCGTGTTGTTGGCGTACTATATCGCGTGCGTTAATATAGAGGTGGCGTATCATGGTGAGATGGGGGAGAATACGGAATACGAACCCTTTAGCAGTATCTGTTTGACTGATACCTTTAGGATGCATGAGAACAGCGGGAAAGATCGGGACCTGTTCCCACAGTTTGAAGACAATGGCGAGCGGGTTAAGAGACTTTGTAAGCAGGATATTCGGGTGATTATTGCTAATCCCCCGTATTCTATTGGACAGAGGTCGGCAAATGATAATAACCGGAATGCGGACTATCCGAAATTGGACGCGCGAATAGCTGAGACGTACGCTGTCGGGTGTAACGCGACGAATAAAAAAAGCCTCTATGATTCCTACATACGTGCCTTCCGGTGGTCCAGCGACTGCATTAAGGACGATGGTATAATTGCTTTCGTAACCAATGGGTCGTATATCGATAATAGTGCTATGTCGGGCTTTCGGGAATGTTTGATGGACGAGTTCTCCGAGATATATTGCTATAATCTGCGGGGGAACTGCCGCACACAGGGGGAGCTCCGCAGAAAGGAGGCGGGGAACGTGTTTGGTGAAGGTAGCAAAACGCCAATAGCTATCATCATTCTTGTTAAGCGGGCGGATCACAAGCCGGGGACTAGGGCAACATTGCATTACTGCGACATAGGGGACTATCTGTCCCGGGATGAGAAATTGAGGATTGTCAAGAACGCAGTGGACATAGGCAGGCTGAAATGGGAAACCTTGGTGCCGGATAAGCACGGAGATTGGCTTAACCATCGTTCAGAGGGGTACGAGCTGTGTATGCCTGTTGGAGATAAGGGGGCGAAGAAGGGGAAAGGGGGGTCTAGGGCAGTCTTTGATATGTTTTGTCTTGGTGTGGCTACCAATCGCGATGCCTCGGTGTACAATTTCTCGCAGAAAAGGTTAGGCAGCATTATGCAGGATCAAGTCCTCCAGTACAATCGGTACATAGATCTGTATGTGAAGTTTGGGGGTGGTCAATCAGTTGAGGACTTTGTTGATGACGGGAAAAATACCGTGAAATGGACCCGAGCACTACGTAGAGACTTAGCGAGAGGTAAGGTGGCTGCGTTCTCCGAGAAATATGTGCGGCTGGCTAGCTATAGACCTTTTCACAAAATGTGGCTGTACTTTGATCCACAATTCAATGAAGCCCCCGGATTGAGTCGCGATTTCTTTCCAACACCAGAGCACAAGAATCTGGTGATAACCTTTCCGGCTGCAGGTGGGAAAAAAGAACCCATGCCTCTTATATCGGATACTATTTGTGATCTCCATTTTAACGGAGATTCACAATGTTTCCCGTTGTATTGGTACGAAAAGCGATCCGATAAAGCCGGGGAATTACCGCTTGGGCTGGAGGAATCCATCAGTGATTACCGGCGGCATGATGGTATAACGGACCGGGCATTGAAGGAATTCCGGCAGGCGTACGGGGATCCGAAGATAGGAAAGGAAGATTTATTCTATTACGTCTATGGTTTGTTACATAGTGAGGAATATCGCACCCGCTACGCGAATGATTTGAAAAAGGAGCTTCCGCGCATACCGAAGGTCAAGGACTTCCGGGGGTATAGTAAGGCGGGGAGGGAGCTGGCAGAGTGGCATTTGAATTATGAGACAGTAGAGCCGTATCCGCTGGAAGTGGCGCATAGCGGCGGGGATTATCGGATTGAGGGTAAGATGCGGTTTCCGAAGAAGGGGGTTAAGGACACTATCATTTACAACAGTACTACCGTTTTAAGGTGTATACCACCGGAGGCGTACGAGTATGTGGTCAATGGGAAAAGTGCGCTTGAATGGGTGATGGAGAGGTATGCAGTTACGACCGATAAAGACAGTGGCATCGTCAACGATCCGAACGCTTGGTGCGATGAGGTTGGCGACCCCCGGTACATCATTGATCTGGTAAAGCGTGTTGTGCGTGTGAGTGTGGAGACGGTACGGATAGTGAAGAATTTGCCTCCGTACGAGGAGATGTGATGGAGGGGGATGGGCGAGAAGAGAGACGGGCTGAGCAGGATGAATGAGAAAGGCACGCGGAGATGCAGCCTGTAGATGCCTGACTTTTTGGGGCACTCCTGCAAAAT
>CAZJIH010000034.1:0-15069 GCA_964545935.1 uncultured Akkermansia sp. | reverse complement strand
GCACGCGGAGATGCAGCCTGTAGATGCCTGACTTTTTGGGGCACTCCTGCAAAATCATCGCCCGGCAGGGGGCGGTGAGGTTAAGAAGTCAGAGGTGGGTATAGTCTGCGGAGTAAAAATCCCGTACCCTGCGTTAATCACGTGAGGTTGATTTTTGAATCGGCGACCCGGTAGGTGTTCCCGCCGCGTAAGGGAATCCCATCGCACGCGGAACGCAGAGACCTAGCGGCGTGACTGATTCAGATTTTTATACGTTTTCCCGGTGCCGGAACTGTAATTTTTACTTCTTCAGGCAAGTAGCGACGTAGTTCGGCGTGCATTCGGGTAAGGGCTTCCGGGTCACCGTGGACGAGGATAATTTCACGCGGACAGAGTTGACGCGCGTAGTCGAGCAGAGCGGTGCGCGGGGCATGACCGGAGAAATCGAAGGCATCGACGCGGCAGAGAACCGGGTATGCCTGACCGACATCGGGGTTTGCACCTAAACGGACGAGATCGCCCGGGTGAGAGAATTTGATACGAGCAGCCGGGCTATCCGGGTCGGAATAACCGACGAAAAGGATAGCGTCCTCCGGATGCGGGAGCATTTGGGCGGCGAGTTGATTGGAAAGGGTGTGAGGGCTCATCATGCCGCTTGAGACCAAGTAAATATTACCCGGGGAAGCTTGCATGGGAACCGAAGCGTCGCGAGGGGGTAAGGGAGCGGTTTCCACCTGAGATCGGATGCAGAGACCCGGCTGCAAACGCGGGGCGTCGTAAGTTAAGCGATCGTACACGGAAGTTATCCTACCACCGAGACCGCCGTTGAAAATAGGTACATCCGGGATGCGACCGGAGTCGCGGAAGCGACCGAGTTCGTAGAGTATCTCCTGAGTTTTACCGAGCGCGAAAACCGGGATCAGCACAGCCCCGCCTCCCTGCAAAGTTTCACGAATAGCTTTTGCTAAGCGGTTAAGTTCTTTAGCGCGTGTATAATACGACGACCTTTCGGTAGCGCCGTGAGTGCATTCCATGATCAACACATCCACATCCTCTGTCGGGAAAGCGGCACCGGGTATGAGACTTTGGTTTTCAAATTGGACATCCCCCGTGTAAAAGATGCGTCTACCCTGCCGTGTTTCGAGTAAAACTCCGCAGGAACCCAAGATATGACCGGCATCGTACAAAGTAGCGAGAACATTTCTGTGCCGGCAAACACGGAAATGTTCTTCGTACGGGCGTGCGATCCACTGAGCAACCGCATGCTCGAGTTCCCCGTGAGTGAAGAACGGGTATTCCGCCACCCCATCGAACATACGCTGCGAGAGCATTACGTTCACCGAATTGTGCAGCATGATCTGTCCTACCTCCGCCGTCGCGCGAGTCATGAAAACCTCCGCGCTCGGGAATTCGTCCTGGAAGACAGGTAAAGCACCGATGTGGTCTAAATGAGCGTGGGTAATAAAAATAGCCTGAGGGTCTTTACCGGACAGCAAATCGAAACGAGGTTTAGCTTCATTGCCGATTTTTTTCGGATGGATACCGGCATCGAGTACGATACTATCAGCACCATCCTCGATAAGGTAACAATTAGCACCGATTTCAGCGGCACCCGTAAGATTGGTAAAGAATGTCATGAATCAGAAGTAATAAATTGAGCGATATGGGAAGCGGCTTGAGGTTTAGCCAGACGCAGGGCGGCGCGTTGCATGGAATCACGGGCATCCGGAGAGAGAACGACCGAACGGACAAAATCCGAAATACGCGCGACGGTGAGATCGCCTTGTTCACAGAGGACAGCGGCACCGGCATCCGCAAACACCCGCGCATTGAAATACTGGTGATTATCGGCGGCGTAAGGGTAAGGAACTAAGAAACAAGCCTTCCCCATGATTGAAAGTTCGGTAAGGGTAGAAGCGCCGCTCCGCGCTACAACCGCGTCCGCAGCGGCGTAAGCGGCAGGCATATCCGAGCAGAACCCCATCACGGTCACATTACTCACACCCTCTGCCAACGCGGTAACGCGTGCTTCATCCGCGCCGCCGGCAATAAGCAAAAAATGAGCTTGGGGCAAAGCACGCGCGGCTTCAACTAGGAGAGAATTGAGCATTTGAGCCCCCTGCGACCCACCGGTGACCAGCAGAACAGGTTTATCGGAAGGTAAACCGAGACGGCGGCGTGCTTCCGACTGCTCCGGAGCGTGCAGAACCTCCTCACGTACCGGAGTTCCGACCTCCTGACAAACCATACCGGGCAACTTTTTTGCGGCTACCCCCATACCCAGCAAAACAGCCGTACAAAATTTAGCGGTTAAGCGATTAGCGCGACCCGGAATAGCATTGGAATCGTGCACGTAAGTACGTAATCCTAGGAAGTGACCGGCAAGTACCGGTGCCAACGAGGTAAAACCTCCCATCCCCAATACGACATCCGCCTTGTGCCGCCTCAACAACGATAAACTATTCACCAGCGTACCGAAAAATTTAAAGGGGAATACCACCATACGAAAAGAAAACGTAGGAGGTTTAGCGATAGCCGGTACCGTACAGAATTCGAGATGCGAATACTTACGCGCGCCCTCCGCATCTACCGTCTTACGCGATATGAGCAAGAGAGGACGGTGCCCCAGTGCCTGTAGTTGTTCGGCAACGGCAATTCCGGGAAAGAGATGACCGCCTGTACCGCCGCAGGCAATTACTATACGCTGAGATGTCGGTGTGGTGCTCATGGTCGAATGCTACGAAGTCCCGGTGAGATGTTTAGGCCAGATATCGCGTTGAATAACAGGTGTATGCCGTTGAATACTAGTGAGTAATCCTACAGAAATAATAGTAAAGACGAGATTGGTGCCGCCGTAGCTGATGAAGGGGAGGGGCAAACCGGAGTTGGGTAAGAGAGAGGTAACAACCGCCATATTCAGTACAGCCGGCCAAAAAATGGTACAGACGATGCCGGTGGCGAGCAATCTTCCGAAAGTATCCCGAGTTTGCAAAGCCAGCATGATGCCGAAAATAGTGAAAAGGGTAAAAAGGAGGAGCACCCCCAGGGTTCCCACTAACCCCCACTCTTCCCCGATTTCCGCGAATATAAAGTCGGTATGCGCGAAAGGCAGATTGCCGAATTTTTCGATACCGTCGCCCAGACCGACACCTGTCAACCCACCGCGTGCGAGGGCGAGGATAGCGATCCACTGTTGACGCCCCACACCTTGACTGAAAGCGCGGGGATCGAACCAAGCGTAGATACGCTCCATACGATTATCGTTGCCCGTAGCCATATCGAACATGAGCACCATACCGATGAGCAAAGCCGTGAAAAGCAACCAGTGACGCACCCCGGCAACGTACATGACACAAGCGCCGGAGATAGCCAGAGCCGCGGCTGTACCCATGTCCTTTTCAAATAAAATCAGGGCGAGAGGTATCCCGAACAAAACCGCGCCCGGCCACACAAACCCGCGCCAAAAAGTACCGGGCATCTCACGGTGAGTCGTGTACCAATCCGCCAATATCAACATCAAGCCGATTTTAGCGACCTCACTGGGCTGAAATGACATAAAACCCAGATTGATCCAACGACGTTCTCCGTTGATTTCCATACCCAAATACGGGACGTAACAGAGAATCAACAAAAAGACACAAAGCACCCACAGGAAAGTCACCCAAGGACGGAATCTGCGGTAATCGACAGCGCTGACAGCGAGAGCCGCCAGCAAACCGAGGAGACCGAAACAGCATTGTTTGACGAGGAATTGGGAAGGATCGCCCCCGTTGGGGACATAGGCGCACAACCCCGTACTCGCGACCATCATGATGCCCAGCACAAGCAAAATGATGAAGCAAAGCCAGATAAAGATAATGCTCAATCGGGAGGACATGCCCGCTCTCGCGTTAAAACATCACCGCCCTAATTTTAATTGCATACCCGGGCTGATACGATTGGGATCCTTAAGCCCGTTCAAGCGCATGATCTCCTTCATCGGTACCTTCTCCTTGCGTGATATGCGCGACAAGGTTTCCCCCCGTTGCACGACATGTACCTTGTTTCCGGCAACAGCGGGTGCTGAGGTTCCCGCCGGTGTGCGCCGAGTAGCTTCGCCGTTTGCCGGGGGGGTAACATCACGCCCGGCGGCTCTTCCGGCGGGTATTACTAAGGTGGCACCTACACTGAGGTCATCTTCGGTCATGGTAGGGTTAGCGGATCGCAAAGCAGATGCGCTCACAGCGTATTGCTCCGCTACATTCTGCCAAGTATCTCCGGTGGCAACTAAATGATACACCGGCGTAGAAGTAGCCGCGGGGGCAACGGTAACATCATCCTCGGGTACCTCCTCCGCCGTATCGTCCTCTGCCATTCCGCCTGTCTGCGTGATATGGTTCGGCGCAGATGTTTGAGCAACAGGCGCTACCGGTTGCGTAGCGGGCAAAACAGGGTGCGATGTCGTTCCGGGTTTTTTACCCGCGTCTGTACGTGTTGCGACTGTAGGCGGACCGTTCACTGTCGGGGGCGTCGTGGTTTCGCCGGCGTCGCGTACGAGATGCCCTCGTAGTAAAACTCCGCCGATGATAATAAGATGAAGCAAGAGCAAACCGATGATGATGCGAACGATGGTAACACTGCTTGTTTTGTCTTCCACGAGACCGGTTTCGGAATGATGACGCTTCAACAGAGAACGGAAGAAGTGGCGTTTAGGTTTAACCCGTGTGAGGGGAGGCGATGTGTATGTGTCTTTTTTTCTCATGATGGGATGGATTGTTGTTTATGTATGGGGGTGAAGTATTTGTTGCACAGCCGCACGGAAATCATCTCCGCGCTGCGCGTAGTTGCTGTATTGATCGAAGGAAGAGGTGCCGGGGGAAAAGAGGACGACATCTCCGGCTGAGGCACGCGCGGCAGCTACCTGCACGGCTTTGCTGACCGTGGTTACGCGCAGGGTATCAAATTCGGCGCTGAAGGTACGCTCAAGTTGCTCGGCTATCTGCCCGAAAACGACGCACAATTTTACTTTGCCGCGCATGGCGGGTAGCAGAGGCGAGTAATCCAGACCTTTGTCCTTGCCGCCGACGAGTAAGATAGTCGGACGCGTTTGGGAGTTGACAGCTGTTTGCGTTGAGTGCAGGTTGGTGCTTTTAGAATCGTTCACCCAGAGCACACCGTGCTCCTCTGCCACAAATTCACAGCGGTGGTGCGGGGGTGTAAAACTTGCCAAAGCCGGTACAATCTCATCATCCCTGAGCCCGACCGCGCGGCACGCTAGAATCGCTGCCATGGCATTTTCCGCATTGTGCTTTTGAACTAAGGCAGTTCCGCGAAGCTCAGCTACCACGGTATCCATTTGTTTGATGCAGGTACCCTCGTAGCGTAGCAGACCACTGCCTTCACTCGCGGAAAATTCGAGGATGCGCGGTCGGATATGCGGCAGATTTTCTCCCACACGGACTATGGCTACCTGCTCTTCATCCATTCTTTCAAAAATTCGTAACTTGGCAGCAAAGTAATCGCTGACTTTCGCGTAACGGTCGAGATGGTCCGGTGCAAAATTCAGCCATACAGCTACTTCCGGCTTAAAACTGACAATTGTTTCCAGCTGAAAGGAAGAGATTTCAAGTACGGCGAATTCCGGTTGAGGTTTTTGCAGAGCGACTTCACTGAGCGGATAGCCGTAATTGCCGCAGGCTGCCGCACTACGCCCCGCCTGTAATAAAATGTGCTCGATGAGAGCCGTCGTGGTAGTTTTTCCGTTGGTTCCGGTGATGGCAATGATACGACCGTTGAAATACCGGGAAGCTAATTCTACTTCGCCGATGATCGGGGCACCTGCGCAGGTAAATGCCAATGCCCACGGGCTTTCCGCTTCGATGCCGGGGGATATTACTACGAGGTCCGCCGCAAAGTCCTGTGCATCTTGTTCCCCCGCGCCGGCTACAAAGGGCAGGGTTTTATCCGAGCATACCGCCTTCGGGTCAGAATCGAAGATACAAACCTTTGCCGCACCGTGTGCCACCGCCAGACGCGCCGCCGCGAGCCCGCTGCGACCGCAGCCGAGAACGGCAACTCTTTTATCGGTTAGGTTCATAAGCTTCAGGGGTTATTAGAGAAAAAACGCAACAAAAAACAGGACCCAGGCAATAAGCCATGAGCGCACACTGACCTGCGTTTCGGGAACGCCGCACTTTTCGAAATGATGGTGCAGCGGAGCCATGAGGAAAAACCGACGTCCCTCTCCGTAAAGGCGACGCGTGAGTTTGAACCACAGCACCTGAATCACCACCGACGCGGCTTCCGCCACAAAGACTCCCGCTACGATAATGAGCGTGAGCTCCGTTCGCGTACATACAGCGAGAGTACCCAAGGCACCGCCCAGTGCCAAGGAGCCGGTATCGCCCATAAAAACCCTGGCGGGGTGGCAGTTGAACCACAGGAAAGCGGCACAGGAGGAAGCCATAGCGAGTGAAAAATAGACGGAGGGAGTCATCCGAAACTCACAGCACGAACTTCCGGCGACAATACAGAAAAAAAGAGCGGCGGGAATCATACACCCGCTCGCTAATCCGTCCAATCCGTCCGTCAGATTGACAGCATTGGATGCGGCAATAATGGTGAGGATGGCAAGCGGAATAAAGAACAAGCCGATCTTAACCGTACCGTAAAAGGGCACTAGGATGTAGGAAAATTCGGAGGCGTCGGACATATACAGATACACGGCGCAGACACCGGCAGCGAGGGTCTGCAAAGCTATTTTGAACCATCCGTTGACACCGTCGCTGTTCTGTTTTTTGATTTTGGCGTAATCATCCAGGAAACCGAGGAAAGCGGTCACGCAGGTAACGAAGAGGATACACTGTATGCGCACATCATCCAATCGAAGAAAGAGTAGTGAAAATAACACCAGAGTTCCGATGATGAGGATACCTCCCATGGTAGGAGTACCGGCTTTGGCGGCGTGGTCCGGCGCGTGAACATTGCCGTGAGCTTCCCGTACCGGCTGTCCGGCTTTCAGAGCTCGCAGTTTCTGAATGACGCAGGGTCCGAGTACAAGTATCAACAGCGGAGGCAGCACAGCCGCTAAAAGAAAGAGAGCGCCTTCGTCTATCTCGAAAAATTCGTTCAGCATAGCCTATTAATTTTCGGTGAGAAAGTTATTCATGATACGTTCGATACCTGCCGCGCGTGAGCCCTTGAAGAGTACGGCGTCCCCCGGACACGCGACGGAGCGGAGGATACAAGCGGCCTCATGCACACTTTCCGTGCGCTGCACCAGCACGCCGCCGGCACGTACGGCTTCTACCATGGCATACAACTCCGCGCTCCCTTCGCCGAAAACAACGACGCCCGCGTAATTGGACGCAGCCGCGCATTTTCCGACTTCCGCGTGAGCCGCTACACCGGTGCTACCGAGCTCACCCATTTTGCCGAGCACTGCGTAGTGTTTACCGCTTACGGGCATTTTTGCTACGGTGCGCAAAGCCGCCAGCATGCTTTCCGGGTTGGCATTGTAGGTGTCATCTACCAGCAGTATTCCGTTCACATCTCGGCAGGTGAGACGTCCCCCGGTGATGGTTAAAGACGCCAGACCCGCGGCAATTTCCTGTAAAGAACAGCCGAGTTTTCGACCTACCGCCGCCGCTAATAAACTGTTGCCGACCATGTGAGCCCCGGGTACAGGCAGATGAACGTTCACTTCCCCCAGTCCTTCAATGACTAAGGTGTAGCTACTTCCCTGAACTCCGATTTGTACGTCGCGTGCGCGAATGCGGCTGCATTCACCGCCTACCGGCAGGAGCTCCGCCTGAGTCTGCGTGGCTATGTAGTCCGCGTAATCATCATTTGCCGGATATATCAGACACCCATCCTTTGCCAAAGCTCGGGCTAAAGTGCATTTTTCGTGCGCTATGGCTTCCCGCGAACCGAGCATGCCTATGTGCGCGGAGCCGATGTGGGTGATGATCCCGATATTCGGACGGGTCATGGCACAGAGCGGTGCCAACTCCCCGGTGTGATTCATGCCCAATTCCCACACGGCTACTTGGGTGTTGGCAGGTGTACCGAGAATGCTCAGGGGGACACCGACGTGGTTGTTGAAGTTGCCTCGGGTAGCTTCGACATGCGCGTAATGCTGCGCCAGCACCGAGCGTACCATATCCTTCGTACTCGTTTTCCCGCTGGAACCGGTGACACATACCGCAACCAAAGGTACCCGCATCCGCCACCACGTCGCCATCCTTTGCAGCGCCCGCAGTCCATCGTCCACCCGAACTACACTGCACTCCGGGTGAAAATCACCGGTAATTCGGCTTACAACGACTGCCGCTGCCTGCCGCGATACCTCCGGCGCGTAGTTGTTTCCGTCATATTTGTCGCCGCTGATGGCAAAGAACACGCAGTCGGGTAAAACAGAGCGGCTATCGGTGCAGACCCCGCTCGTGACGCGACGCGTGCCGGCGATCCGTAGCTCTCCCTCTGTCGCTTCAACAAGGTCTTGTAAATCAACGTCTCGCATATTTCCTCTCTGCTTGTTTTTCGGCTATAATTTCAGCTTCCCGGCGTTGACGGTACCGCCGTACAGCCTCCGCGTCCGAAAATCTCAATACTTCATCGCCTATGATTTGGTAATTTTCGTGACCCTTCCCGGCTATGAGTACAACATCTCCGCTGTGAGCCATATCCAGTGCCGTTTCTATGGCTTCCGCGCGGTTGGTAATGCGGTGTTGTTTTTCACGCTGTATTCCGGGCATAATTTGATCGATGATGGCATCCGGGTCTTCGTGGCGCGGATTGTCGCTCGTAACTATGCAGATGTCCGCGTAACGGGCGGCGGCTTCTCCCATGAGCGGACGCTTGGTGTGGTCGCGGTCGCCTCCGCATCCGAACACCACGATGAGCCTACCTTGCCGACACAGCGCACGCATCGTCCGACACACATTATCCAGGGCATCCGGTGTATGGGCGTAATCCACAAAGCATTGAACATTTCCCGTACTACTGACTAATTCGAGTCTGCCGGGAACCTGCGGAGCTGTCGCCAGACAGCTGAGCGCATCGCGGAAATTCACCCCTGCCGACACAGCTCCTGCCAAGGCAGCCATGCTGTTAGAGATATTAAATTGACCGATCAAGGGGATACGAACCAAGAAACTACAACCTTTGCGAGTGAGTTCGTATTGACTGCCCTTCAGAGTGACGAGACGCGGAGTGATGCGGAACTCGGCATCCGGCGATGTCCCGAATGTGCGTACTTTCATGAGATGTCCCATCTCGCCTGCCAGACGACGCCCGTACGTGTCATCGATGTTGATAACGGCTACAGCCTTCCTATTACCGCTATTGGCCATCATCGTAAAGAGTTTTTTCTTCGCGCGGTAATAACTTTCCATATCTCCGTGGTAATCGAGGTGGTCCTGCGTGAGATTGGTAAAAATCCCGACACGGAAGTCTGTACCGACCGTACGAGATTGTTCCAGTGCGTGCGAGGATACTTCCATGGCTACCGCGCGGCATCCATTGCGAACCATATCGGCAAACATACGTTGAAGCTCGGCACTCCCGGGGGTCGTATTGTGAGATTCCGTGCGCCGTACCCCGTCATCGTACATCACTGTGCCTATCAACCCCGCTTTCTGCCAAGTACGCCGCAGAATGTGGTGGAGTAAATACGCGACAGTCGTTTTTCCGTTGGTACCGGTTACCCCCAATGTTACCAATTGTTGACTCGGGAAGCCTTGCCAAGCACTCATGAGCAGACCGCATGCCTGCCGTGTGTCCGCTACTTGTACCCAACTTATCCCCTTTTCCGCCAGACCCGCCGGGCAAGGTGTCTCTGCCACTATGGCTATAGCTCCGGCTTTTATAGCCGCGGGTATAGCGGTATGACCGTCAAATTGTGTTCCCCGTACGGCTATAAAGGCACTCCCGGGGGTCACCTTGCGGCTATCATCGGTTAATTGTCCCAAAGTGCGACGCTGTCCCCCGGTGATCTCAGCTCCGGGGAGCACGGAAAATAGTTGTGTCGAATAGATCATGGGTGAACGCGGTTATTTTTGCATGGTTGCGCGGTCTTTATTCAGACGATATTCTGCATAAGCTTTAGCATCATGCGGTTGAATGTTAAGTAGGTCGATTAGCCTCTCGGCTGCTTGTCGGAAAATAGGTGCCGCCACGGTACCGCCGCCGGGATTGCAGTCGGTCGGGTGTGGTTCATCGATGACGGTCATAACTACGAGTTGAGGATTATCAATGGGTAGTACTCCGGCAAAGGATACGGTGTAAAGACCGTCGTAGTAACCGCCGCCCGCTTTTACTTTCTTAGCGGTACCGGTTTTCCCGCCTATCAAAAATCCGGGGATAGCGGCAGCTGTCGCAGTACCACGTCCCCCCGGCCCGGTGCTTTCCGTGACACCTTGTAAGGCACGGCGCAGGTCGCGTGCGGTTTCCGGGCTCATAACTCTTTGAACAACTTTCGGTTCGCATTCATCGTATGTGGAACCGTCCGCCGCGATAATTTTATCGATGAGTCTCGGTTTCATGCGTACGCCGTCGTTGGCTATGGTAGCGTAAACCATAGCCATGTGCAGGGGCGAAACAGACACGGAATATCCGTACGCTATGCGTGAAAAGTTGACGATATTGGTACCGTCCGCTAGGAGGCACGCGCCGCCGCTCGGTATGTCTATTCCGACGGAGCGGTCTAAACCGTAGCGTTGAACGTATTCTTTGTAATTTGACCATTTACAAGTCAAAGCGATGCGAGCTGCGCCGGGATTACTCGATTTTTTGAGGACACCCGCCAGAGATTGGGTGCCGTAGTTGAAACGACCGTCGTTGATAGGTTTACTACCGAAGCCTACGCTGAACGGTGAACAATTGACCGGCGAGGTCAGCTTCATGATATGTTTGTCTAACGCCGTGGTGGCTGCGATAACTTTGAAGGTAGAGCCGGGTTCATATCGTGTCTGGCACGCGTAGTTGAACTCACCGGTTACAGTGTCTCCGTTCTTTTCCTTTACGGTACCTCGCTTAAAAACACCATCCGGGGTAATGAGGTCTTTAGTGTTCAAATTAAAAGCGGGGCGGCTTACCATAGCGAGGATATCGCCGGTGTGGGGGTCAACGACAATCATGCAGCCGCGTTTGGCGTGGTAGTGTTGCATGCCTCGGTCGAGCTCCTGTTCGCAGATAGCCTGTATGCGCATGTCGATGGTAAGTCGCAGACTCAGACCGTCTTTGGGTGCCAGATAGCGGTCATCTTCATTCGGTAGCACCTGCCCACGCGCATTGTGCCTGTATTCGCGCATCCCGTCTACCCCGGCTAAGTAACTTTGGAAGTATTGCTCCACCCCGCTCATCCCGTGATTCTCGTGGTCGACGTACCCGAGTACGTGACACAGCATTTCCGGCATCACGTACGAACGTTTCGGGTCGGATTGGACTAAAATTCCTCTCACGTGAGCTTTTTTCAGGGTATCTTTGATGCGTTCGGCTGTGTCTAAGTTGAATCCCTTGGCGAGGATGATCTGATTGCGGAAACCCTTCGGCGCGAGCCCTTTTTTCTCGGCTTCCTTGTTGTATTGTTCCGTGGCGGTCTGGGCTATGCGTTCTACTATTTCCTCCCGCGTCATGAAGTGTTTCCCTTTTTTGCTATGGTCTTCTATTTCCACTTGACACAGATACGGGTAGAGGAGTTCCGCCACTAAGCGGTCGTGCAGGCGAAAGTAGTAGTCGCAGATTTCCGGATCGTATTCCAACATACGGTTGGTTCGGGCGTCTATCGTGCCTATTTGCCGTCTCAACGCAGCTTTCTCCTCGGGCGTCAGTACGCGTCGTGCATTGTCCAATAATTCCTTCCGTTTATTGATAAAGAGTTTACGCCGCTCGTCTCGGTCATTTGTAGCTGCCCATTCGGGGGAGTGACTGACTTGATTGTAGGCTAGTCCGTCTACCACAGCGGTCAATTCCCGCAAATGGTAACGATTGGCTACAAGTTCCGCATTTTGTATATTGTTGGTGAGTACTTCTTCATTGCGGTCCATGATAACACCTCGCTGCGCCGGCAAGCGTTCCTTATCAATGAGTTCATCCGCCGCTATGCGACCGCAATCCCCGGAGTCCACCATCTGTAATTCCACCAAACGGTACGCTTGCGCGCACGATACCCCCAACACTAGCGCACAGAGCCAAGCGCATCGATTCGCAAATGGTATTTTCGTTTTCATTGTCGTGGTGAGTGGGGTTGCTCTGTCGACTGTGGGGTGTTTATCGCGCTGCCGTGACTCTCCGGTCAGCTCCTCCGTCCTTGATTGCCATTTCTATCTGCCCGTGCTGTATGTCTCGTAGGCTTGATCCATCTTGGATGAGCCGCTCTCGCATAGCCCACCGATTTGTCAACGCGTCCGTTTTAGCGCGATATTGATTGGCGTTCATGCGACATATCGCTATCTCGCGATTCAATTTGCTGATTTCTGTGCGTACGGCTACTTGGTCATTTTTTAATACGGCGTAGAGTACTCCGCTGCCCGACGCTATCACGGCAAACATGACCATCCACACCAATGTCCCGAAGCTTACCTTCTGTGAATATCTCTTCCTTCGTCTGATTCTCTCGTTCATCTCTCTCAAATCCTTTCTATTATTCGCATTTTCGCGCTACGAGCGCGTGTGTTACCGGCTAATTCATTCTGCCCGGGCGTAAGTGGTTTTTTGGTGATGCTTTTCGCGCAAAATTCCGGATTAGCGCGTGGTTGTGCCCACTCGGGTCGATCTATTTCCGCCTTTGTTACTCGTTCAAAAAAACGCTTGACCGCTCGGTCGTCTATGCTATGGAAGGTGATGATAACCATGCGACCGCCGCGTCGCAGGAGTGTGAGACCATCGCTCATCATTTGCTCTAAAGCACCCGATTCATCGTTGACAGCCATGCGCAGAGCTTGGAAGGTGCGCGTTGCCGGGTGTTGTTTTCCTTTGCGGGGCAGAACGGAGCAGATAATTTCCGCCAGTTGGGTGGTGGTGGTTATGCGTGAGTGTTCACGTTGTTGCACGATGCGGCGGGCTATGGCACGCGCGGCTCGCTCTTCTCCGTATTTTCGGAATATGTCCGCTAATTCACGTTCATCGGCTTCGTTGACTATGTCGGCTGCGCATCGGGGCTGCCCGGGGTCCATGCGCATGTCTAACGGTCCTTCCGCCAAGAAGGAAAATCCGCGTTCCGGTGTGTCCACTTGGTACGAGGATATGCCTAAATCCGCCAATATGCCGTCCACCGCCTGTATCCCTTGATTTTGAACTAAGCGTTTGATATCGCGGAAGTTGCCTGCTAACACCCGTATTTTTTCGCCGTACTTCGCTAACTTTTTGCGCACGGCGGCACGAGCTGCCGGGTCGCGGTCAATTCCTATCACTTCCGCCCCCGATTCTAAAATTTTTTCACTGTGACCGCCCCCGCCGAGTGTGGCGTCTACAATGATTTTTCCTTCAGCCGGTTGCAGTGCTTCCACGGCTTCATTCAGGAGTACCGGTATGTGGTGATACCGAGGGGCTTCTTCGCTGTCCTCGGAGTCGGTATTTTCCGCTCCCGCTTCCCGGGCGGTCTGCAGCCATTGTCGCGTTTCTTCTACGGGGAGTTGCTCCGCTATGTAATCACGCGTCCACCGCTCTTCGTTCGCACCCTGCCATGCCCGAACATGCTCGTCTACCCCGACTCCATCCGTCAATTCTAAGTACACTTCTACCGCCGTCTCTCCCATTTTGTAACCGAGGACTCCGGTGTCTCCGCGCAATTTCGCGACGAGACTCCGTGTTCCGAGGGAATCTGCGGATGCGGCGACTTCCGTGTGCGCGAATGCCTCTCGGCGTATTGCGTCATTGAGTTCCCGGAGCTGACGCTGCGCTTCGGTCAAGACTCCGCGTGTTCCTTTTACCCCGGCTTCCCGCATCCGTTGCAGTATCCTTGTGCGCTGTCCTTCCCGAGCTTTTAAGCTCTCCTCATTTACCGCGCCTTCCTTCCACATCACGACCCGGTAGCAAAGTGTACCGATGTGTAGTCGCGGATTGACCCAACTCTCTGTCGTCTGTTCTTTCATGATAGTATGTGGAAGAGTTGGTCAAGTTTCAGCTTGCTAAGGGCTTCCGCTGTGTGTGTCTGCTCGTAATCATCCGGATTCCATATCTCAAAAAATGTCCCGCGTCCCACTAAAGTTGCCGTGTCTGCCAACTTCATGCCTTCCCGTTGTAGCTTGGGTATCAATAATTTCCCTTGTGTACTTACCTCCCCCTCAAAACTACACCCGGTTATCTTTCCTACATACCGGTCGACTTCCCCGGGGGATAACTTCTCTTCCCTCGCATGCTCTCTTATCTCGTCTATCTTTTCCGCAAAACTTTCCCGCGTGTAACATTTCAACACCCGTTTCCCTTCACTATGCGCTTCAATCATTACCAATATGCCACCCTGCGCCGCACGCCACCCAGCCGGTATCGCTACTCGACTCTTCGGGTCCAGCTTGTGCGTCACATTCCCCGTAAACATCACTGTCCGTTCCTTTGACATATCTTTTGGTACACTTGCCCCAACACATAGTACACATCAATACACCCAATTTGTCAACCCTTTTTTTCACTTTTTTGTATTTACCGGCTAAAAATTTTATATCCGCCCCATGAAGTGCAGTGACCGGTTGTTCAGTCTGTGACACGTATTTCTAATACGTACGCAAGTCTTTTTTTTTGAATTTTTTATCTTTTTTTCAAAGGTGTAGGGCGGAGGCTTTCCTGTTCGAACGTAAAATTAGGTGTATTGTAATTTTGTTGAGTGCTTAATATCAGTTAGTTATCCTGCGAGAGACACGTATTAGAAATACGTATACTTACATTTGAGCATCCCTGTTGGTGTGGGGTGTAGTGAAATGGCAAATTATCACATACCATGGAGTTACCTTTCTCTTTGCCCCGCGTTGCGGTGTCGGGGGTAGGGGTGCGGCGTCTCACGTGTGGAGTTAGAAATTTTTAACATTTAGCAAATAATGAAAACGAAGCGAATAAAAAAACGTGGGTTTGCGTTGGTAGCGACGCTCACTTTGATGATGCTGTTGGGACTCATCG
>CAZJIH010000033.1:0-21051 GCA_964545935.1 uncultured Akkermansia sp. | reverse complement strand
CGTAGAGATGGCGCAGGCAGCATCGCTCAAAAGCAATGCTATTGGATGGCTATGTTTTAGATTTTTGATTTTTGATTGAGAATAGTGGCGCTTCCGTGGCGCAAGGATTTTTTACGCCGCAAAGCCGGGGAGCACCGGATGCGGTACGCCACAGCTTGGCGGCGGGTGAACCGCAGTCCTGCCGCAATGCCCGTTCCCCTCCGCATTTTTGATTTTAGATTTTAGATCACAGGCATCCGATAGAGCTGTTTTTCGGATGATACGACCCGCGTCATTTCCGAGGTGGTCAGTCTTTGCAGAAAAAGTTGGGTTTAGACATGGTTTCGGACGGATGGAAGGGAATATTCTCCCATGCGGTTTTTTTTGCCACAGAACTTTATTGCGTGGGTTGCGGGTATGACGTCAATTTATGCTTGACACGTATGTAGTATTTATGCTAGACTGAGCGCGAAATGAAAATCGCAGCAGAAACAACGGAGAGGAAACTGAAGTATCCGACGCGTGCGGCGGTGGTGGCAATTGCCGGGGTGTCCGTACTTGCTTTGAGTGGATGTGATGATAGAGATACTATAAAAACTGCGGGAGAGATTGCTCCGGGGACGCAGATAAGGAGAGAGGTTAGGGAGATAGAGAGAGAGGTTAGGGATATCTCACGTGAAGTTGAGCGTATTGGTGGGATCATCTGTCCGTCTGCGTACGAACAGGATGAGGAAAGCGAGAAAGAGGATTGATAGGTAGCTAAAATCGGCGGCACGCGGTGGAGATAGGCAGCAATGATACGGAATGTCACTCTGATACTTTTCGTCACGCAGGATTGCATGCTGCGATGTCGTTGCTGCTATGTGGGGTGCAGACGAGCGGGTAGAGACACTGATTTATGCTTGAAATGTATGCATTATTTATGCTAAACTGAACGTGAAATGAGAATTGCAGCAGAAACAGCGGAGAGGAAACTGAAGTATCCGACGCGTGCGGCGGCGGTAGCAATTGCCGGAGTATCCGTACTTGCTTTGAACGGATGTGCGGATAGAGATCCTATGAGAGAAGGGGGGCAAGTTGCTCCGAAGACGCAGACAGAGAGAGAGATTGACAATGCACGTGAACCATGGATCCCGGCGGGTGGCAAATAGGCAGCAATGATACGGAATATTACCCTGACACTTTGCGTCACGCAGGATTGTACACTGCGGTGTCGATACTGCTACGCGGGACGCAAGCGAGCGAGGAGGATGAGTCGGGAGGTAGCGGAGGCTGCCATGCGCTTAGTCTTAGCTGAGGCGCGGCGGACGGGAACTGCGCCGGATTTGGTCTTTTTCGGAGGTGAACCGCTGATGGAATGGGAGTTGGTGCAACATTGTACGGAATGGATGCGGAATCAGGATACACACGATTTGATAGCACCGGTGCGGTTCAGTTTAACAACAAATTGCACCCTACTTTCGGCGGATAAGATAGCATGGTTGGCGGAGCATGACTTCAAAGTCGGTTTATCGGTGGACGGTTCAGCGACTATGCACAACGTGAACAGGTGTTACCCTGACGGGAGGGGAAGCCATAGCGATGTGGCAAGGACTTTGGAGAGATTGCGCGGCTACCCGGAGTTGCGAACAAAGGTAATCTGTGTGGTTGCACCGAATAATGTACAGTGGTTGTCGGATGGGATGGCGTGGCTGTATGAGCACTACGACGGAACAATCGGCATAAACTTCGATTATTGGCATGAATGGAGCGATGCACAATTTGATATTCTGCGGGATCAGTATGAGAAAACATTGCAGCTCGTACTTGCAACGTATCGCGCCGGTAAACCGTTGAGATTAAGCAATTTTGAGGAGAAAGTACGCAGTCATTTACGTGGTCCCGGCGACGTACCTTGTCTGCACTGCCGCATAGGTGAGCAGGAATTAGCCGTAAGCGTCGATGGTACGCTCTTTCCGTGTTCGCGTTTGGTCGGAGACGCGGAGAAGCTGCGCTTCGGGGATGTATGGCACGGAATTGACCGCCGTGCGCAACAACGTCTCATTGCCGCACGGGGTAACCGTACCCCGGAATGTGCGTCCTGCAAGCTCCGCTTTCGCTGCATCAATTCCTGCGGATGCTCGAACTACGCGTCCACCGGTCACACGAATCAAGTTTCTCCCTTTCAATGTTCCTGCGAAAAATTATGTATTCACGCTGCCGACAGTGTAGCAGAAATACTTTACTCTGAAGGAAATAAAACATTCCGCGAGATGTTCTATAACTGAACCGCAGTCCTGCGGCATCCCTCCACTAAGACCTCCTTTTATCGGGACAAAAACAATCCTACCGTAGTTACACGGTATCAGACACCCAAAACAAAGTGATTCCTACAAAACGCCGATACGCAGAAGTCCGCCCGATGTAGGGCTTAGGACTTGTAACGCAAACGCTTCTTATGCCGATTCTGACGCATCCGCTTGCTGCGTTTATGCTTATTGATCTTGCTCTTTCTCCTTTTCTTGAGTGATCCCATGATTGTAGGTAATGTTTATTAAATCTACGCACAGGAGCAAAACCGGCTCCTGCACAGCACCACCCTTATA
Source organism: uncultured Akkermansia sp. (assembly GCA_964545935.1). Classification (GTDB taxonomy): domain Bacteria; phylum Verrucomicrobiota; class Verrucomicrobiia; order Verrucomicrobiales; family Akkermansiaceae; genus Akkermansia. The sequence continues at coordinate 18,487 of CAZJIH010000033.1, read as the reverse complement.
CCCCAAATGCCCCATTCTTGTCAAGACTATTTTCTTGATTTTTGATTGATTGCACATCTGTCCTAATAAAATTTTTGAAAATCGCCGCGATGCTAATTTCCATGCGTGTTACAGGATTGAATGTGCACGGCATTTTTTCTTGACGAACGGCACCGGGGAAGGGTAAAATGAGCAGCGATGGAATCTTTCGTTATGACAGCGCGTAACTTTTTTCTCACGCTTTTGATGTTTGTGTGCGTGGGATGGATGGCGACGGCGTCGGATGCCGGGGCTGTGCAGACACCCGTGAATGTATGCCCGTCGTGTAACGGGTGGGCACGCATGGGCGGGACGCGTTGCCTGCAGTGTCAGGGCGCGGGCATTGTACGGGCGGACGGCAGTATGATTAACGGGATACGCGGGGGAGCTGTCGGGTACGCGGGAAGCATAGCGGTCTACGTGTGTCCTTCGTGCGGCGGAGTGCGGCAGGTACCCTGTGTGCAATGTCGCGGGACCGGGATGGTACGAGCGGACGGCAGCATGATCAACGGAGTCAACACCGGGTTGCGTGCGGGATTAACATCGGGGAAACCGAGCAAACGCATCGTTGTTTGTCCGTATTGCGACGGACGCAGCGGCAGGGGGATGATGTGTCTGAACTGTCGGGGACGAGGAATTGTACCGGAGAGGTGAGCACCGGATCCGGGAGTTTTACCAACCGAAGAGACCGTGCCCTAAATCGAGGGTGCGGATGGCGGAGATATCCGAAGCGGAGAGGGAGAAATCGAAAATATCGAGATTTTCGACCATACGCGCTTTGTGAGTGGATTTAGGTATGGGGCAAATACCGCACTGCACGAGGAAGCGCAGTGCGACTTGTGCGGGGGATTTACCGTAGGCGGAGCCGATACGCGAGAGCAGGGGGTCGGTAAAAATGCCCTGTTTACCGCAGGCGAGGGGAGACCAAGCTTGGGGAACGATACGCAGCCTGCGGTAAAAATCTATGAGCTCCGGTTGTTGGCGGAAGGGGTGAAGTTCCTGTTGAATGACCTGCGGGGTGACATCCGTGTGGCGCAGGATAGTATCCAAGTCGTTGTCGTAAAAATTGCTCAACCCGATAGCTCGGAGTTTTCCTCGGTCGTACAAACGCTGCATAGTCAGCCATACTGCGGCATCGCCGCCCATAGGCCAGTGGATAAGCAGGAGGTCCAAGTACTCCGACCGCAATTTTCGCAGGGAAGCATCGACACTTTCTTCTACCCGGCGCGGGCTCTGCAATTTGGTGACTAGGAACAACCGCTCCCTCGGCACACCGCATTCCGCCACGGCCTGTCCGACTCCTTCTTCGTTACCGTACCATTGAGCTGTATCGATGAGCCGGTAACCGCAATCTATCGCATCCCGCACGCAGCGGACGACCTCCCGGTTGCTTATTTGGTACACGCCGAAACCGATACACGGCATGGCAACTCCATTGTTGAGAATGAGATTGTTCATTGCTAACTCCGAACGCATTATACCACACTTTTCCGCGCGGGGCAAGAGCGCCTAGTCGCGTGGACGGCGGCAAGCAGCATAGCAGTATCCTTAAGCCCCGGGGCAAGCTCCACACCGGAATTCAAATCGATACCATCCGGGTGACATTGAGCGAGGAGTTCCGGGATATTTCGTGCGTTGAGTCCGCCCGCAAGAATCCAAGGGTGAGGGAAACGCACGTGCGCGAGACACGAGACATCCCAGGTATGCCCCGTACCGCCGGAGCCCACGTGCTGTCCGGCATCCGCCAGATAAAAAGCACAGAAAGGAGCCCAGGAGTCCAGCAGACGCTGAAGGGTCTCCGCATTGCCGCAGCGCTCCGGCCAAACCGTACGGATGACCCTCTCCGGGCCGATGCGTCGGGCATCCTCAATCGTTTGAGCCCCATGGAATTGGGCATAATTGAGGTGAGCGACGTCCATGATACGCAGGATTTCGGAGGCATCCTGCTCGACGAACACCCCCACACGCGAGGCAAAGTGGGAATGAATAGAGGCAGCACGCTCCGGAGTGATACTACGCGGGCTACGGCGGTGGAAGATAAAGCCGACGAATTGAGCCCCCACGGAAAGCGAGGCATCCACCGTACCCGCATGCGTCTGCCCGCATACTTTGATAAATGGGTATTCAGAAATCATTGTAGTTAAATAAGTTGACGTAATTTAAGGGAAGGATTCGGAGTCTGCATGAGGGCGGTACCGATGAGAGCTGCATCGAAACCGGCGGCCGCCGCATCCCGCAGATGGGAACGCTCGCGCATAGCACTCGCGGCGATCCAGACCTCGTTGGGTTCACGCAGGGAAGCGAGACGCAGGCAAGCCGTGCGATCCGTGGTAAACGACTCCAGATTTCGGGCGTTTACCTGAATGATACGTGCCCCGCTTTCACGGGCGAGCTCGAGCTCTCGGCGGGAAAAAATTTCCGTTACGGCATCGAGCCCCTGAGATTCAGCTAACTCTCGCAGAGCACGCAGCCGGTCGGGGTCCGGCGTGAGAGCGACGATCAGCAGGATGGCACTCGCAGGGGTAGCAAAAGACTCACGCACCTGCAACTCGTCGAACAGGAAATCCTTACGCAGGAGGGGCAGACCCGCGACCGCGGCGGCATTGAGGTCGGCGATACTCCCGTGAAAAAAGGAACGCTCGGTAAGGACACTCATACAGGAAGCGCCGCCGGCAGCGTATGCGAGGGCGGTACTACGCGGATCGGCATCCGCGCGGATAACCCCGGCAGAAGGAGAACAGCGCTTGAACTCCGCTACCACACGCAGAGATTGACCGGGCGGGAGCGGAGCCTGCAGGGCACGCAGAAAACTCGGGCGAGGGCAGGGGAGCGGCGCGGGCATTGCACGCCGCAGTGCCCGGAGTTCCGGTTGTTTAGCATCGATGAAACGTTGGAGATTCATGGTAAATGACGCCAAGAGTCGACTACTCGCGAACCTACTCCTTCCGTCAAGGCGCGGCGAGCGCGAGCGGTGCATTCCGGGATAGGCAGGTCCGGCTCGAACAAATGAATACCCAGAGCCACATTCAGAGCGACCATATCCATCATAGCCTTCGGACCGCGACCGGCAAGAATAGCACGCAGGACATCGGCGGCTTCCTCTTTGCTTTCCGTGCGCAAAGCGTCCTGCGACTCCGGTGCCTCGGGGAACCCCCATTCGGCGGGGATGAGACGGAATTCTTCCGTATGTTTTCCCCGAACAAAGCAGACCGAAGCCGGCCCGAAAGTAGTGAGCTCATCGTACCCCTGCGCACCGCAGAAAACGTAGGCACGGGAGTAAAAACCACTCTCTGCGAGAGTATCCGCCGTCAACGGTACCATCTGCGGAGTAGCCACGCCCAGCATGATCAGCGGCGGGCGACTCGGGTTAATCAGGGGCCCGAGCAGATTAAACAACGTACGCACCCCCAGCTCGCGGCGAATTGCGCCGATATGTTTGAAACAGGGATGGAAATGCGGCGCGAAAGCAAAGGCAAAGTGACAGGCGGCAAGCGAGGCACGTATACCCGCCGGGTCTAAGTTCAGCGGGTACCCGAGTTGTTCCAGCGCATCGGCGGCGCCACCGGCTGAAGAAACGGCTCGGTTACCGTGTTTCACGATTCGGTACCCCATTCCCGCGAGGGTAAGGGCAGTAGCCGTGGAACAATTAAAACTATGTTTACCGTCGCCTCCGGTGCCTACCACATCCGCGTAGTCCCCACCCACATTCTCCACCGAACACGCGCGCCGCAACGCATTGTGCACGGCGGCATTCAATTCGCACGCGGTTTCGCCCTTCGCTCGCAGCGTAAGCAGCAAAGCCCCCGCTTGCGCGGCAGTGAGCTGTCCGTCCATGAGTTGAGCGAAAGCGAAGTCAGCCTGTTGAGCCGAGAGGTTGTGACCTTCGGCGAGTAATTCGAGTATCGTAGAAATATGCATAGAAAAAAAAAGGGATTAGCCCTTGAGCACAGCTAAGGGAGTGAGACGAATGAGCGGTTGCACGAGATCAGCCTCACGCCGCAGAACATCCTCGATATCCTTGTACGCGGAAGGAGCTTCATCCAGCTGCGTTTGGTTACACATGTTGTGCACGATGTCCTTCATGCGTTCCTGTTCCGCTCGGAGCGAAAGTTGTTTTTGCGCAGCAGTGCGGGAAAGTTTTCTCCCGGCACCGTGGGAAGCTGAGCAGAATGACGCCGGATTCCCCAGACCGCGCACGATGTAGGAAGAAGTACCCTGCGACCCGGGGATAATGGCTATTTCGCCCTCTCTCACCCTTACCGCTCCCTTTCGGTGCACCCACAGATCGCGTCCGTCGTGGTGTTCAATCTCGGCGTAGTTATGCCGCGTAAAGATATGCTCTCGGAATTCGATATCCGGGATGAAATCGCGGAGCACCCCCTCCAGCAACTCCTGCATCTTTTTGTGATTCGCCTCAGCAAAATCGAGACACAAACGCATCTCCCGCACGTATAGTTCGTATTCCTCACAACCGTCAGGTAAAAATGAAAGTTGATTTTTAACGACATCCGGGTGCCGAAAACGGGTACAGAGTTCCGCCGCTATCTTATTGTAGAAGGTACCGACCTTATTTCCGAGGTTACGTGAACCGGAGTGAATCATGTACCGGAGGAAACCCTCTTCATCTGCCTGTAACTCAATAAAGTGGTTTCCGCCGCCCATAGTACCCAGTTGGTATTGAGCAGAGGTAAACTCTTCCTTACACACCCGGGTAGCCTGCCAACGCTCTGTTTCATCGAACAAAGGATGGGTCTGTTTTTGGCTTTGGTGAGCGCAGCCTACCGGTATAACTGCCCGCACGCCGGTACGCTTGCCGCAGGTGTTGCCCATAATTTGCCCGAGCAACTCGCGCGAGAGCGATGCCGCTTCGATGTTGGTTTTACACGCCGACATCGAACATCCGATGTCCACCCCGACGGCATTGGGGATAATCGCGCCCTCCGCCGCCAAGATACAACCGATAGGGACACCGAAACCGCAGTGAGCATCCGGTGCCAGCACCACACGATGCACAACACACGGGTGCCCGGCAACATTTTTTGCCTGTCTCAACGTTGACTCATCTAATTCTCCTGCCCAGTTGAGGATCGGTAGGTAGCCTTTTTCTTGTATTATATCCATGGTTTTATAGAAAAAATGCCGCACATATTTTTTTCTCCGCTGAAACTCGGAGAGTGCGGCATCTCCCCAAGCTTCAGCTTGTATATGCGGGAAAGTTTGCTATCAGGCGAAGTCCTTCCGGGGTAAGGATGGATTCCGGGTGATATTGCACACCTACCCACGGCCGATCTTTGTAGCGCATACTCATCACCTCCCCGTCTTCGTCGCGTGCCGTAACTTCCAACAAGGGATGCGCTTCCGGTACCTTGACGACCAAGGAGTGGTAGCGTCCGACCTGCATGGGCGAGGGAATCCCGCGGTAAAGCCCGGTGCCGTCGTGCGATATGTTACTTATCTTGCCGTGCATCACCCTAGGACCGCGTACCACAGCGCAACCGGCGTGAGCACCGAGACATTGATGCCCGAGGCATACCCCCAGCACCGGGATACTGTGCGGGAGGCGTTTCAGAAATTGCAGACACAACCCGGCGTGTTGCGGGGTACTCGGACCGGGTGACAGTACCACTGCCTCTAATTCCGGTGAGGTAGCCAGCTCAAGTACACGCGGATTGTCGTTGGTGAGCACGAGCGGTTCGCGCCCGGTACGCATAAAGTATTGCACGATATTGTAGGAGAATGAATCGTAGTTGTCGATGAAGAGAAGCATGGTCGGATATGGGGGGGTCAGAGTTCGCCGGAGTAGAGTATGGTATCGATGACACGTCCTTTGTTCCGGCATTCTTTCCATTCGTATTCGGGGTCGGAGTCGTAGACAATACCCGCGCCGGTTTGTCGGTAGAGTCTGCCGTTGCGGCACCACACGGAGCGGATGGTGATGCCGGTATCGAGGTACACGGCATCTTTGTCTAACCCGAGCCATCCGATGCACCCGGCATACGGCCCGCGCGGTACTTGCTCGATTTCGCGAATAATCTGCATAGCCCGCACCTTGGGTGCTCCGCTTACCGTGCCGGCGGGAAAGGTGCCCGCCAATACATCCACAGCGTCTTTACCCGGAGCAAGTTGAGCGGTGACGCGGCTGGTCATGTGCATAACGTGCGAGAAGCGCTCTACGTCCATGAGCCGTTCTACCTGCACGGAACCGGCAGCGGCGACTCGTCCCAAGTCGTTACGTCCTAAATCTACGAGCATGACGTGCTCGGATCGTTCTTTCGGACTGGCCAGCATCTCCTCCGCAAGTGCTTCGTCTTCCGTCGCGTCGCGTCCGCGTCGTCGTGTTCCGGCTATGGGTGAAAGGAGGAGTTTGCCTCCGGTACACCGTACCATAACTTCCGGAGACGCGCCGAATAATTCCGTATCGCTGAAACGCATGAAAAACATATACGGTGAAGGATTGATGCTACGCATGCGGCGGTAAAGGGTGAAGCTATCGCCTTCAAACGGGGAACTACACTGACTTGCCAGGACGACTTGGATGGCTTCTCCGTCGTGCAGCATCCGGCGTACCTTCTGCACTCCGGCTTTGTATTCCCGCTCGGTCGGACGGTACTCCGCTTCCCCGACCGCAAATGTACCCGGACGGCAGTTCAGGAGCACCGGCATATTGACGATATCCCGCGGGGTGCCGATGCTCAGTTGATAGAGTTTGTTGTAGACGTGGTCGAAAACGAGGACAGTAGCGGCGAGCACCAACCGACTTTCGGCATCATCGGCATTCAGTGATTCGGCTAATTTGGGTTGAAACAAGGCAGCCGTTTCGTAGCCCCAGTACCCGTACAGCGCACGCGTGATCGGCGCTGCCTGCGGATTTTCCGGCACCACTTCCACGCTCCGTATCAATTCTTTCAACCCCTGCACGTAGGGCATGCCGTTGAAGGCTTCCAGTCCGGCAACCGTGGCATCGTTCACCCGCACAACCAACTTCCCGGCACAACACGATATCTCGCACAGGTAGTCGGTCGCTATCACACTGTAGCGCCCCCATCGCCCGTCTACCTCGGCACTTTCCAGCAATATCGCTTCCGGATTCTGCCGCGTTATCTGCATGTACAGGCGTATCGGCGTCTGCGTATCGCCTTCCGCGAGTCGCCGGCAACTTTGTGTTAATGTGATGTTCGATGTGCGGTTCATGTTATTCTTTCGCGTGTGGTACAAAAAACGCTTCGGTTGTCCGGTACCGAAGCGCTCTATGAGCTGTCCTCTCCCGCGCACTCCCTGCGCCCTCGGTTACCGACCTTTTCCTACGTAAAGCTCCGCCGCCACATGCCCATCGGCTGTGTCGCGTACACTCTACCTGTACACCGGTCGTTCATCCCGCCGCCTATTCTACCCGCAACCACCCCCTATGACAAGCTTTTTCCGCAGTATATTCCGAATTTTTTTTGCATTCGAAAGTGAACAGTCCAGTCGTCCCGCTTCGTACTTCATGCTTGTTTCCGCTTTCACGCTCCTCCCTTGCTTTGCTACCCGCGCAACTCCGTTGCGCCTAACTCCTTCACTTCGTACGTCGTACTCCGTTCTTCGTACTTGCTCTCCCCCGCGTCTTCCAACCGTAGAGTTATCTCCCTTTTTCTTGGGAGAGATGTGGTCTAGTTGGGTGGTTACATTTTTTTTGCTTGAAATTTGAGATGCTGGTTGTATAATGATGCCGTTATGATGAAGACAGCATATACTCTCATCGGATTGGCGTTGATAGGTTACGCAGGGGTAGCCGCAGCGCAACAGCCGTATTACCCCGCGACAGGGCAGACCACATACGTGAGATACGTACCGGATGAAGCACCTGTATGGGCAGTTGAATTGGCAGGTAATGCTAATTTTGCCATGAAGGACATTATGGATGGTGAGTGGGGGGAATCGACGCAAGTGCATACATACGGAGCGGATGTGACACTTGTGAGAAAACTCTCGCAGCACTTTTCTTGTAATTTGCGTTTAGGCTATTCATACGGAAGTGACTCATGCGGTGGTGACTTTGAGGTCAACAATTACTCTCTCATGCCCGGGGTACGCTTTACGATACCCTTGGAAGAGGATACCGGAATGCACGAGCAACTTTATCCCTCCGTATTTGCCGGGATCAACGTGGGCGTGCTCTCGCGCGGGCTTAAATACGAAAACCACTTCGATGTAAGTTCGCATGATTCAGCTTTCGGATTGGGGTATTCCGCCGAAATAGGAATTCGTGTACCTATCGCGGATAGATTTGAGGTAATAGCCGCGTATCAGGTCAGTGGTTCGACATCTCAGCCTTCCATCCGCTACGGCGAAACCACCGAAAGTGTATCCGCTCACTACCAGTACTACAATACCGCACGCCTAGGATTTTCGTACACATTTTAATCGCCGCTCACGCCGCCTTTCCCCTGCGCCGCATTTTTGGCTTGAGTCTGATGCGTGCCCTGTTGTGCGTCCTGTCGCGAAAGGGGTTTCCTCGGCGTACACGGTGAGCTGCGACTTTGCGTCATAACTAGGGATGATACGAGAGATAACGATAAAGGGAGTAACGACGTTTCGGGATGAGACGCGTGTGGACTTTGCTGCGGGAATAAATGTGATAGCCGGCGGAAATGACACGGGGAAGAGTCATCTGATGCGGTTGCTCTACGCGATGTGTCGGTGGATGGCGAGGAGCTCGCGGCGTGAATTCCCGGAAAAATGGGCAGCAGAAGGTCATTTGCAACGACATTTGTTGCATACCTTCGCAATTCAACAGGTAGATTCGCTCGTTTCACGGCATGCGGCGGATTTGACGGCATCCGTGCAGGCGGTATTCAGCGGAGAAAAAGTTCCGTTGGGTGTTGCGAATGTGGCATTTCAATTCGGGAAGCAGGTGGGAGAAAACAACGGCGTCCGAATTCTGACCATGCCCGAGCGGTTTCTGCAGGAACATGCCCTGTACATTCCTACGCAGGATGTGCTTTCGCTGTATTCCTGTTACGCGCAGGTCGCAAAAGCGGATGGCCCGACTCGGGATATCTGCCGAGCTTTAGAACCGGTATCGACGGAACACCTGCCGGATTCCATGCGACACGTGCTACGCTTGATTCACACCGCGGTACACGGTAGATTGCAGCACGGAGACGGAACGCGATTTTTCTTTCAACGAGGGAAGGAAGAACCGATAGAATGGAGTCTCATAGCCGAGGGATTCAAACGTTTGTGTATCCTGGGTGTCTTGATTGAAAACGGTTCCCTGCGGGTCGGAGATACCTTATTTTGGGATGAGCCGGAGATGAATCTCAATACGACTCAACTACCTATACTATGCGGAGTTATGCTCGGACTTTGTGAAGCCGGTGTGCAAATCGTAATGACGACTCACAGCCTCTTTTTATTGCGTGAATTGATGATTCACCTGAAAAGTCATAGTTTCCGCGAATTACCGCGTCGCTTTATCGGACTGTACGGCTCCCGCGAACCGGGCGGTACCGTCCGCGTGCAGGAGGGTGAAAGTGTGGATGACCTCGGCCCCTCGGACAGTGTGCAGGCAGAACTTCAACAAGCGGATCGTTATTTAAGTATACCGGATTATGACGCGTGAATCTTATCAGCCCGGTACTTCGTGCGTAGAGGGTGAGTACCGTTTTCAATTTGATGCCGGCTACTCGGTATGCCGCTCCGAATGCTCACCTTTTTACGCTAAACATGCCCAAAATTTCTGTAATAGCTGCAAAGAGATGGACTTTGTGCTTTACCACCCCGGAAAAAAAGAACTTTGGCTCATAGAAGTGAAGGATTATCGTTTTAATGCGCGTCCCAAAGTGCAGGACCTCGTCGAAAAATTATGTCGTAAAGTAAGAGATTGTCTCTTCCTTTTACGAACAGCCGCACTCTGCGCACCCGAAGAGGAACCGGCGGAAGGTATCTCGCTGCGTGAAATGGCAAAATTAAGTCTGCGTGCCAAACATATACGTATCGCTTTTACTATTGAACCGGGAGGTAGCGCCTTCTACCCGGCTAAAAGTATCTTAGCTCATATACGTGATTTGCTCTACAGACAAATCCGCTTCATCGACCCTCAGATGATTTGTTTGCCCATCACCGAGTCGTCAGGTGTCGGCCCATGGCGAATTTTCCCCGCCGGGAACGAACATTCCGCGCGTGTCCAAAAACGTATTGATGAAGCCCGACTCGCGCGTGAATATAGAGAACGAGAGAGGAGAAGGCGCTCAAAAAGAAAATAGTTGACGACGGAAGGAGCGCACTGAAATCTCAATCAAAAAGCCGAGCCAATAGGCGCGACCGGCACGGTACCGCGCCCCGGCGGATGGAGGTAAGGGGGTTCGAACCCCTGACCCCCGGCTTGCAAAGCCGATGCTCTACCAATTGAGCTATACCCCCGAAGTGACTGTCGGAAAACATCGCAGTCCGCTGTGTACTTGCCCCGGTCAACTCAACCCCATCACCCCACCGGCGACCGAAAGCGCAAATAGTGTACACCCCTCCCACTCATTTGTCAAGCCGTTTTTTTTATTTTTTTCACTTCTGTTCCGAGGAAAATGTACGTTCGGCGAAATGCAGCTCGGAAGAGCGGTGGCGGGCACCGGGGTGAGGCGTGGCAGAGCTGTGGTTTAGCTGTACATCTCATTTTAAATGCGGTTGGCAAGCTAAAAATTGCGTTTTCCCTCAAAAAAAAATGAATTAAGCCATGTCGCCGGGAGAAAAAATGACAGCTGATGCGCGCCGATTTTTTTGGGATTGGAATATGTAAGTGATTGATTATCTGATACCAATCGCATCGCATGATGTCATGGCATTTAAAATGAGATAATCTAGTGGTGTCAACACCTGCGAGGCGAAGGATCGACTGGTGTGGTCGGTGGTTGCTTCGCATCCTTAACATATTAAACAATTACTGATTATGAAACTTCATCTCCCATACAAACTCCGAAAGTCTCTTCTGGCATGTCTCGCTGCGGTGGCTTTACCTACTACGCTGTCAACGACAGTTGGCACCGCTTCCGGACTCGCCGCTGTTTGGTTCGCTGCTTCCGGGACTGCACAAGCCGCATCTCCCAAAACTCCGGAATCGTCAGAAGATGAACTGCTCAGCATGGATGACCTGATGCTCATTGCCGCTGGCGCGGTCACATGGACCGCGAGTGGTCCCGATGCTGCCCTCACGTGGGATACCACGTCTACCGGGTGGACAACCGGTAGTCCTTTCGCGGACGGTGAGAGTGTGACGTTCTTGGGGGCAGGGGAAACCATTAACGCTACCATCACCGTGGGGGCAGCCGTTACCGCCGGGAGTCTCACGATCGGGGACGCCACGGCGGGGAATGGTGCCACCTTTACCCTCACTGCCGGGCAGAATGCGGCAACGAACACGGTGACTGTCACCGGGGCGGTGACTCTCAATGGAGGATCAGGATCAAACGCATCGGATCCGCTCGATCGCGGCTACGTGCTGAAGTTGGAGAATGTGAACTTCACTGCGCAAGGAGGGATCGGCGGATCAGGTGTCAACTATGGTCAGCAGGGGATGCTGATTGTGGGAAGCGGTGCTACGGTGAACGTCTCCGGATCTATCGCGACGGTGAACAACGCGGCGGTATCTCTCGTAGTGAATCACTTGAAGGTCAGCGGCGGCACTCTGAATGTTACGGAAAATGCCACGTGGGTGAACACAGGTTGGGGCAATCACAGCGGAACTAATGTGCTGACAGAAGTTACCGATGGGGGTGCATTGACGACGAAATACTTCGCCACGCCGCACTCTGTCTCGGTCACAGGGGCGAACAGTAGGATGACCGTGGAGGGCAACGCTGTACTCAACAACTTTGGACGTCTCACCGTCAAAGAAGGAGGTGCTGTGACCATTACGGGTAATTTGTCCGGAAACAAATCAAATTGTGCCGGTGTGGTCACGGTAGGGAGTCACGATGATACCGGCAGCACGGACGGTACGCTGATCCTCGGCACGGATGGCACGGAGGCAACTCATAGAACATACGCAGTTAAGGTCTATGGTACGGGTTCTACTCTTACGGTTCACGGCAATCTTTCCGCAGTCGGCAGCGAGGCGGACAAAGATAAAGATGCTACTCATGACACTGGCATTGCGCTGGAGGTTATGTACGGGGCAACAGCCACGGTCTCCGGTAATTTAACACTTGAAAACGCGAGTGACACCGTAGCCAGTGGTCTGAACATCGGTGGAGAGGAATCCGGCAATACCGGCTCCTTGACGGTAGGTGGCAATTTGACGGCAGGCGCATCGGTATCGGTGCAGGGGGAAGGAAGTACGCTCACAGTGGGCGGTACGGTGACATTGACCGGATCGCTGGTCATTAACAATGGCACCGTCACCCTCTCCGGGGGCGGTACCATCGGAACTGTGCAATTGGGGGGTGAGACCGGGGTGAACGGCGGGAGCTTTACTATTTCCACCGGGCTGTCGTGGGCGGCGGGGAGTAGTCTGACGCTGGGAGGTTCGCTACAGGCGATCACGCTGGGTGGGGCGGGATGGACGGACAAGCTGGCTACCGCTTTGAGTGGGGCAAACAATCAGAAACTGACCGTCACTTTGGGAGCTGACTTTTTGACAGGGGCGAACGGGAATAGCTTTACTCTCTTCACCGGCGAGGGCGTGGCAGACTTCACGCAGTACTTCGATGTGAATGTGGAGGCATTGAGTGCCACGTATGCAGGGCTGGTATTCAACGAGGACGGCACGTTGACGTGGGGCGGAAGTGGTGGTGTCGAACCGTCGCCGGGTGGATTGGTTTGGAATAAGGCGAGTGACGATAATATATGGGGGGAAGGGCATAACAACTGGGGAGAGAACAATGGACCATGGGCGTCCGGATCGGATGCCGTTTTCTCCGATGACACCGGTGAGACAATTACCCTCAGCGGAGCGGTGACAGCTGGAAAAATGAGTGTGGTCAAGGGGGCGTGGACGATTCAGGCGGCGACGGAAGGAACGAACTCACTGACCATTTCCGACACGCTTGCGGTGGCGAATGGCGCGGGGCTGACAGTGGGAGCGAACGCGACTGCGGCGAAATTGACGCTCACAGGCGCGGGCACAACGGTCACCTTCACGGGCAACCACAATGTGGACATGGGTGCGATTACGCTCGGAGCCGATACGAAACTCATCCTGCAGGGGAACCAGACGTGGGCGAGAGACACGGGATTCACGCATTACGCAGCCGGAGACGGCGAAGTAGTATTCATGGGGATGGGTGTGCAGACTGTGGGGCGTTCCGCCGCCGGTATACTTTGGGCATTTACAAGCAACTCGGAAGATGAGAACGCGAGCCATGATCTGGCAAGCTTACGATTAAGCACGTGGAAAGGCGGCGGCGAGAACGGAGCGGATGTGCACACTACCGTGTACATTACAGGCGAGATGGGAAATGGGACAAAGCATGGTTTAGCCAATATCGCTAATATTTGGGTGGATGCCGGAAATAGTCTCGTGCTTGGGTGTCCGGCTTTGGGTACCATAGGGCAAGAGCGTCACAGAGGTGCTACCCTGCACCTAGCGGGCGATGGTTCAAACGACGCGTACACCAATGGTAAGAACGCGGATGCCGCGCTCATGTTGGTGGGATCAAATTCAGAAGATAATCGTCGTGATGTTCGTTGGAACATTGAGGCTACGGAGAACACATCCATCAGCGTGACAGAGGAAGCCGCGACGCCACCTGATAAGGATCAGCAGTTCTGGACATTGCTGGGTAAGTTTTATAACAATGGGAAGACTGTGGAAAAGAAAGGGGACAAGCGACTTGTCCTCGGGGAAAGCTTTACAACATCGGCGAATGCGGAGGGTGGTGACGGCAGCGGGACGTGGAAGGTATCTGCCGGGACACTGGAGCTCGCCTATACGGCGGCGGAAACGATGTCTGGGTGGACGGTGGAACTGGCAAGCGGCACGTTGGCTACCACAAAAGACGCGACGCTGAAGGCACTGAGCGGCACGGGCACGCTGAATGTGGGCGGTGGGACGTTGACGTTGACGGAAGGGATCAGTGCCACACTGACGGAACTCACCCTAGGTGACGGTGCCGTACTAGATGTGACGGGCGGTGGAAGCGGTTTCACCATCGAAGGCACGTGGCACTGGGGGAAAGGAAGCAAGCTGAAACTCGGCGCGGCGGTGACACTCGGTGACAGCGTAGAGCTCACGGATGGGAGGACGCAGAAACTTACGATCGACCTGAGTTCCGACTTCCTCGGCGGTGACGTGACGAAGGGTACGAAACAACTCTTTACCTCCGGCTTCAAGGCGGACTGGGTGGACTACTTCACCTTCTTGGTCGATAGCCAAGGGTTCAGTGCGGATTACTACGAAGACCTGAAGCTGGATGCTAACGGCATGCTGAGATGGGGTAAGGCTTCCGAGAATCTGTATTGGGGCAGCGGCGAAGGCGAAACTAATCTCACTTGGGGTAGCGGGCAATTCGATAGCGAAACGAACGGCGGAGGCACAAAAACTGACTGGGTGCCGGGTTCCAATGTGTTCTTTGAGGCAAAGGATGATACAACGCATACGGTGACACTTGCGGGGGATATTACCACCGGTACCTTTAATACAACGGGGAGCGGAGCTAAGGCAAAGTACACGTTTACGACGGGTGGTACGTCACCTAGGCTCGATGTCAAAGGTGGTATGACGGTTAAGAACTCTGAGATTACCTTTGAAAATGGTGTGATCTTGGCGGTGAATAACGGCATATCGTTGACGGACAGCACGATGAGTGTGGGGGACATGGGTGTGGAGGAAGGTGGTATATCGTTGAACAACAGCATACTGAGTGTAACCGGCGAAGCAGATATTGCCGGTGCTCTTACCGGCGGAAATGACAGCATCCTGAAGGTAGATGGAGGACACGTGACACTCCATGGGAGCGTGGCAGGTTTCTCCGGTACGCTGGATACCGGGACGGGTGGTACAATCACCCTGAGCGGGACGGATACACAGGTACAGGCGCCTGTGGTCGGCAGCGGTGTACTGGAAGTGAACTCGGCAACGGGTGTTACGTTGACGGGGCAACTCGGCGGGGAAAATGACAAACTTACGGTGAAGAACAGCGGAGTGGGCGAGCTACTGATAACGTCCGGGGATATCGGAGCCGATACATCGTTGAGTTTCGGGGAAGGTGCCGGGAATATTGTGCTGGGGGACGCGGGGCATGCTGTCAAGATAGGTGGTTCGAAAGCTGTGGATGGCACGGGTACGCTCGTGCTGCGAAATGTTACCTTGGCAAATGGCTTTGGTAAGGGGAGTGCGAGCTTGGTTGTGGACACCGCTGTTACGGCGCAGTCGGCGGTGCGAGCGGTGAGCGCGGAGGAACCGACCGGCGGTATTGTTAATGTAAGCGGGATGAATATCGGAAACTTGGACGGCATCACGGTGAATGAGCACGGGCGGCTTACGGGAGTCAACGAGGGAACATACAAAGTGGGCAAGGATAAGGAACTCACGCTGCACTTTACGGCGGATAATTGGGGGAGCGAGTCAGCGGCAGACAGCCTGACACCTCTCATCGATGGCAGTGGGTTCAACATTGAGCTCGACAGCGGTGACGCGGATGCTCAGGGTTTGCACCTGAGGATTAAAGACAGTGAGATAGTAGAGGCACTTCGCAGTGCGGCAGGGGAGGAAGACGAAGCGACACTCTACCTGCGTGCGCTCAGTGGTGGGACATGGAACGCGAAGGATGCGGGGGTAACCGTCGATTGGGAGGAAGAAGGTGGCTTGATGGACATCTTGGTGTCGGCGTACGAATTCACGGAAGATGGTCTGAAAATTACCGGCAGCACACGCGACATCTACATTGTGATGGATGGCGAGCATAGCGACAGCGCGACCTCGAACTCACCGGCGGATTTGGCGGAAAAGCTGGCGACGGTAGTGACGAAAGGGAAGACACTCACCCTCAATTGGTCAGGCGTGGGCACGGTGCGTAACCTGCTGGGGGAGGAAAATTCGCATCTGGTCATCAACGATTCCGACGGACAGGGACTGACCGTGACTCTGGATAATACCTACTACAAGACCCTCCACGATGATCGGTATCCGGGAGATGTGACGGAAGCGCAGGGGATGGACACAGAGTTCGGGGGGACGATAACCGGCGGGAAGGGGGTGAACATTGTGAAGAGCGGGCTCGGGACATTGACGGTCGGCGGGAACTACAGCGTAGTCGGCGATACGCGGATAGCAGAGGGAGCATTGCATCTGAAAGGGACGGAGAACACGCTGGGGAGTCTGACCTTTGCGGCGGGTGAGGGTGAGAAGCGCGAGCTTCAGCTGGAAGGAGGAAAGACGAGCGTCGGGGGTATAACAACGGGCGAAGGAGTATCGGGTGCCGCGTTGAAATTGACGGGCGGTGCTGAGCTGACACTCACGGGTACGAGTTCGATGGCGGACGCGGCTATTTCGTCGGAGGACAACTCAGGCAGACTGAAACTCGGCAAGGGGGCAAGTTTGTCGTTCACCGAAGGCAAGGGTATCACCGGTACGGCGGTTGAGATGAAGGAAGCGGAGCTGGACATGGGAGCGACGCAGAGTACGCTGACGAGCCTGAACGGTTCCGGGACGTTGAAGAGCGCGAGCGGTGGGACGGTGACGGTAGGCGGAGGGGAATTCACCGGGACACTGACCGGCACGGGTGGCACGTTGGTGCTGAAGGACAAGGTAACCTTTACGTTGGAGAACGCGACCGGCACCGGCATGAATGTGAAACTCGGTGCGGGTGCAAGTTTGTTGGTAGATGTAAGTGGGAAGACCGGAGCATCCGGAGAGACACTCGTGCTAGGCAACATCGAGCTTGGGGATGGTTCCATGAAGGTGGATTACGGGAAGAACGGGATCGGACCGAACTTCGTGCAGGGGAATATCGTCAGCGTGGGAAGCGGAAGCCTCGAGTTCCACAGCGATGGACCGATAGCAAATGGTAAAGTTGAGACCGGATTTACTCTGGGTACCGGTGATTGGCAGGATTTTCTCGATGGTATCAAATACACCGGGGTGGGGAATTTTGTGAAGGATCACGTTGCGGAGAGGGGTGAGAATGATAAATTGGTGCTCAACATGACGGATGCCAAGGAGAACAAATTTGAGCGAGAGATACCGGGAGCTGGGAAGAATGCGCATGCCGGGGCGCAGATGCTGTGGGAATCGTTGAGGGAATTAACCCTTGGTGACGCGTTGTTTGCCGTGTTTGCCAATCCGACCTCCGATTACGCGCGGCTGGTGTTTGCTCTCGTGCAGGATATCGATAATGGGCAGACAACCGGGCTGGAACGTACACTCACATCCGTGGCGGGTGCATCGATCTCGACCTTGACCCCGGCACTGGCACAGGATATTCACCGTCAATTGACGACGATCCGGAATCGGACGACCGGGATGTCGGCAGAGGTACCGACTGATGGCTACGATGAGTTCCCATTCTGGCACGCGTGGATACAAGCGGAGGGTGGGTACCACAAGATGGACGCCGACGGCATGGAACCGGGCTTCACGCTGCACAACTGGGGCGGTACAGTGGGAGTAGACGCGGATATTTCGCGAGCTACGACGATGGGGTTGGCAGTGACGGCGATGTACGGGGATTTGAAACCGGATGCGGCAGACAGCGCGACGGGCGATTTGGATACGGTTTACTTGAGTGCATTTGCGCGGACGATGCGAGGCGCGTGGAGTCATACGTTCGTGCTGAGTGGAGGCATAGCTGAAGCGAAACTTGACCGCACGGTGAGTTACAACGGTGGGAGCTACCGGACACGCGGTGATACGGACGGGTATGTCGTGGGTGCTCTGTATGAAGTAGGTTACACGCGACTTGCCAACAAGGAAGGGACAGTTGCTCTGCAACCGATAGCCAACGTGGAGTTGCGGCATACGTCTCTACGCGGGTACACTGAAAAAGGCAGCGACGCCGGAGTGGATGTAGACGACATGGACATGACCGTGTTGACCCTCGGAGCGGGTGCGCGAGTGCAGGCAGCGGTGGGCGAGAACGCCTTCAACCGCAGCAGCGTGTTAGAAGCGAGATTACTGGCGAAGGCGGACATCGGCGATCGCTCCGGGACGGCAACGAACGCCATCATCGGGCACAGCAAGCGAGCGGAAGTGGAGAGTGCGGAAGTCGGGGCAGTGGGCATCGAAACCGGCGTAGGCATCAGCGTCCCACTCGGTCCACAATCCGGCAGCATTTTTGCGGACGCCTCACTGGAATGGCGAGACAATTGGGTGAGCACCAACGCGACACTCGGGTATAGAATCAACTTCTGAACCACAGTCCTGCCACTGAACCGCTGCTCACGCTGCGTTTCCCCACCTCCCCTCCGCATTTTTGATTTTTGATTTTAGATTTTTGATTTACCAATAATGCGCGCTCCGTTGCGCGTCCCACCGCGGAAACGAGCCCACCACCACATG
>CAZJIH010000032.1:0-21359 GCA_964545935.1 uncultured Akkermansia sp. | reverse complement strand
AGATTTTTGATTGAGAATAGTGGCGCTGCCGTGGCGCAAGGATTTATTACGATGCAAAGCCAAGGAGCAGCACATGCGGTACGCCACGGCTTTGCTTTGTAACTAACTTTATCTCCTGATACGCGCAACGGAGCGCGCTAACTTCTTAAATCGTCAATCGTAAATCTAAAATCGTAAATGCGGCAGGGCGGATTGGAGGTGGGCAACGGGGTGTGCTGTGGAGGGACTGCGGTTCAGCGCGCTAACTTTTTTAATCGTAAATCTGAGATCGTAAATGCGGTGGGGCGGATTGGGTGCGGGCAATGTGGTGTGCCGTGGAGGGGCAGCGGTTCAGTCGGGGAGTCCCACATGCGCGTGATGCGTTTTTTTGCTTGTTTTTAATGTAGTTCAATGCTATCATTTATGCGGAAGATGGTAGGCGGGAAACCATTCATCAAGTGGGTCGGCGGCAAGGGGCAGCTTATGGAACAACTCCGGAAATTGCTCCCTGCTGATTTTGCGTCATGGACGAATGTTACCTACATAGAACCTTTTATCGGCGGTGGGGCTATGCTCTTTTATTTGTTGCGCACGTATCCCAATATCTCATCGGTCGTCATAAATGATATTAGTGCGGATTTGACGAATTGTTACAGAGTTATCCGAGATTGTCCCAGGGAGCTCTTGGGTGTTCTGGAGCAGTTGCAAAGGGAGTATGATACTTTACCGACGGAGGAGACGCAAAGGATTTACTACCTTGAAAAGCGTGCTCGATACAATTCCGGGGCATTGAACACCGTCGAAATGTCCGCGCTCTTTATTTTTCTTAATCGAACCTGTTTTAACGGACTATACCGTGTCAATAAAAAGGGGCAGTTCAATGTTCCCTTCGGTAAATATAAATCTCCGACCATTTGTGACAGAAATACAATCATGTATGATAGTGAACTTCTTCAAAATGTGGAAATTATGACAGGTGATTTTGAGCAGACTATCAGTAGAACAGGAGGTAAAACGTTCTTTTATTTTGATCCCCCGTATCGTCCGCTGAGTCCTACCTCGTGTTTTAATGACTACAGCAAAGAAGGTTTTGATGACAGCGATCAAGTGCGGCTGAAAAAATTCTGTGATAAGATAACCGAAATCGGATGTACTTTTATGCTCAGTAATTCAGATTGTTATACGATGAATGACGGGGATAGATTTTTCGAAGAGTTGTACTCCGATTATGTTATAGAAAGGGTTTGGGCAGCGAGAAACGTTAATTCTCAAGCTTCTAAACGCGGAAAACTTTCTGAAATTGTCGTGCGTAATTATCAATCCTCACTCGATGGATGTTTGCTCAATTGATGACGTGGGCGCGGTGGTATTGACATTTGAGTGGGTGTATGGTATAGTGGGTGACAGAGAATGGGATTGCGTATGAAATACCTGATACGAGATGTAGAGATAGGCGGGGGAAAACCCTTTTATCTGTTGGGGCCTTGTACCTTAGAGAATGAGGAATTTTCGTGGGCAATGGCACGGAGTATCAAGGAGATATGCGCGCGGGTCGGGGTACCGTTTATCTTCAAAGGGTCGTATGACAAGGCGAATCGCACGAGTGCTAAGAGTTACCGCGGTCCGGGTATAAAAGAAGGGTGCCGTTTTCTTTCGGAGATCGGCAAAGAACTTCGAATTCCGGTAGTTACGGATGTCCACACGGAAAGTCAGGCTGAGTATGCCGCTCAATACGTTGATTTACTGCAAGTACCGGCTTTCCTGTGTCGCCAGAGTGATTTACTCGAAGCCTGCGCAAAAAGCGGACGTCCCGTGAATATCAAGAAAGGTCAATTCCTCGCACCGTGGGATTGTCGAAATATCTGTGATAAAATGCTGACTTTCGGATGCGAGAGGTTTATGCTCTGCGAACGAGGAAGCAGTTTCGGGTATAACAACTTAGTAGTCGACATGCGAGGGTTGAAGTGGATGCGAGAATTCGGGTATCCGGTAGTTTTCGATGCGACCCATTCCGTACAACGACCGGGTGGATTGGGCGGAGCGAGCGGTGGGGATCGCGAGATGGCACCTATTCTGGCCAATGCGGCGATGGCGGTCGGGGTAGACGGGATATTTATGGAAGTACACAGAGACCCCGACCGTGCGTTAAGTGATGGTCCCAGTCAAATCAGGTTGGCGGACTTGGAACGTATATTAAGGAACTTACAATTGGTACGCAGTGCGTGGGATGCCATGCAAAAAGATAGTTGTTCATGAAATACATCTTACGAATAGCGGTATTGTTGGTATCGGTCATTGCCGTAGGGAGCGTACGGGGAGCGGTAGCGGAGAAGACATCCGGCCCGGGGGAATTTCCCGCCCTGCAACTTTTACCCCCGGGGAGTATTGTACGCGGTATATCCTTGCCGCGTTATGAAAATCATCGTGTAACCGGTTTGTTGACAGCTAATTTGATGGAAGTTCTCTCGCGGCATGAAGCCCGTATGGAACGTATTCAGAGCTATATGTACAGCCTGACCGGGGAAACAACTCAAATACGGATGGCAACTGCCCACTACGACTTTCGTACCGAGTTGCTGGTCTCTCGCAACAACATTGTTACTCTGCTGCATCCCCGGTACAGTGTACATGCTCATGGGGGAGTTCTCCACAATGGCACACGTTGCGGGGTTCTCATGGGTCCGGTGCATACTGTCATTCGGTCGTCCGAGCAAGCTACACCATGACTTCCTTTTCGCGCATTTTTCTGCTTCTTGCTATTGCCGTCATTCCCCTGATAAACGGTCAGGATGCTTCGCCTGTACCGCAGGGAATGGTCGAGATGCGAGAGATGGAACAACAAACGGAACAAGCGGAAAATGAATTAGCCAAATTGGGCAAACTTCCGGAGGTACCTTTCAATCCTCACTCCGAAATGCCGAAAATACTCCCCGGAACAACGGCGGTAGTAGCCGACAGCGGAATGTATTTTGATAACCTGCACTCCTGTCTCATTTACGTCGGCAATGTACGTTTGAACAATGAGCGACTTCAGCTACGCGCGGCGCATCGGTTGTACCTGTTGATGCCGGAGAAAGAAAAGGAAGCTGCGGCGAAGGATATAAGCACGGATCAACCCGCAGAAAAGAAGCCACCCACGACGGAAGGAATAGCTCCGGCGGCACCGCATCCGACCCCTTCGCAACCCACAAAACCACCGACTCCGCCGGAACCTCCCACGCTTATTGTCGCCGAAAATGCGGCGGTAGATGAACCCGGGAGTAGAGCACTTTTGGAAGGTTTGCACCGCGAACCTTCTCTGACCATACACCGGGGAGAGGATTTGCTGATACTACACGAGCAGGAGGACGGAACACCGGCGTGGGCATACGCCGCACCCTCCGGGAACGTATTATTCCTAGGGGCACGTGTGGTGGGAAAATTCACGCGGGACGGCGAACATTACGAGCTCACGGCTCAACGCGGCCCGCTCTTTTACAATGCTGCCACACGTACTCTAACCATAGACGGACCGGCTACACTGACATCCTCGAGTGAGCGTATCAGCAGCGAAGAACAAATGTGCATTACCTTCGCGCCGGGGAAACAACCTGCTCCGGAAAAGAAGGGGGCATTCGCTCAATTCACGGGGATGCGACTCGGACCGATGCAGAGGCTTGCGGCTCGCGGTCATGTTGTGTGCGATCGCGCGGCGAAGGAGGGACAACCGGAATCACATGCCACCGGAGATGTACTTACCTACAACGCCGCCACCGGCGCGAGCCGTATAGAGGGCACTGCGTGTTCCTTAATCTACGGTAAACAAACACTCCGTACAAACGGTGTCATTAACTTAGAACCAAACGGTAACGCAAGTGTCAGCGGCGATGTCATTACCGGTATCTACGAACGTCCTGCCCCGCGTGGTGCAAAGACAGCTTCAGTTATCGGCACATATACGACAAAGGGGACATTGCTGTACGACGCAGCGGAGAACAAGGTGACATTTCCTGCGGGGCTTCAGACGCAGGATAGCCTGACTCAATTCAGTTGCACCGGGCAGGCGGTTGTATACTTGCAAAAAGCTGTACAACCGCCTCCGGTGCGTAAGGAGGGCTTGCCTAATATGTCCATTGCGCACCAACAGGGAGTGCTACGGTTTACGGCGCAGGGAAATGTTAAATTACACAGCGCGGCTACTTCCGAACAACAGGAAATGGACGCGAGCTGCGATGAGTTATCGGCGCATGTTATACGTGGAACAGCTCATTTACATTCGGTAGACGGGGTCACAAGTCATGTACGTTACGGTGGTTATTTACTCGATGCACAAAGTGATAAGCTGCATGGGGGGGATGTGATGGTGGATGAGAATGGGGATATTACGGCTACGGGTACACAGTTGCACGCGCAGCTTCCGGGAAAGGATGGAATGTCTGATATCCGGTGTACGCAACTTATTCATCTCGCGCGTATGAAACGACTTCTTACCCTCGGGCCCGATTCTACTATCAATTCACCGAACGGTATTTTAACCGCTCACGGAAAATTAGATGCCGAACTTACCGAGGAGCCAAAACCGCATCCTCCCCCACAAAAATATCCGCACTTAAATTACCCGTACTCCGGTTTGCGTCAGGCTTCTACCGAACAAGGCGGGTCTTTGCGTACCGTAAAAATGAGTATGCAGTGTGACGGTGCGATGTTTATACGACTTCTCCCGGGTAAACCGAACGATGATTTCCGAGAAAGTATTGATGAAGCAACCGCTTTTAAGAATGTTCGTATCGCCGGAAAGGATGCGGAAGGTAAATTGCGGCGAGCGGACGGAGATTCACTTTTCTTTAATCACAAATCGGGTAATATATACTTGCGGGGGGCGAGGGTGACTCTTATGGATGCCGATAACACCCACATTGCTTCCGGACGCGATGCCTGCATTACGATTGATCCTAAGGATAATGCACATGTTACGGGTGAGCACCAAACTACCGCTGCCTCGCATTTCCACCGTCAAGTTGACACTCATAAGAAAAAATCTCAAACGAAAAAATGAATACACCGGATGCCGATTTACCGCTTTTACATGCCCAAGGTCTTTGCAAAACGTACAAAGAACGTTGTGTGGTTGACCACGTCAGCATGGATGTGCGCACTGGTGAAATTGTGGGTTTACTCGGCCCGAACGGTGCCGGAAAAACGACTTCTTTTTACATGGTAGCCGGATTGGTTCGCCCGGATGAAGGCAGTGTGGCATTTTGCGGTCAGGATGTAACGCATCTGCCGATGCACCTGCGCGCCCGCCTCGGTATGGGGTACCTCCCTCAAGAAGAATCTATCTTCCGTAAATTAAATGTACAGGATAATCTGATGGCTATCCTTGAAACCCGTTCCGATATCTCTCGGCGTCAACAAAAACAAATTGCCGATGAATTGATGGAGCGTTTTAACATCAGTCGTTTGCGTAAGAGTCAGGCCCTGCAACTTTCTGGCGGTGAAAAACGACGTCTCACCATAGCTCGTGCCTTAGCTTCTAATCCTAAACTCCTTATGCTTGATGAACCCTTTGCGGGTGTCGACCCTATCGCCGTACAGGATATCCAGCATATCGTGGCTTCTTTACGTGAAACAGACGGTCTCTCTATCCTCATCACCGACCACAATGTCCGCGAAACCTTAGGTATCGTCGACCGTGCTTACATCCTCTTCGAAGGTAAAGTAATTAAACACGGCAACGCTCAAGAGATCGCCAACGACCCCAAAACGCGAAGAATATATTTAGGTGAACACTTTAAGATGTAGGAGTTTTATACCTGCCTTAGAAAAACTAAAGGCTCAGCGGAGGGAGAGAGCAAGTACAAGGTCAAACGGGGTTAAACGCAAGTGGGGTACACGTGACTTCTCCAATCGGAAATCGTAAATGCTGCACTTCAACGTGGTTTAATCCCTATGTAATTACGCACCCCTTTAACACTTGGACGACTGATACACGCCTCGCCGTCCCAGAAGGCAGAGGAACTACCGCCATCTAGGTTGAGGGCATATTTGGGACGGAAGGAGCCCATGGAATCAGGAGACGCTAAGATAGTAGCCAGTTGGTGCAGAGTGAGAGGGGAGGTAACGGCGAGACACCACATACCTCGCCCATCCGTAGCGACAAATGTACGTATCGTTTTACGGGAGCGCTCTAGACCGGAGACAATACGATAATTATCCACAAGGAAGGGACCGCCCTGAATAGCTTCACGCATAGCGCGTACAGGAGTACGCAGAAGAGAACTACGCACGAGGTAAATATCTTTCCCCGTATCGAAGAGGGTACCGGCTACCGTAAAACGACCGCATGCAAAAGGGGAAATAGAAAGTGACTTATGGCGGGTTAAACCGAGGGGTGTACGCTTGCTATCCGCTGAGAAATATCCGCCGTTTACCCCGGCTACACAGGAATTGCATTGCATAGCTTCCTCTAGGGTACCGTAGATCGGTGTACCATCTCCTTCATCAATTAAGCACAATTCGTGTGTAGACGAATGGAAAAAGCGGACATCCATACGGTAGCCCTTATTTTCGATTCCCAGAAAATTAAGCATCCCGCCGGCTTCGCGATAGTCTTTACTTTGGATGAGAGTGTATTGCGCACTACAAATACCTCCGAGTAAAAGAAAAACACCGCACAACCACACCATGAACACGCGACATTCCACACGGGGAGCCCGTGCTCCGGCACCGACCGGGTAAGTATCGGGGGACTTACTCAACATTTGTTCTGCGCTCCGAATTACGCACATCGCGCTCGTGCTCCCGGTGTTTTTTGTCAGCTTCCCTCTCTTTTTCACGGCGTTCCCTCTTTTGCTCGGCTGTTTCGTCCGCTCGTTCTGAACCCCATAGCTGGTTCACACTGGACAGAGAAGTTCCGTAGAAGCTCTTCGGCGCGATTTTTACTGCATCCTTGACCATGGTTTTCATACTTTTGCTGCCTCCTTCTTCGCGGCGTGCCTGCCCTACTAGCAAACAGTATGCGGCTTGTCTGTCCTCCGGACGCAGTGCCTTATCATTAACCACTTTCATACCTTCAACCTTAAGGTCTTGGAGAGTCTTATGAAAATCCTGCTTCAGGAACCCATCTTTTGTGTCCATTTGTTTGTACAGGAAATCCAGAGCTACGTGCGTATTACGACGCACAAGCCCTGTAGAGTCACTCGGGTCAGCTTCTTTCAACATTTGCACGAGACCTTCGGGTTTCTTTATCGGTAAATCACCTATTTCTCCGAGTACTTTAGCTTTTTCCACACCTTGCAACCCTTCCGCTTTCTTCAATAATTCCAGCATCTTACGGTGATCCGCCAAGTATTTGGCTATATTTGCCACGCCCACTCCTCCTTTTTCATCCCCTAAGTAATCCGTGCCGGGTAAATTGATATACATTCTACCGGTTTTATCCAGCATCATCACCGTCGGACATACCCCGAAGGGTATTCCCGGAAGTCCGGCGGATATCGTATCCGCCCGCTCCTTTTGCGCAGGGGTAGGATATTCATAAACCGGTACCGCTACCAACAGAGCATTACCACTGGCATTCTCAACTTCTTTACTCATCCAAAAGGATTTCAACATGCGTACACTACGCTGATTCCAATCCGGTCCGTAACAGTATACCATGATGCCATCATCACCGGCGGCTGCCAGTGCCTCCTGATACGTTGCCGGTCGTCGTGGGTTAGCAGGTTCCGTCGGTTTTTGCTCCTGTTCACTCGCTTCCTTTTCGGTTGCAGCACCGTTCTCATCTTCACTTACTGTCGGGGTATAATCCTCATCCGGCACAAATCCCTGTCCCCACACTGATGCCGAGAGCACCATCATCCCCAAGCACATTATCCGTAGGTGTTCTGCTATTTTATTTCTTGTTATCATATACTAATATAGCTTTGAATTGTATTCCTTGGCATTGTTCTGCACCGGAGTCTATCCGTATGTAACGTGCCGCCGGACATGAGTGTTCCACGCTGACAACAACGCAAGGTTTCTCCGATTCATCGGGTAAATTTGCCAATAATTCCCAAGTTTTACCGTCACGGGAAGTTTCTACGTACCATTCTCTGTATGCCTTGCAATTATCCCCTAGCGGCACAATGACGACTCCGCCGATATTTGTACGCTTGGGTAGCTCGACGATAACCTGTTGATGCTTTCCTTTTTCGGAGATAATAGCTCCCCCTTGCGTGGTCAGGGCTGCTGCATGGTTTGCAATACTCTCTTGCTTTGGGTCATACTGACTCGTCACTTTGCCATCGTTCAATTTACACAGCATCACCACCCCCCCCGGCGATATAAGATGTCCACGCGGTGGTGTAAATTCCGGCATATTATTTTCTCCGGGTTTCAAAAATTCCTTACTGTATTCATTAGCTAGGTCAAGATAAAATTCTCTATCTTGACCATTTCCACGTTGACTGGCAAGAGATAGGGCTGTCATTTCTTCTGCCGCTCGTATGATTGATGCCTTGAGTAATACCCGTGTCGTTTCATAATCCGGCATATCTTTGGGCAAATCTTCCAGTATCTTATCGACCATCTTGCGTACCCTCTCCCCTACTTGTTTATCTTCTACGTAAGCGCGTCTTACTGCCCAACTGAGTGCTGCTCCGAAGGTGGGACGTCTCCGTACACTGTCCGATATCAATTGGAAAAATTCCATTTTCGGAGGTCTAGCCTTCCCCAGTGAATCATATTGCATGTTGAGCATTTTTTCCATATCCCACTCCGCCTTCTCATTCTCATTCAAATTTTCATAATAACTCTTAAAAGCTACCATCTTTTGCTTTGTCGTCTTGAGTACATTGAGCAGAGTCGGGTATATTGTTTCGGTAAGGTACCTCGCACACATCTCCGGATGTTTGGGAGCTACGTATGAACAGATAAAGTCATTGACACCTAAATACTTTGTCGGACGCCTCTTGAGGTGTTTCGCCGCCGTTTCCATGTACATCGTCCATACAGGATTGTACAAAGGTTGCATCCGTACTGCTATCTCGTAAAGTTTTAATCCGTTAACCGGATTCTTGTTCTGCGATAATAAAGCGGCGAGACTACATATCATCTGCGCGTCACGCGTGCGCTGCCCGTCATGGTACATCTCGGTCATCATCTGCAGCGCACTCCACCGATGAAGTCCCCACACGGGGTAATGAGGTTCCCTCTTTTCGGAGATGGTGTTGGTTGGGTGCCATTGACCGTCGACATATACCGCGTACGCGCAGTGACCGGGTTCTCCCATGGTAAAAGCCGGGACGCCGTTGGCGCAGGCAGAGGATGTTCCGAAGTGGGAGAGACCACCGCAGACAGCTCCGATGTCGCGGGTCTCTTTCGCAAAGTTACCGGGGTAGTGGACATCGAAGGGTTGGTAGTAATACTTGGAAAATATAGTATCACCGAACTTATTAAGAGGTAGGTAGGGGACTTGGCTGCACATACCCAAGTATTTCCGTGCCGGGGCAGCTGTGTTGTCACGTAACCACCGCATGGTACTTGCTGTGCCGAAGGGACTGTCACCTTTCCATCCGCAGGGAAAGTGCAGCAACCAATCAGGTAAATTGCCGAAGGAGGTATTAAGCAACCCTTGGTCCCAACTCTGTGCAAAAAAGAGGTACCTCTCCCGCGCAAGCCGGAAATTATCTTTTACCGGGCCTTTTTTTCTCCCGGAATCTCGTCCGATATCAGGTAGAGGTATCCCGGTGTCCTTGTAGTATTTTATCTGCTCCTTCGTCAGAGGTGTCCCGGATCCGTACCAATTATTTCTCGTGAACTCTACCGCTACCGCAGCCGCTACACGTCGTTTCACCCCGGGCTTTACCTTCATGTTGTCGTACAATATGTCGTTGTCCATGTCCGGGTCAGCTTTGCGAAATTGCTGTATCATTGCCAAAGCTATTTCCGGTTTGCACATCTCTCCGTCATATACAAATGAACTAACCCACGGCAAATCATTGAGCAACACAGCAAGAGAATTCGCTACCTCCTTGTCCCGCAGCAATTCCGTGAGAGCATCCATATCCGCTCGGTGCAAGACTTCCCACTGTGCTATCATGAGGCGATTTTCGGGTTTGCTGATAAAAGCTAACACATGCTCTTCATCTATCCGACTCCCTAATCCATTGCGTATGCGCTTCGCTAACTTCATTTCAAGTACCTTTGGTTTGCGCCATTCCGTATCTTTTATCGGACTCTTTATCTTCTCCTCCTGGACCGGACGCTTCCCCGTGTCCTCGCCCCTTGCCATCCGCATTTTGGTAATATCTGTACTCTCCTGATCTTCATCATCTTCCTCCTCCGGGCTATCTTCTATGACCGGTTCCGGTTCCTCCGGCTCTTCATTTGTATTATCTACTATCGGTTCCGGTTCCGGTTCCTTCGGTACTTCGTCTTCTTTCTTTTGTATGTCTACCTCTACCACCCTCTCTGTTTTTTTCTCCTTCGGTTGTTCTACCTTCTCCCCACCCGGAAAAATGAGAGGATCTATCACATACCCAACAAGCAATCCCACTAATATGATTACTATGTACGATAATTTCCACTTCATACACGCCATCTTAACATCCCTCCCTGCCCATGTCAAGCACCTTCTTCCACCCCGACGAAAAAATCCACATCTGTCCCGAGAAAATGAAAGACTTAGTGGAGGGAGATGACTCGACGGCAGGAAGACGCGGGGGAGGGCAAGTACGAAGGACGACGTACGAAGTCAAACAGTTAGGCACAACGGAGTTGCGCAGGTACGGCGGGAGGATGCAAAGCCGAAATGATGCGTGGGAACTAAATCCATGCACCCGTGAGGTTGAAGCTCCCTCGGTACGCAGAGCGTCTGTAACATGCATGGGAACTAGCATTGCGGCAATTTTCGGAAATTTTATTGGGACAGGTGTGCCGTAAAAAATCACGCGCAACGGAAGGCTTCCCCTCGGCGTGTGTGATGGGCAGAGGTTCAGTAACAGGTGAACCGTAGTCCCTCTCCCATGTCCGCCTCCCAGTGTAAATCTCATTTTAAATGCAGTTGACAAGCTAAAAATTGCATTTTCCCTCAAAAAAAATAAATTAGGGCATATCACTAGGAGAAAAAATGACAGCCTGAGCCTGCCGAATTTTTGGCTCAGATAAACATAAGTCATTGATAATCCGATACTAAGCACATCGTTCATGGTCATGGCATTTAAAATGAGATAATCTAATGCGTGGACACACGGAACATTCCGGCTGGGTGGTCGGTGGTTCCTTCGTATTCAATCATTTTACCTATCATCATACCATGAAACTTAGACTTCCAAACGGACTCCGTAAGGCGCTGTTAGCTTGCCTCGCAGCTGTCGCATCGCTCGCGCCTCTTTCTGTTACTTTCGCATCGGGAACTTTATTCACAGCCGCCCTCACGTGGTCGCTCGCTTCCTCTTCCCTCGCTACCGCATCACAGGTCACGTGGACTTACGGTGACGAAACTACCGAAGATGTGGAATGCTCGGGCACGGAGTATGTGGTTGAGAGTGACGGAAGCGGGGGATTAACGGATTTTAAATTACCAAATTTGGACGCAGGTACGGCTTCCTATGGCAAATTCTGGGCGAGCACAGAGGCCGGTACGCACGACACTTTGCATATTACCGCGGACAGTGCAATCGAGAACGATACCATCAAGTGCGACTGGAAAGATTACTTTAATCTCGGCGGTTTGATCATTGATGCTACGGATAAAACCTATACCTTTGATAATCATAGCGGTCGTAGTAGTATAGAGGGGCAGAGAATGCGTTTCCAAGCAGAGGAAGGTAAAACTGTTCAGGTGCGCATCGGGTCAAGCACGTCGTTGGAGTGTGCATCTGTTAAATTGGGCAGCGATGGAGATTGGGTTATCGGTGGAGGAAAAACCTTGACTCTGACGTACCTCGCATCAAAGCTTAATGAAGATGGCTCGCATGCAGACAGTATCGATAACCAATTCCTGATTGCCCAAGGGAAAACCCTGACGCTGACAGCCAAGGGCGGAATCGGAAGTCTGACAACAAATTTGCAGGTGGTATCGGAAGCGGAGAGTACTATCGACATCAAGGACAGCATCCACGCGACCTTCCAAAACGGCATGTCGCTTACCGGTACCTTGACACTGGAGCACGGCAGCCGGCTTGATCTGAGCGGAGAAGTGACGGGAACAGGGACGCTGACTATCGACGAAGGTGGGCTTTTGGTATTGGGTTCCGGTGCTACAGTTGGTGCAGATTTGAAGATTGACCTGCAATGCAGTGATACAAATTTTGATGACCCATTCTGGTTTTTTGAGGGGGGAATTCAGGGATTGGATGATGCGACATTGGGGAGAGTGACCATTAATGGGGAGACAGTTACATCCGGGAAGAAACTGGCAGTCTCCGGTGATGGGATGATGTTAGTGGATAGCAGTCAGCAGGGCGGAACGGCTGAGTTTACCGGACCAGCGATTACCGGAGATTGGACTGACGGTTCCAAAGCGCTTGGCGCAAGCGGAAATATCAAACTTTCAGTGGACGGTAACGGTAACGGTACTCAATACAGCGGAGGAGGTGAGAGCGTCAACGTTAAGATTCTCTGCAACAATTGCAGTGCTGCGCCAATTCTGAACGGCAGTATTACGTGCGACAATCTATGGCTCACGAAGGAAAGTAACACCAGTTATAAGGGTAACGCTGAGTTCCAACTAGATATTAATCTCACCTTGAATGCGAAAAATATTTACGTTAACGATGTAGGGATGACGGTTGCGGGTGGGGGTAACAGCAGGGAGCTCGGCACAGCCAACCTCATACTTGGTTCGAATGATAAAGAATGGAGCGGTGCCTATTTTAGCTCCAATACCCCATTTTTGAGGAAATTCACGCTATCACTGCGAGAGGGTGCATCTCTCACCACGACGGGGTACATGGAGCTGCAACAGACAGCACAGGTGAGTTTCGATGGCGGAACGCTCACGGTGGGTTCCTTACAGGGCAACGGAGATATTATTCTTTCCGGCACCAATGCCGGTACGGATACGCTGGCTATTACCGGCAGCAGTGAAAGTTTTCACGGTCACATCCGTTTTGAGAAGAGTAATAAAGCAGATATTACCGTGCAGCTTGCCGATGGTATTACACTGACCACGGCGGGCATCACTGCTACAACTGCAAATGGCGGAAATTCAGCAGGCGGACACTTCACGAGGGCTTCCGCTGAGTCCGGAAATGCCACAGTAAAGGTAACCGGGCACAATCCTGTAGCGGCGGAGGGAATTGTCTTCGGAGCGGGTGTGACCTTGGAGTTGGCGGAGGGTTCTGCTCAGAACTTCGGTGCGGGGAGTCATATTACGACACTGACCGGTTCCGGTGCGTTGGGGGTACAGGGAGGAGACGGTACATCTGCCACGTTGGTAGTGGATTCGCTTACGGGTTACACGGGGGATATTCACTTGTTCGGGGACGGCACGGAGGGGCAAGCGGTGCTGCAGTTGGGCGGCGGCGCTACTCTGAAGAACGTGGTGTTGAGGAAGGGTGGTGGCGACCTGCAGCTGGGCACGGGAGCGTGGACTCTGGAAAAACTGAGTGTGGCGGCAGCACCATCGCCGGGGGGAGGTGGCGCATCGCAGTTGCACATCGGAGCCGCAGGTGCTGCTGCGGCGGCAGCGGCAGCTGCGAGTGGCACTACGCTGCAATTCGGTGCAGCCGGTGACGGTTTAACGCTCGGCGAACATGTGGAGTTGACACTGGGTGAAGGGATTGACTACAGCGGTACCATCGTGGTAGACGCGAGCAATGGAGCTACCGGGGAAAGGCTATTTGAGGTGGAGAGTGCCGATCTGTTGGAAGGATTGACGCTCCAGGTAAAACTCGCTGCGGGAGCATTTGCTCAGGGCAAGAATTGGGATGGTTTGCAGCTCTTTGCAAGCGGGCTCGATCAAGCGATGAAGGATGCTCTCTTAGGCATCATTCAAGCGGAAGGTGGAACTCTGGCTGGTGGGGTGGAGTGGGGCATCACAGACGATGGTTTGCTCTGCTTCATGCGCCAAGCTGCTACCCTGACTTGGAAGACAGCGGCAGACGGAGTTTGGCAAGACCATGGGGACACGATGTGGACTGTAGGAAGTGAAGAGGATTTCTTCCAAGGCGGTGACAGTGTGATTTTCGGACAAGTCGATGGACAGACCACCCTGACGGTACAGGTGGAAGGAACCGTGGGACCGGCTAATGTGGAGTTTAACGGAGCGGCTTACACATTCAATGCCAAGGACGGCGGAGCGGATGACTCCATCACGGTCGGTGGCAACCTGACCCTCGCCGGAACCGGTGCAAGCGCGACGTTCAATGTGCCGGTGACGTTCTCCGGTGACGCACCGAGTATTACCGGACCGGGCACGGTAACATTCAACGGTAATACGTCGTGGACACATTCGCTTACGATAGGTCAGAGTGGGCAGACGCAGGACATCGATGTAACATTCGGCGGCGACGGTAGCACTGTGGCAGGTGCAGGTTTGGTGGTGGAGAACGGGGTGACGGTGGAGGTAAGTGCAACCGGGAATAAAAACTTCGGCGGAATTGAGGTGAAGGAGGGTGGAAGGTTCGTGGTAGGGAACAGTGCATCGTGGACAACCGGAAATGGCGAAAATTTTGTACATGGTGCGGGTACTCTTGAACTAAACACGGGTACCGGTTTGACTCACGCTGTGATCATTTCCCTTCTTGATGGTGTTCAGGGGACTGCAACGCTGGAACACCTCGAGTTGGCGAGCGGAACCGGTCTTACGGTAGGTTCATCGGGTAATGCTATCCCGCTAAGACTTGGTCATGTAAAGAATATCTGGGTGAAAAACGGGGCTGGGCTTTCAATGAATGCTCCATCGATGACAGCTTCGGGTGTAACACTGCATTTGGCGGGGGATGGAGCTACTTCCCTTGCTGGTGACGGGGCGGCCGGTACGGATGACGGCAAATTAGCATCTGAAGCAGCCTTTGCCGTATGGAATCATGGGTTTAATGGAAGTCCGAGTTCGCACAATCCAGCCTGTGAGTGGAATATTGTCTTAGAAGAAGATGCAAAAATAGCGGTCGGGGGAGTTTCTAATACCGGGAATGGGACGGCATCAGAAGTATTGACGGTCAACGGCAGTTTCGATGCAAAGGGACATGCGCTCACGAAAGTCGGGATAGCTACGTTGAAACTTACCAAGATGGTCGCCGACACAGAAGCCACGAATCTCCAACACGCCGGGGCAATTACAGTGAGCGGCGGGACGGTGGAAATATCCGGCTTGGCTGGTGATAGTGTCACATCAGGAATTGTAGCGACCACGGTAGATTTAACCGCAGCGGAGGGATCGGGGAACGAAGTTCACTTCAGAGTGAGCGGTGAGGGGAATACCTACACGGTACAGAAGGTGGTGATGGGGGACGGGACAGGGACTCCCGATGGTACGGGGCTCGCGACCTACGCCTATTTGGAAGCGACCGGTGGCAGCACACTTGTGGTAACCGGTGCGCAAACGGACCTCCTAGGTGGTGCCGGGCAGAAGAATGTAGCATTGGATTTACGCGAAGGTGCGGGGGCGATACAAGGTGGCGGAACCGTAGAATTGAATGGCAAGGTTGTGGGAGGTAATGGTTTACGGGTAGGAGGAACCGGTACTGTTCTGTTGGTAAAGGAAGCTTGGGGAGCCGGCGAATTTACGGGTGGTTTGTACCTGACGTTGTCCGGTACTGTAAGATTGGATGCGGACATAGAAATTGGGTTCCTCGGTGGCACGGAAGAAGGCTATGGCGGTACCTTCAATGTTAATGCAACGGATGAGCATACAGTCAAGATTGTGGAAGGCGGTGGTAGTGCCACGAATTTAACATTCGAGCAAGGTGTGAAACTTATGCTAGCCATGGAATCAGGCGGGCAAACGCTACTTGGGAGCACGCTGGAGGGGAACATCGACCTCGGGGCAGACACACAGCTGATATTTGACGGAGCGACCGGCAGCAATGCCGTCACGCAGGGGAGCGGCAAGAGACTCACCGGTTCCGGCAGCCTTGTCGTGCAGAACAGCGGCAGCGGTGAGAATGCGGCACTGAATTGGATGGGTAACTCGACGGACTTCACCGGCACCTTGGTGTTTGATGGCACACAGACGGGGAGTAATCTTTTAGCCTTGGGGAGCGATCTGACCGTAGGGAACATCGAAATGGGGAAAGCCGGGACGGTGAACTTGCTTACGGGAGTGGATGGTGCGGCGGACAGTGCTAAGCTCGTATTGAACTACACGGGGACAGAAAAGAGCACCATCGGCGGCGAAGCGGGACAGAGACTCACCTTGGGTACCGGCATTACCTTGGAAAAGAAGGGAAGTGGGGAGGTAGAGCTGCACTATGTGACCGGCGGGAAGGTACTCGTCAGTGAGGGCAAACTCATAGCAAACGCACAGGGAAGCGGTGCTTGGACGGTGCAAAATACGGAAGTCGGTAGCGGTGCCATCCTTTCGGCGGCTACGGGCGACATCATCACCGGCACGGTACAACTGAACGGCGGCACCATCGATATGAGCGGGTTGACCGGCAACGGTTCGGTAATCAACTTTGAAAAAGTAGAGGTAATCGGGGATAGGTCCAAGATTGGCTTAGAAACCGGACGCGCATCCGGGACAATTCACATCAAGGAACTGACCGGCGGGAATAGTCTGAGCATCAGTGAAGCCGATGGCAACACAAAGCATGTGGAAGTCGACACCCTCAAGGATTACACAGGGGCAATTACCGGAACCTTGGACTTCGGAACGGAAGGCGTCATTGACATGGCACAGGACAAAACCGATGGGTCGCTGACCACAGCTGTGGTAGATTCCGGGAAGTCACTGAAGAAGACCGGAGCGGGGAGCTTTAGCATCGGGACGCTGCAACTCGATGGTAGTTTGCATATAGTTGGTCAGGGTAAGCTTAAGGTTGGGACCTTCGTATTCGGAGGGGACGCGACTTTTGTGTACGATCCTGTAAATGGGAAAGTACCGACGGCAGGCGATTTACTGGAATTCGATATCGGGAAGATTACCGGTGCCCTGACAGACGGCAACTCCCTGACCATAGAAGTGAATAGCCAAGATGAAAGCATCCTCAACAGCGAGTTATGTCTCGGAATTATCGGAAATAACGAAGATGTAGCGGAGTTGAAACAATACTTTCATCTGAGTACCGGTGATGACTTTACTCTGAGGTGGGGAACGGAGGGCGGTCAGGACACGGAACATCTGTACATCACCCGCGAGTGGATAACCAACAGCACCACGGAGTATGATCTTAATTGGGGAGTGGTTCGAGCGAATGAAAATCACCGTGGACCGGATGAAAGCAAGATGACCGGCTATGCCGCGGCGTACACCGGAGGTCCGCTCAATCAACTATTGGAAAAAGACGCGACGGCAACAGACTTCACGAGTGCGGTGCTGAGTTTGGCAGGGGCAGGTACCACGGAAGGAGTGACTGTGGTCGGGGACACCTTCTACGAAAACAACGGGAAAATCACCGGCATTCGGCTGACAAAAGGCGCGGACGATGCCAAGGAGACGCACCTGAGTATCGTGGGCGGTTCCGTGTACAGGGCAGGTGAAACGCCGGCATCGGAATCGCGGAAGAGCTTCATCGTACTGCGACCGGATGCAGCCGGCAACAACCACTACCACCTGCTGGTAGGTGGCAGCAGCTGCGTTAGCGCAACGCCGGGGGGAACAGATGGCTCGTTCTTGGGCTTTCAGGGCAACACACATATTCAAGTAGAAGGCGGCGTGGTGGACTACATCGTGGGTGGTAACCACGTCACGAACACCTACTTCGGATTCAAGGGAGATACCTTCATTTCGGTCTTCGATAACAACGGGTCTCGTCCGGGCAGCAATGCACTCGGGGCAGTCAGTTCGGAGGTACGCGGTGGCATTGTGGGCGGTAGTGTTATTACTTCGTCAGACAACGACAGTGGGCACCACGACTTTGACGGTCACACGCATATCTTCCTCTACACCCTCTTGGGGAATGCAGGGAACACACCGCATATCTCCGACGGGATAGGAGAGGGTGGCACACCGTTTACGGCAGTGGTTGGCGGCAATGCGTGGATCGATGTACCGGAAGCATCGGTCAAAAATGAACTCGGGCCGGTGTTTTTTGGCACGTCGAACATATACGTGAACCTGTTCGGAGCGACCCCGGATGTAGGAAATGACATTGAAGGAGACGGAGAGAATGCAACCGGGAGCTTCGACAAGGCGATAGTCGGCGGCAATTATGCTGTAGCTAAACCGGGGGTAACGGGCGTGGCTCGCTCCTCGCACTTTGAGACCGACACAACCGAGGTGGGAGCGTTTGCAACGCAGATTGTCATCTACGCCAATGGAAGTCATCGATTCACCGCCGGCATCAACGGGGCGAGTCGTCGCGATTCCGGCGGCGCGGGTACCACGGAATTTATAGGCAACACCCTCGTAGAGATACACGGTGGGCAATACACGGAAGCCGTAGCGGGCGGTATGTGGTTTAACGCCACGGGAGAGCAGGGCAGTGGTGCCCTAGCGGTGCACACCGGCGTACTCACCGGGGATACGACTGTGCGGATTGAGGATGGCAGTTTTTGGCGGGTAGTCGGCGGAAATGTGAGTTTGGAAGGGGGCGAGGGAAGCTCGGAAACCTTCACCGGTGTAAGCAGCGTGACAATAACCGGTGGGAGCTTTGGTGCTCGCAAGCAAGGGGTGTTGGACCAGACAGAGATACCGGCTGTAATTGGTGGGTCATTCTACCGCAATACCTCCGGCACGGCAACTCATGAGAGTGGGGAGAATGAACTCGCCATGGTTACAATAACCGGAGGCACGTTTAATGGTGTCCATATCGTAGGAGGTGACTACGCGAACATGAGCGGCGTGCAGAGTGGGATCATCACGTTGGATGGCGGTACGCATGTGGTTATCGGCGGAGCAGGAGGCGCGGAGGGACCGGCAATTACCGGACTGGTAGCAGCAGGAAGTTACCTGACGGATGCCGGTGCCAATGGTTCTATTTCGGTCGGGAAAGCGGATTGGGTGCAGAATGGTACCTACGCCACAACACTCGAGATACACGGGGGAAGTATTACAGCCGAAAGCGGAAATGACGGCACACATGCGCATGGACAAGTAGCTGTGGTGGCGGGGAATGTACTCATCGATGAAGGGACAACCGGAGGCAGACACAAGAGTGAAATACAGGGTGGCACACATCTTGTGGTAGACGGTGGTACCATCAACGGATACGTGGTGGGTGGCAGCTACAGCAACGATTCCCAAGGCGGTACCAACGAACTCACTATCACAGGCAACAGCACCCTAGAATTTAAG
Organism: uncultured Akkermansia sp.; assembly: GCA_964545935.1. GTDB lineage: Bacteria > Verrucomicrobiota > Verrucomicrobiia > Verrucomicrobiales > Akkermansiaceae > Akkermansia. The sequence goes on along the minus strand of CAZJIH010000032.1, from coordinate 2,014 downwards.
GGCGGCACGGTCAACGGCAATGTGGTGGGCGGGCATTTCTCGGAAAATACGAAAGCACCGGATAAGCTGACGCTGGGGAACGTGAACATTACGGTCGCCGGCGGTACCATCAACGGGTATATCTTCGGAGGAAGTTTCCGACGCACCTTGGAACCGGTCACCGAAAATGGGGAGCAGGTACCCCCGCAGCAGGGAGAACTCACGGTTCAATTGCTTGGCGGAGCGGTAGCGGGCGGTGTCTATGCCGCCGGCAATAATTACAACACCGGGCAGGGAGCGGAACTGCACGTGCACACGAAAAAAACGACGGTGCAGGTGACCGGCGATGTGCAGCTCAGCAAGGGCGCGGATGAACGCAGTACCTACGTGGTACTTTCCGGCGGTTACCTACGCAACAGTACAGGCGACGGCAACAACGACTACTCGACCGTGGGGTACAGCGAGGGCGCGGACAGTGGCACTTGGGACACAACGGCAGCTGTCCTAGAATTCTTCGGTACCGGGGAGGATACCTCGTTCAAGAACCTGACCGGCTTGGGGGATACCCTGCGGTTGCAGGATTTCGATGCGGTGAATGTGGCGGATGGGCTGAACGTGGATATGAACGGTTCGCAGATGCTCGTGATGCACAAAGTGGTCAGTGCGGGAGACCGAGGAGGGAACGACAGCTTTACCAAGCTGGGCGGAGGTGACCTGACCTTGGCGAGTCTTAAGAGTTGGAACGCGCAGAAGGGACACGGCAGCGTGGAAGCGTACGCGGGGTCTATCACGATCGATGGCGGGCACCTGAAGCTGGCGAGCGATGACGCGCAGAGTCTGCTCGGCGGCTTGGCTTTCAACATGGCAAACCTGAAAGCGACCGGACGCACCGGCGAGGCATACCTGCAGGGGAAGGACGGTACGCTGAACTTTACCGGTGCGAGTGCCGATAATAAAGTGCAGCTGAAGTTCCTCAAAGTGCCCGATACAGGCTTGGCAGCGGGTGTGTATCGTTTGGCTTCCGGTGTGAATTGGGAGGGGATCGACCGCGACAAATTGACGGATTACTTTAACAGCAATCTGACCTTCAGTAAACCGGATGAGGAGTTTAAGGGGCTGCAGACATTCTTTGCTTTGGAAAGCACGGATGATACGCTTCTGCTTCGTGTTTACATGTATTCCCGTGACACATGGGTTTGGCAAGGAGATGAAAGCGGTGAATGGGGTAGCAATGGCGAAAACTTCTCCGTGGATGATGCTGATAAACTTACCGAAGACAAGGTGAAGGAGAATGACGTTTATTTCTACGATGGTGCTGTGCGGGACGAGCTGACGGTGACGGCAGTGGTAACACCGAACAACGTGTACGTTGAAAGCGGTAAGTTTACCCTCACGCCCGGCGCGGAGACGGGGCGTTTGAAGGTAGGCACTGCCTTGCACGTGGGCGCGCAGAATGATTCTGGAACGCGCGGGGAAGTGGAAGCGGATTTTGTACTGGCACTGGGCGGGAATGAAATACCGGAGGCTGTGCTGCACGCCGGCGGTAGACTGACCCTCAGCCACGCGTCCGCGATTCAAATCTCCGACTCCGGCGGAACAAAACTGCACTTCAACGGCGGTACGCTCAAGTATGGGGAAGTCGATGGGCAGCTTGCGCTGAGCAGTGATCTGTCCGGGCAGGTGGCTGAGGGCGGCACGGACGCCATCCGCATTCAGGTAGGGGACAGCGCGGAGGAGCAGACGAACGCGCCCGCCGCGGCGGCGGAAACCGATGTTCCGTTCTCCGTGACGTGGGTGGGTGACGCAAACAACAACGGCATTAAACAAGCGGCAGGGTACGGCTTGATCAAGACCGGGCGCGGCGGGTTTGTCCTGCAGACCTCCGGTGTTACGGAATTTGCCGGTACGTTGGAAGCGCAGGAGGGTACGTTGGAACTGAAGGTAGGTGGTGCCGTAATTGACATCAAGGAGGCAGAAAATACAAAACTCCTCGTTGAGCAGGGCGCGACACTCATTCTGGCAGCGTCCGGTGAAG
>CAZJIH010000031.1:0-21368 GCA_964545935.1 uncultured Akkermansia sp. | reverse complement strand
CCGCCACAGTGCCCACCACGCCTGCCTCCCCGCCGCATTTTTGATTTTTGATTTTTGATTTTTGATTGAAATTCTAGGCGCTCCCGTGGCGCAAGGATTTTTTTACGCCGCAACGCCAAGGAGCGCCGCCGGCGTTGGCTGGCTCGTTCCACGGTGGGACGCGCAACGGTGCGCGCTAGCTTCTTAAATCATCCATCAAAAATCATAGCCATCCAATAGAACCACTCTTCGGATGATGCAACCCGCGTCATTTCTAGGATGGTTAATCCTTGCAGAAAAAGTTGGGTTTAGACATGGTTTTGAGCGAATAGACGCGAATATCCGAGATGTCGTCCGGGAAAATTGGCAATCACATGCTTCTCTTATTGGATGGCTGTGATCTAAAAACGCGAATGCGGCGGGGGAGCGGGCATTGCGGAGGGGCAGTGGTTCACCGGTTCAGATTGTTCTAAGGCTTCGCGCGCGAGGATATTGCAGCCACGTAGGTCAAGTTTACCGGTAGGGAGAACAGGGATAGATTCGACGGGAATGATTTCGCGCGGACACCAGAGACGAGGTAAACCGACGGAGACGAGGTGAGAACGTATAGAGTCCAGTGCCTGTACTAAATTACGGGAATGGACACAGGAGAGGAGGACAAGAGCTTCCCCTTTTTGAGGGTCCGGGACACCGACGATGCAGACAGCGCGTTGGTCTGCGGGGAAATCAGGTGGACGTTGCACACAGGCATCGATAGCGGTTTCGACTGCTTCATGAGGCACCATTTCACCACCGATTTTGGAGAAACGCGCACGGCGACCGCCTAAACTAAGGAAGGCATTGAGATCGACGCTACCGAGGTCACCGGTTTTGAACCAACCATCCCGAAAAAGACGAGCATTAAGTTCCGGCATACCGGTGTATCCGCGGAAAACGTTTGCTCCCTTTAACCAAATCATACCTTGTTCAGTGAGGGGCAAAGCTCGATCGTCATCATCCGGATCGGTAATACGCACAGCGAGACCGGGCAGTACCTGACCCACTGTACCGGAACGATCGCCGGGGACATAGTAGGGGCTTGATGGGGACGGCGGAGCGTCCGGCACGTTCACACAACAAACCGGGGCAGTCTCAGTAAGACCGTAACCTTCAAGGAGGCGCACCTTACACTTAGATGCAAACTCCGCAGATAAATCCGGCGGTAATTTTTCCGCTCCCACGATAAAATAACGCACACTTCGGAAGGTATCGGGTTGAGCCCGGCGGAGCATAGCGCGGGCAAAAGTAGGTGTTGTGACCACAAGCACACAGCTGTATTTCCTAATGAGCTCATTGAGCGAACGCGCATCCAGCGGGGACGGATATGTCACCATGCTGTAACCGTACACAGGCGGCAATAAGGTACTTACCGTCAATCCGAAACTATGAAACAACGGTAAACTGCACAAAAAACGTTTCCCGGATGGGATGTAAACTTTACTGACTAATTGACAGATATTTGCGATGAGCATGCGATGCGAATAGGCAACTCCCTTCGGTTCACCGGACGAGCCGGAGGTGAAAATGAGAGCTGCTTCGTCGTCGCCGTGGTGAGCATCCAGACCGAGCATACGGACGAGGAGCGAAGTAGGTGTGACACGCGCGAGAGCGATCCATGTAGCGATACGCGCCATACCGATACCTTTGAGCACGACATCTAGGTGAAGCAAAGAATCTTCCTCCGGCCAAGGGAACTGCGGGAGGCGAGACATGAAAGCGCGCGCGGTGATAAAATGACGAATACCGCTCTGATGGATGATACTGCGGAAAGCCGGTTCGGAGGAAGTATAGTTGATATTTACCGGTGCGATACCTGCCAGAAAGCAGGCATAGTTAGCAATCATACCGCCCTTACCCGGCGGGAGGATAATACCCAAACGCGGTTCCCGGACAATGCGCTTAAGCTCACCTGCCAATGCTATCGCAACACCAAGTAATTTGGTGAAATTAAGCTCAGAACCATCCATGCCGTCTATCAACAATGACTTTGTGTTTTTCTTAAACCCTTCTACCAACAAACGTCCTAACGATTTTTCAAGTATAGGGTGGTTTTCATATTCTTCCGCGGACGCCGAGAGCCACGCTTCGAGGGTACGCTCACCGGTTTGTGGACCGGGTGTCAATTTAGGCATAATACGCACAACTGCCCAGTCGTATTCAGTTTCTGTAGTGCAGGCAGACCATATATTTCGGCGATAAAAACCTGTAAAAATTGGGACAGGTGAGATATGGAGTGCGCCAAGTTGCATCAAAAAAGGTTTCGGTACATCAGCTAAACATCCCATAGGTTGCGACGGACGTCCCGGAAGAAACACAATGTGATGACCTTCCCGCAGGTGTTCCATCAACTGCTCCCTCAGATCCCGACTCCGACTCGTCCGAAACTTAAACGAAATAAACCGTTCATCACCTATGTCGGCTAAAATTTTTTCATGGGGTTTAAGCTCACTTTCTACCAAATACACGACTTTATTTTTACCACCCAGAGACTGCTCCAGTGCCGCACGAGTAGATGTATCCAGACGATTCGGTAAAAAAAATGATGCCGAATTCGGGATATTATCCACGCCATTCACTCGGATATGTGCCATACCGGGTAATGGTACCACAGCATAGACGAATGCGCAAGAATAAGTACGGTACGCCGGTTGCGGGTATTGGGGTGGATTGCGGTTAAACGTCTCCCCATTCCGGGGTAGGACATGGTAGGGAGAGAGAACAGATATTATCGATCAAGTGAGACCATTCCTGCGAACCTTGAAGGATTTTGATACTGATGCGTAGGAAAAGGATAGGGACATCGAGTTCGGCAGGTTTTTGAAGGCGAACGGCATCTTTTTCTGTGGTGATAATAAAATCGATAGCGCGGTCGGCGCAGCGCTGAACAAAGGTATCCATTTCAGAGCAATCGAACCAGTGGTGGTCCGGATAGCGACGACGAATTTCGATATGAGCACCGAGTTGAGCAACTAAAGATTCAAAACTTTCCGGACGCGCGATACCACTTAAACAAGCAACATACTTAGACTTAAGGATTGAAAGCGGTAATTTTTCACCTGTAAAAACATTTTGCAAAAAATCCGGTTCGTGATTGGTGACAATAATATCTGCCAATTTGTTGTAGCGTCTGATGATGGAAATGAGGGCATCCTGAGGTTTACCTTCGCTTTTTGTGAGGATGATGTAATCGGCGCGGGCGAGAGAGGAGCGAGGTTCACGCATGGTACCACGCGGTAGGAGAGCACCCGTACCGAAGGGGAAACCGCAATCTACCAACACGACATCAATCTCATGTCGCAATTTAAGGTACTGCATACCATCGTCCAGAATCAACGTATTACATCCGAATTGTTCAATGGCGAAGATACCGGACTTCACCCGATCTTTGTCTACCAACACTGCCACATTATCCAAGTTACGCGATAGCATAAAGGGTTCATCCCCTGCGTAAAGCGGTTGAAGGTAACGCGTTGTACCATCACTTGCAACTTTAGGGACGTAAGGGACGTGTCTGCCCTGTCGATCAATCCACTCTTGCATTTCAGGGAGGTCCGCGCTTTTGTAGCCACGCGTTAAGATGGCGCATCGGCGTCCCCGTGCCGCAAGCGTTCGCGCAAGTAACTCCACCACAGGAGTTTTACCCGTGCCACCCGCCGTGATATTACCTACACTAAGCACAAACGTACCGAGGTAGTGCACGGTGAGGATACGGCGACGGTACATGAACAAACGGAGCTTTACGATTAGGAAGAATACCCAGCTACAGACACGCAGAGCGCAGCGCATGAGCCAAGCTCGGAAACCATGCGCTCGATCGAATACGACATCCATTGCCCATTCCTCAAACTCTTCTTTCCGAGATTTCATGCACGGGTGCATTATACACCGCGCTTTGCACTTGTCAAGTTCACTACTTTGTGATAGAATGGGCGCGGATATGTTAAATGAGCAAGAGCTAAAAACGTTGGAGGGGGCGGTTGCGGATGGTAAGCTACAAGCATCTTCCCTCCGAAATATTGAAAAGTTGCTGAACGGAACGCAGGACGCTACAGCCCCCGCGGCTGTTAGGGAGCTCCTCGCGGCGTCTAACTGGACGGAACTCAACAACCGCTTTTACAAATCTCTCGCCTTCGGCACGGGGGGGCTACGCGGACGCACCATCGGAGCGGTAGTAACGACGGCTGAACAAGGCAACGGCGGTCCGAACGGCAGACCGGAGCACCCCTGTATCGGCACCGCCTGCATGAATTACTTTAATGTAGGACGCGCCATGCGCGGACTCATCATCTACATACGACGTTTTGTGGGAGAAGGACGCAAACCGCTACTTGTCGTAGGACATGACACACGCCATTTTTCGCGAGATTTCGCAATGTACTGTGCCCGGATAGCGACTGAATCCGGGTGCGACTGTGCTTTATTTGACGGCCCGTGCTCCACTCCGGAAGTTTCCTTTGCCATTCGGGAACTGGGGGCCGACACCGGAGTAGTTATCACTGCATCGCACAATCCTGCCCACGACAATGGTTTCAAGGCATACTTTAACGACGGTGCACAGCTTGTTCCCCCGCATGACCGCGGAGTGATAGCGGAGGTTAATGCATTGGAAAGCGATGCATACGATCCTGTACCCGAAGCACAACGCGGCAAATTACGGGTGCTTGGTGCTAATATGGACGCACGTTTTATTGCGAAATTGAAAGGAATCATCCTGCGACCGGAAGTTTTTTCCGCGAGTTCCGCCAAGGTAGTTTATACCAACCTACACGGCACGGGCGGACGCTGCATTGTACCGTTGTTGAGAGAGATTGGCTGTCGAGTCAGCACAGTTGCGGCACAGGATGTGCAGGACGGACGCTTCCCGACGGTGCAGAGTCCGAATCCGGAAAATGCGCCTGCGTTGGATATGGCTATTGCCCAAGCGGATGCAGAAGGTGCTGACCTTGTGGTAGCTACGGATCCCGATAGCGATCGGATGGGGGTAGCCGTACGCGACAAGGGAACCGGTAAGATGCAGCTCCTCACCGGTAACCAAACCGGATGTCTGCTGGCTTGGTATCGTTGCATGAGTATGAGGGAATTAGGCATCGTAACCCCGCAAAATGAAGCACATGCCGTGATGGTGAAGACATACGTTACCAGCCCCTTGCAAGATGTCATCGCAGCGTCCTTCGGAATTTCGACGGTCAATGTGCTCACCGGTTTCAAGTACATAGCTGCCAAACTCGGTAAATATGAGCAGGCTATTCCTCCCGAGCTTCGAAAAAACTACAGACAACTAGAGGAGCCGGCTTCACGTGCCCTCCGCCTGCAATTCAGCAAGTATTTTGTTTTCGGCGGCGAAGAAAGCTACGGGTACCTCGCACAGGATTTTGTACGCGACAAGGATGCGAATGCCGCTGCTCTTTGCTTCGCTGAACTTAACGCTTACTTGACTTCTACAGGTTCCGGTCTGCTGCAGTGTCTCGATTCTATTTATTCTCAATTCGGATTTTACATGGAAGTCGGAAAGAGTCTCGTAATGGAAGGCGCGGATGGTGCGGCTAAAATTGCCGCGCTCACCCACAGTTATATCAACAATCCGCCCACTGCTATGGATGGTTCCGAGGTACTCGCGGTACGCGATTTTTCTCACGGTACAATAAAAGATGCCGAAGGAGACCCTGTGCCGGCTGAAAATCTGCTCTTTGTAGACTTAGCAGATGGTCGTAGTTTAGCTGTCCGCCCCAGTGGTACAGAACCTAAGATTAAATTTTATCTCTTTGCCCACAGCGCTCCGGGCACCGATCTCGATACCGCAAAAAAAACTGTCGCTACTGAGATTGAAAAACTTTGGGATGCCTTGCAGCGTGACGCACAGGAGAGACAGTGAACCGCAGTCCTGCCTCCCCTCCCCGATGCCCGCCACGCCTGCCCCCCTGCCGCATTTTTGATTTTTGATTTTAGATTTTTGATTGAAATTCTAGGCGCTTCCGTTGCGCAAGGTTTTTTACGATGCAAAGCCAAGAAGCACCGCCGGCGGTAGGAGGGCTCGTTCCGCGGAGGGACGCGCAACGGAGCGCTCCGCTCAGAGTGTTTAGCTTATTAGGGACGGGTGCGTTGAATTATCCTCGATGCGACTTTTTCTCTTGCCATGGCATATTCGGAGTGGTAAACTACTCGTGAGAAGGAATGCTGGAAGCACGTAACGTAAGTTTGGAAGTTGATAATGGGGATGAGTCCTTGTTCTTGTTGAACGAGGTAAGTTTTTGTGTGCCTAGGGGTCATTTTATGGCCATTGTTGGACCCTCTGGCTGCGGGAAAACAACCCTCCTTAAAACCATAGCGGGTATCAAGGATGCAACAGATGGTACTTTTGTCTGGGAGGGACGTGATTTGTCAGAAGAAGGAGACTTTGAACCGCACGAAATAGGGTATGTACCGCAGTTCAGTATTGCATACGATGAGCTTACGGTAGACGAAAGCATAGAGAGTGCAGCACGACTTCGGGTAAAGGCGGATGAAGATGAACTCAATGATCTCATAGATAAGGTTCTCGCAGAGACGGGAATGACCGAAATAGCAGACCGTCAAGTGAAACTGCTATCCGGCGGGCAAAAAAGGCGTCTGGCATTGGCTATGGAACTGGTAAGTAGTCCGCGTATTTTACTTTGCGATGAAGTAACGAGTGGGTTAGATCCCCGATCCGAACGTGAAATTGTGCAACTTCTGCACGATCTAAGTAGAAGAGAGGGGCGTATCGTTATTTCGGTAACTCATAGTTTGGCGCAGGTGGAACTTTATGATAGCATCATGGTGATGGTGCAGGGGAATTTAGCGTATCATGGGTCTCCGCATACCATGAATCATTACTTCGGTGTAAAAGATTTCGAGGAGGTGTATCCCTTGCTGGCTCTCCGTGCCCCGGACGAATGGCGCATCAGCTGGCTTAAACACCGTGTCGCGTACTACAAACGACTTGAAACCGAGCATGTCGAAAAATATCGTTTGCTCGGTCAGTCTCCCCCACCCATCATAACCGATGAAGAAGAAATTCCTACGCCGGGATTTTTTTCTCAGATGTTGATACTATTACAACGAAGGTTTAAAATACTCTTTCGGGATCGCACGCAGCTTTTGCTGCAGATTGCCATGATTGTAATATTTCCGATATTGGTGGCGCTCTTCTCGAGCAAGGGGCAGGAGCAATTGCTCACACTTACGGATACCAAAGGACCCGATATAGCTCAGGATATCCGGGCCCAACAAGAACAAGCGGAAGTACGTGCCAAAGTCGGCTCCGCTGTCTCAGGCATTATCATGTTCGAAGTAATTCTCTTGGGACTAATGGGTTCCAATAACGCATCACGTGAAATTGCCGGCGAACGCCTCATCATGGAAAAAGAAAAGTTTGCCGGGATGCGTGTCGGTGCGTATGTCGCTTCCAAGGTTTCTTTCCTATGCATCCTAGTCGTCTTACAAAGTATCTGGATGTATGCTTTTGTCCAATTTTTCTGGCGTTTTCGCGGCGATGAGCTCAACCATCTGTGTTTCCTGCTATTGGCAAATGCTGCCATGACGAGTGTTTGCTTGGGTATATCTGCCAATTCTAAAACCCCCGACCAATCTTCCCTCCTGAGCATCTATCTCGTTGGTTTCCAATTACCCCTTTCCGGTGCTGTGTTAGCCCTGCCGGATGTGGTCGAAACCTTTACTCAACCTTTTATTTCTGCTTACTGGGCGTGGAGCGGTAGCATCTTAGGTGGTCTGAATTCTGATGTGCTCAAAGCCGTTACAAGTATTGTGCAGACTAATTTCAGCCAAGATGTGCTGTGTCGCATTGTGCTCTTTGCCCATATCGCTGTGGGCATCTTCCTGACATGGCTTGGATGCCAAAAGGCAAAATGGGAGTGAACCGCAGACCCTGAACCACGATTCTACCACCACCCACTCCAATGTTCACATCCTAACTTTTTTGATTTTAGATTGAGATGTAACTAGCCCTAACGGATCGGACATCATCCGTTTTGATCGTACATCCAAAAGGTTTTACATACCTCTGCTCCTCCTCCGCAGATATTAGCACTACGGCAGACAGAACCCCACCGCAGTCGGTTCACTGCGCGGTAGGGAAGAACGCTATGCGAAGGAAGATGACTTATCTTCACGGTGTGGTGAGGTTAAGTACAATTTGTTCTGCCGCTAAACGGGTTGCGTACGAAAGAGCACTATCACGGGCAGCTTGTATATTTCCGGTTGGATCGTTAAAATAGCTACCTTCTTCCGATACCTGCCCTTGGGTCAATACCTTGCCCGTACGAGCATCTGTCACAGTATAACTCACTTGTACTGTAAGTCCTATTTCTGCTGATATGTAAGTATTTTGCCAATCTGTACGTAAAGAATTTTCTCTTACAGATGTTACAGACCCTGTAAGAATTGCGTCACATTCCGAAGGGGAAGCTAAGCGGTAATCACCATCACGCTGGAGAGTTTCCGTGAGAGCCGAAGAAAATTGAGAGGCGACATACGGGATGAGGGTATGATTAGCAAAGGTATTCACACAGATGCTGTTTACTTTCCTCATGCCACGATTTTTGATTCCGCCCAGATGATAGACACAACCGCATGACAACAAGGCAGCAAGCATATAAACGTACAGGAGTTTCCATTTATTCATGGTTTAGCAGATGTTTTACGTATCTTTTCTAAGAGTTTCCTCGCTTCCTGTGCAGCCTGCGGATTCAGGCGTTCTTGATGTATCACACTTTCAAAACAGAATGCCGCCGGACCATATTCCCGTGCCCGTTCTAGGTAATACTTTCCGACTTCAAGTTCCTGCTGAACAAGTAGACGCTGCATCTCCTGTGCACCACTGCGTGCAGTACCGACATCTGCATGCTCCGGAAACAATAGAGTAAACTCTTCGTACGCTTCCCGTGCACGATCGAGATTGACTAGGTTGTTATCCCCGCGCGTGCGACTACTCGCTAAGATTTTTGCTGCCATCATTTGAGCACCCGGCGCATACGGACTATCCGGGTATTTCTCCACCAACTGACGGTATACTATAACCGCTTCATCAAAACGTTTCTTACGCACTAAATAATTTCCTAATACAGAGGCAGCTGTAGCAGATGTATCCGCATAAGGCGCATTGACAATGATGGACTGTAGCCATTCAATAACCTTTGCCTCTTCCATCGGAACATCCCATAGCCAAAGTACCTTACCCTTCAATTTTCCGCTCGCGGCTGCTGTCGCTATTGCAAGTTGACGGTTAAGAGCTTGCGTGTAAAGTTCGCTCCCTTGGTAACCTTCCACTACCTTTCCATATTGCCGAAATGCTTCACGCGGGTCATTCTGACGCTCCGCAATATCCCCGAGCAAAATGCGTGCCCGCGCAGCACAGGGTGCTAATTCGTGCTCCGACACAAGCTGCGTTAGTTTACTGCGCGCGGCCCCCAGTTTACCTTCCTTCATAAGAGCCTGCGCCTTAGCCAACAAACCATCCGCTGCTGGGTCCGTTGCCTGCACACTTCCCGCAGGTAAAGGCCCCTCTACCTGATCACACATAACGAGTAAACCCGTTGCCACCACTACCATCATCAAAGAAATGCTCCTCATACACACAAGTCTATCATATTTTCCCCTGCTTGGCAAGACATTCCATACGCGTCCCAATAAATCTTCAATAGCGCATTGCATCAAAAGCAGGATCCTGTCCTGCTTTAAGACTACGTCAAGCGACCAATGTACTTGATTCTCTATCGACCTTCCACGCGTACACTCTTCTTTAGCAGGTTTACACACCATTTTTGCAGGAACTAACCACGTTTTCCCGTAAGGAGTCACATCTGTCCCAAGAAGGATATGAGCTTTGCAGAGGGTGATGACTTTGATGAAGGAAAACGCGAGGGTGATCAAGTACGAGGTACGAAGAACGAAGTACGAAGTACGAAGTGAAGGAAACACCGATAAAAAAATAGCATACATTCATTTTCTGATCACCCACCGCCTGTTTCCACGTGATAAGCGCAGGAACAATGTAAAGAAAAAGGTTAAAAAAGAGTTCATCCCTCATTTCCGACTTTCAGTAAGGAGGAGAGCTCAAAAAAACAAAAGGATGAATGCACGTAAAGAGAAGCACACATATTGCATCACGTGACGAGGCATAATAGAAAAAATAGTGATTTGTAATGCAGTAATGTAGGACTATCCGTCATATAGTGCTTCTACAATCCACGGGAACATAATATAAAGCACGACAAATAATGGACTGCTGTATTTTACATAGCATGGTACTGGTGTTTTATTCAGAATATAATTTTTTCATCTGTCGGAAATTATACTTGACAGGCTACCATAGATGTGGTAAAAGAGGTGTGTGCGGGGGCAAGGGATTGCGACCGCCGGAAATTAACCCAAATAGAACAATGCCGGTTCCGACTCAAGAACAGTATATAAAGATGCTAAACACGGCCAAGAGGGAAGGTTACGCCTATCCGGCCGTCAATGTTACCACGATAGAAGTGATTAACGGGGCCTTGAAGGCTTTTGCGGAGGCGAAGTCTGACGGGATTATCCAGATATCGTTAGGTGGGGGGCAATTTGCTTCCGGTACAGCCGTGAAGGATTCCGCTACAGGAGCTATCGTTTTGGCGGAAGCTGTACATCGTCTTGCTGAGAAGTACGATGTATTGGTAGCGCTACACACGGACCACTGCCAAGCGGATAAAATTGATAGTTTTCTGCGGCCGCTCATAGCGGAGTCGAAGAAACGCATAGCAGAGGGCAAAGGACCGTTGTTCAATTCACACATGCTCGACGCGTCTGCGCTTCCGATGGGAGAGAACCTGAAGATTTCTGCGCAATTGTTGAAGGAATGTGCTGAGGTGGGGATTGTATTGGAGATAGAGATCGGAGTGGTCGGAGGGGAGGAAGACGGGGTAGACAACAGTGGGCAGCATGCCGCTAAACTTTATACCTCCCCGGCTGATATGCTACGCACATACGAAACACTGAATGGTTCGGGGGAATTCATGCTGGCCGCTACTTTCGGGAATGTGCACGGTGTATATAAACCGGGCGCGGTAAAACTTGAACCGAAGATACTACGCGATGGGCAGAAAGCGGTGATGGATAAGTACGGAAAGGATATGAGGTTGGTATTCCACGGGGGCTCCGGCTCGGATTTGTGCGATATTCGTGAGGCTATCTCCTACGGTGTCGTGAAAATGAACATTGATACGGATACTCAATACGCTTTCTCCAAGCCTATTGTTCTGCATGTATGCCAAAATATCGACGGCATGCTGAAAGTAGACGGGGAAGTAGGGAATAAGAAGGTTTACGACCCACGTTCTTATCTCAAAAAGGGTGAGCAGGGTATCTGCGAACGCCTGAAGGTTGCGACCTCCGACCTTATGTCGGAAGGGAAGACGCTCTTCGGCAAAATCTGATTATCGTAGACCGTGTATTAACCGTGCGGCGGAGGAGGGATAGTTCCGCGCTGTGTCGGGGTTTCGGGGTGGGAAGGTGTAGGGGTGGAGCGCATCCCTCCGCGAGTGTCCGCGTTCCTGTCGCGTTCACGGTTTTTAGTCGGCAATCGGTGACGCGTGCGCACTCCGCTGCGCGTGCCGAGGGCTTTGCGGTAGAGCTGTTTTTCAGTGCCTAGCTTAATTCGCGTGGGATGGTTCGCGGAGGATGAGAAAGACTTTGTCGTTGCGACGAACTTTGGTGGGGAGTGGAACAAGGACGGAGGAACCTTTGCGAGCGGAGCGGATGGGGCGTGTGGTTCCGGTGGGATCGTCTTGGCGCATGTGGGAGAGGGAGTGGCGGAGGACGCCGGTGGTAGGACCGATAACTTCGATGGTGTCACCGAGGGAGAGGTCACCGGCGTTGAGGAAGATTTCGGCGACTTTAGGTTGGGCGTAGAATTTGAGGACAGAACCGAGGAAAGCGCGTTTTTCGGATGCTTGATTACCCGGGGTACCGCTCCAAGTTGTCATATCCTCCGCTAAATAATAACCGCCGTGCCAGAAGGAACGGTTGAAGACGGAGAGCAGACGCTCCTCCCATGCCTGCACCTTCTCTCGGCACCAAGTACCCTGCAACCAAGCGTTGACAGCTTCGCGGTACACAGAAGTCACCGTACTGACATACGCGGGGGAACGACCGCGTCCTTCGAGTTTGAGGACGGAGACACCTGCAGAGAGTATACGGTCGAGCACCCGGATAGTACAGAGGTCCGCCGGGGACATGATGTACTGATTATCGAGCTCGAGTTCGAAACCGGATTCGACATCCGTGACCCGGTATTTACGGCGACAGAGCTGGAAACACTCCCCCCGGTTGGCACTGCGGTTGTGGGCGGCTAAACTCATCCCGCACTTTCCGGAGATAGCGATACAGAGGGCGCCGTGGGCAAAGAGTTCGATGCGCATCGGGCGACCGGACGGTCCGCAGATACCCTCACTTTGCACTGTGCGTATGAGGTGGCTGATACGAGCGAGAGAAAGCTCGCGAGCCGGCACGACCACATCGGCGAAAGCCGCATAGGTACGCAAGGCGTCTGTATTGCTCACGTTAGCCTGTACGGAGACGTGAACTTCTAACCCGAGACTACGGGCAAAGCGGATGACCGCCCAATCCGCGGCAATAACGGCATCTACCCCGGCAGCTTTCGCGGCGCGGAGAAGGTGCCGCATCGCATCCGATTCCTCGTCGTACAGCACCACATTGCAGGTAAGGTAAGCACGGACAGAGAGGGCATGGCACAGACGCACCACTTTCGGTAAGTCATCAATACTGAAATTTGAAGCAGCGTGAGCACGCATATTCAGGTTACCGACACCGAAATATACGCTGTCGGCACCGGCACGTAATGCGGCAGCCAAACTCTCAAATGACCCCGCAGGAGCCATAATTTCAATAGCTTGAACAGATTGCGTCATTTGCTCGGAATACGGCGAAGGACGAGTCGGATTTCACGTTCGGGGCGACCGTGTTGACGATTGACATCACGTACTATTTTGCGGACAGAATCCGGCAGGATGTCCCAAATAATCGGTTCGACAATGGCGAGGCTGTCCCCGGAAAAAGAGACACGCGCATCGATAGAAGAATTTCGCCAAGTAAGGCGAACAAGGTATGGCTCGTCCTCGTACTGCAACCACTGATAGGTGAGTTTGCCGCGGTGCATACCCCGCCAGGAAGCGGACTTCGGTTGCACTTCCACCCGCAGGTGAGAACCCTCATCCCTCCATTCACCGAGCGCAAGCACCCTCGGATCCGGTGAGGGCCATAGCAGATAACCTACGAAAATCCCAAGACCGACAACCGCGCCGAAAATCAACCCATACTTTGCGAATCGACTCAACATACTCGGATAGAGAATGACCCATCGGCACTACGCGCCTCATACCTTGATCGGCGCGGTAATTAAGACGGGTTATCCTCTTGTTTAGGACGGTGCAGGGCAGCCTCTGTTAAGAAAATTTCCGCCACACGGAAGGCGCGGCGTGCGGTTTCGGAGGTCACTCGGTCGTCCATGAGAGCCAACCCCTCCTCTACCACTTCACCCTTAAATATTTTCCAAGCACAGCGGAACAATTCATCCGGGTCTACATGGGAACGAGACGAAGCGGCGCGTTCATCGGAAGAGTCCGCAGAATCTCCTTTGCGGTGACGGTTGTGTCTGCGTTTACGCGATTTACCCGTAGGTTCATGACCGCCCACGGTTTCCGGTTCCGGGTAAGCCGGCGCGGGGGGAACCTTCACATCATCGGGCTTGGTTACCGGTTCCGTTGTCGGTTCGGTTGCCGCGGCATTCACCGTTTCGGTAACCGGTTTGCGCTGCCGAGTAGCCTTGGCGGGTTTCTCCTCTGTGGGGGATTTTTTCGACTTAGGCTGCGAGCGCCGCTGTGTCGTAGCTCTTTTGGGCTGCGAAGTCGGTGCGTCTGTACTTGCTACGTCATTACTCGGTTCATCATCTATCATCATCATCACTTCACATCTTTATGTTCGGAAGGGGGCATGGGGCGCGTAAAGAAAGTCCACGTACACTTATGCGACTGACCGTCTGTACTTTTCCAAGATAATTGTACAACGACATTTGATTGGTAAAGCCTCATAGAAGGTGCCCATTGAATTGATGCATCGGTCGTATTCATTTTTGCCGGCACGAGCCCGAAACCACTTACACGCATCTTCACACTCGAGAGATCAATATCGGGAATAGCTCCGAGTTGGGCGGAAATAAGCGGTAAATTTTCATCTGCCGGAGAATTAGCGGCAGGTATCACAGGGAAAGGCGGAACCGGGAAGGTACCGGAAGGAACAGACTCCTCTCGTTGAACACGCTCGCGACGGGTGGAAAAATCCATAGCGCGTCGGAAGTTGGAACTATTGGTTCCGAACACCATGTACCGGTGCACATGAAAGGCACTATTCTGCACTGTCTCTTTACCGGCAACTACGGTAAAGGCCGCTACATAACCGTATGACGGTAAACGCTCAAGCATAACACCCGTAATGTAACCGCCCGGGTAGCAATACGTATTGATGGGACCGAAAAGTTCCGAAAGACGCTTCAGGGAGCCACCCATTTCGACATCCATGAGGTCGGAAAAAGCTTCTTCACCCTTAGATTCAACTCCCTTCCATTGAGACGGAAAGAGGTGACTCGTGGAATGGCTTCCAACGGTGGCACCGTACTGCTGCATCTCGCGAATCATAGCAGGCGACATACTATCGCCGTGACCGGAAAGGTATTTTGTGTAGAGAAACAGCGTAAAAGGAAAACCGAATTCCTTAAGGATAGGGAAAGCGTCCGTGTAAACACCGCGCCAGCCGTCATCTATCGTAATAAGAACACATTTAGCCGGTAAAGTAAGATTTCCGAGTTTCCAATCCAAAAATTCCTTCATGCTGATCACGCGGATTCCGGACTTGTGAATATACTCCATCTGTTTCCGGAATTCGGACGTACGCATGAGCATCTCCGAAACCGGCTTGGTCATACTGAAATTATGGTACCCGAGGACGGCTACACGTGTTTCCTCTCTCGGAACGGGTTTCGTGCTATCCGTAACTCCCGGATTATCGGAAGGTGTATCCCGGATAGCGGCGTCGGGATTCGGATTCATGGGCGGGGGTTCAAAGTATTGTCCCCATACCAAGCCGACAGCTAAGAGCCACACTATGTACAACACGTGCCTCATCCGCTCAAAGGATAGCATATTATTGCGGAATGGCAAGTCTTTTTTCTTGCAAGTGCGCGGTAGGTAGGGTAGAATGTGCGTGTGAGAACAAAGATAGTCTCGATGTTGGCGGCTGTAAGTGCGCTTATCGTGAGTGCGTGCACAACTTGTTACAACGAACGCTTCTGCCGTGATCTTGTCGGTATGAACAGCATTCAGGTTGTATCAGTACTCGGCGTACCTACCGGGACGTACGAACAGGGCGATACAAAAGTGATGGAGTGGATGTACAACGGGGTCTACCTGACTAATTGGGCGATAGCGGCGCGGCAGGGGGTATGGATGCCATCCGGTGGGCTGATGTATTCCGCGTACATGTCACCCGGCGCTGGTGTGGAAAGCTTCCCGCAATTCGCAGTGATACGCCTCACACTTGTCAACGACCGCGTGACTTCGTATTCCACCCAATATCGAGGCAGTGATATGTGTAACCACTTTGTTCCCGAGAGCTATATTGAACGGTATAAAAAAGAGGATAATACACGGCGCAGATAATGATTTATCAAACGATGTAAAGCTATGACTATCAAGCATGTAATTTCGGCAATACTATTATACGGCGGGAGTGTATGGGCGGCGACAACGCCGGACTACCCGGTGATTTATGATCCCGCTGTGGGAGGTCCCGTAGCGAATCCGGCATACGGGAAGGCGGATGCTCGAAAAACCGGGGAGGTGGCGTGTGCGAAGCAAACGACCACGATACCGCGATACATGAATGCCGCTAATTACGAGCTCAACCTGACGCTGAGCTATGGATTTGATGCTACCCCGGGAGATCGCTACGCCTGCAATATGGTCGGATGTGAGGTTGAGGGTGCTTATTATCTGACACAGCACCAAGCACTGACACTATCTCTCGGGTTTGCCGGCGGCGGTGATACGGAAAATTATTGGGTAGAGGGTGATGGGCATTACCCGGGATATCCGTGGACTGATAGTTACGACCGTTATTCTGTTACTTTGATGGGAGGCTATCGCTATGTGCAGAAGATAGGCAGGTATTGCGAGGTGCAGGTAGGTGCTAAGTGCGGCATGGATGTACAGATACTGAATACGGATTTTGGGTTGGGTTGGAGCGATTATGACCACGATGTACTCGATGACAGAGGAGATACCCACGCGGCGGTCGGTTTCGGGTATGCCGGTTATGTGAATTTATGTTTTCCTATCAGCAAAAACGGATATCTCCTCATCGGGTACCAATACAGGGGATCTACAGCAAAGCCTCACGCTAAATATGATATCCCCGGTGATCCGGGAATGTCCGGATACCGGCTTGACATTCAAACTCATAGTATGCGTTGGCACGAAGTGCGCGTAGGTGTCAGTTTCAACTACTAGCTCCTTCGTGTGCCGCGGGCGCCCCACCGGGGTGCGCGGGTGCAGCGAGAAAGTTTTCGATTCGTAACAGGTGATATGACTTCGCGTTCTGTCGTGCTCATAGGATTGATGGGGTGCGGTAAATCCACGATCGGTCGTGAATTGGGTCGCTGCATTGGTTTGCCCGTTCTCGATACGGATGCCATCATCGAAGAACAGACCGGTATGAATATACCACGCATTTTCAGTGAACAGGGCGAAGCTCGTTTTCGTGCCTTGGAAGCAGTTTTGCTGACATATCTCCGTGACAATGCGGATAAACTCGGTTCGAGCGTGATTTCCACCGGCGGAGGTATCATCCTGCGTAAAGAAAATCGCGTTATTTTACGCATGCTCGGTTTTGTCGTATGGTTGGATGTGGATATACCGAATCTTCTCGTACGCACAGCGCATTCCCGGAATCGTCCTCTGTTGCGGAATGCCGACCGTGAAGCGCGTTTGCGTTCACTTTATGCTGCACGGAGGTCTCTGTATGCCGAAACTGCCCACCTGCGAATCGATTCCTCGAGTATGAAGGTCACGGATGTGGTCGATGCAATTGTTCAGAGTCGAAAGTTATATCTATCCCGAGGAAATTGACGGCTCCGCGGTAAGTGTGGATCAGACCGCGGGTAAGCTTCCCGACACACGCATACCGGGTGGCGGCAGCTCCTTCAATCAATAACCTGAGCGGGAAGCGCGGTTTCGCGGGGCGGAGTCGGGAAGAGAGCGCCGCAGGAGAAGGTGACGAGCGTACCGATAGTGACACGCCAAGGGAAAGCAACCGGGGGGATAATCCGGAAGTGCCCGAGTAATTCGATGGAAATGACAGCTAGGAAACCGCTGCCCATGGCGAGGAGATTGCCGAAATCACTACCGCGATGCCGAGTAAGCATACCGAGGAGGAAGACGCCGAGCAGGGAACCGTAGGTATAACCGAAAATACCGAGAGCGATGGGAAGAATACGGATAGAAGGATCCATTACACTGTACCATGCCGTGATCGAGCCCACGATGATGAGAAGGATAGCGAAAGCGACCGTAAAGAGACGTGCCGCACGCAGGGTTTGACGTTCGGAAGCGTTGGGACGGAAGATACCGCGATACCAATCGCGCGTAGCGGTTGTAGCGAGAGCATTCAGAGCGGTAGAGAGCGAACCCATAGCCGTAGCGAGGAGAGCGGCGATAAGCAAACCGCGCAAGCCCGCCGGCAGACAGTGAATGATGAAATAGGGAAATATCTCGATAGCCTTTTTCGGCGGCGCAATTCCTTCCTTCTGAAAATACACATAAACCAGCATACCGCATGCCAAAAATACGAGAACGATGGGCATATCAAGTACACCGGAGATGATGACGGCGCGTGTACCCGTACTTCTGTCGCGAGCTGCCAGCATGCGCTGTACCATATCTTGGTCGGTACCCATGGTAGCCATAGTGATGAATGTGGCACCGAGGAGAGCGGACCACAGCGTATATTCACTGCCTAGGATGTACCGGATGTCCTGCGCAAAGCCCCCACCGGTAATACCGAGATCGAAAATGAGCCAAGGTTGCAGAGGCTCGCGGTGACAGGGATTGACCGATGTGTCGGATATGGTTGATATGATGGTCTGCCAAGCATCCGAGAGTGTACCCGTTCCCATGATCCCACCCACGAGGAAGGTGATGGTAGCGATGACCGAGACCGCGAGGATGCATGCTTGGAGCACATCTGTCCACACCACTGCGCGGAGACCGCCCAACGTGGTGTAAACGGTAGTTACAATGGTGATAAACGTGAGAGCAATCAGGTAAATGAGCACGGTTTCGGCGGCACCGGCACTTTCCGTACCTGTCAGCCAAGTGTAAGCAATAACAAGTAGGATCCCCGCGAAAAACAGGCGTGTACCGCTTGCCAGAACGCGTGAGAGGAGGAAGACGAGACTTGCGCTACGGCGCGTACCCGTACCGAAGCGCTTTTCTAGGTACTCATAGATCGAAACGACGCGGTATCGGTAGAACGGGCGAAGGAAGAGCTTACCGACGATGATACGCCCGAGGAGGGTGCCGATTCCGAGTTGCACGTAGGTAAAATTCCGCAGAGTAAAACCTTCTCCCGGAGTACCGAGGAAAGAAGCGGCGCTGATTTCAGCCGCTATGATAGAAGCGAGGATAGCCCACCAAGGGAATGAACGATTACCTAAGGCGTAGCTTTCCAGAGAGTCTTGCCTGCGACCGGCATAAAGACCGATACCGAAAATAGCGCAGAAGTACGCAAGAATGACGAGGATGTCGGTAACCATGGGAAAATCCCGTATTCGCGGCGTTCAGCAAAATCAAATCTGCTTGCTTTCGAGAGCAGCAGCCACCAGACCACGAAAGAGCGGATGTGGGGTGGTGGGACGACTCTGAAATTCCGGATGATATTGACAGGCAATAAAGAAGGGATGAGATGGCAATTCCACGACTTCCACCAGCCCGTGTTCATCATTGACAGCGGAGACGAGCAACCCGGCATCCTCGCACGCATTGCGATAGTCCGCATTAAACTCATATCGGTGGCGGTGACGCTCCGACACGATCTCGCTGCCGTCATAAAGTTTACTGCAAAGGGTACCGGGTAAAATGTGAGCCGGGTAGGCACCTAAACGCATGGTTGCACCCATTGTTTCGATGTGCTTTTGTTCCTCCTGCAGACAAATGACGGGGTAAGGGGTATCCTTAGCGAATTCGGTTGAGTTGGCACCCTGAAGCCCGAGTACATGGCGGGCATATTCGATAACAGCTACCTGCATACCCAAGCAGATGCCTAAAAACGGAATCTGCTTTTCGCGAGCAAAACGTACAGCGGAAATTTTCCCCTCGATCCCCCGACCGCCAAATCCTCCGGGTACCAAAATACCATCGACATCACCGATCATTTCTTCGCAGGTACTCTGCTCGAGTGCCTCGGCATCGATCCGTGCAATTTCAACCCGACAATCATTTGCGGCACCGGCATGTGTAAAACTTTCGTAGATAGATTTATACGCATCCTGCAGAGATATGTACTTACCGACTACGGCTATGCGTACGCTGTGCGACGGGTGAATAACGCGTCCCACAAAATTCTGCCATTCATCCATTTTCGGCTTGGGCACGGTGAGTCCCAGCACCTCCGTGACAATGCGGTCGATGCGGTCGCGCCCTAAATCCAGCGGGCATTCGTAGATGGAGTGGCGTACATCGGCAAAGGCAACTACGTGGTCCGGGGCTACATTGCAGAACATACCTATCTTCCGTTTTTCTTCGCCGGTGATGCTGTCTTTTTCTGTACGACACACGATGATATCCGGTTGGATGCCGATTTCTCGTAATTTGGCAACACTTTGCTGCGTGGGTTTGGTCTTTGTTTCCCCGGCTGCTTTGATATACGGCAGAAGAGTTACATGGATGAAGCAACAATTGCTGCGCCCTACTTCCAACGCAAATTGTCGGAGCGCTTCCAAAAAGAGATAGCCCTCGATGTCACCTACCGTTCCACCGATCTCCGTGATGATCACATCGCATTCCTTATTCGCCTCGGTGAGATCGTAGATGCGTTGCTTAATTTCATCCGTTACGTGCGGTATGTACTGCACCGTTTTCCCCAAATAATCTCCGCGTCGTTCTTTTTCAAGTACGTGTTCAAATACTTTACCGCTCGTCAGATTATTGAGACGCGATAACCGGCAATGGACAAAACGTTCATAATGACCTAAGTCTAAATCGGTTTCTGCCCCATCATTCAGCACATAAACCTCTCCGTGTTGGTACGGATTCATCGTGCCGGGATCGATGTTCAGGTACGGATCAAACTTTTGCATGGTCACGTCTAACCCGCAATGCTCCAGCAACGTCCCTATTGATGCCGCCGCTAAACCCTTTCCCAACGAGGATACTACTCCGCCTGTCACAAATATGTATTTCATAGCTCGTACGCATTCTATTTTATCACACATATCCCACATCGTCCAGCACTGAACCGCAGTCCTGCCGCAGCCCACCGCAATGCCCACCTCCCTGCCTCCTCACCGCATTTTAGATTTTTGATTTTAGATTTTTGATTGAGGGATAATGCGCGCTCCGTTGCGCGTCCCTCCACGGAAACGAGCCCTCCGGCGCAAGCGGTGCTTCCCGGTTTTGCTTCGTAACCGGCTTCCGATCCTTGCAGCACGGAAGCACCACTACTCTTCAACCGTAAATCAAAAATCTAAGATCGTAAATGCGGCAGAATGGCGGGCATCGAGACAGGACTGCGGTTCAGTGGTGGGGAAGATATCGCTACCGCCCGGAGTTCGGGGAGCTTACACTTGAGTGCGGACGCCCCGGGGCGTAAGAATAACCCGGCAGACAGCAGAGGGCACGGTGTACAACACGCGCTCGAAGAGCGGCACCACATATCACCGCACGACATTGCGGAAACACTCCTGCGCGGGAAAGTTCGGCGCGACCCGGAACATAAAACACGGCTGCATGTGCGGTATAATAGCTACGTTGTTGTCCTCGAACGTGAAATGGAAAAGGGTAGCGACCACGCAAGTAAGACAAAAGCGAAGCTTCTCACCGCGTTGAAAAGGGAAAGAAGATGAAAAAATGAGCGGCACAGGATGCCGCTCCTACGCCGAGGTGCCTCAGGGCGCCCCCCCTAGCTACCATATCGGAGGATTTTAAGAGTCTACCTCCTGAAAAGTTGCCCGGCGGAGTTCCATTTAACAACTTTTGCGCCCTTTCGTCAAGTTTTTT
>CAZJIH010000030.1:0-21528 GCA_964545935.1 uncultured Akkermansia sp. | reverse complement strand
GCGTTTGTTGATAACGCGCCATCACCAACAGTCCTTGATGACAACAAACGCTGCCTTTATTGACAACAAAACACTTTGATGACAACACGTAAGCAGCAAAATCGTTTGTTGCTATCAAAACGCAGTTCTGTTATCAACAACGGCGTTTGTTGATAACGCGCCATCACCAACAGTCCTTAATGACAACAAACGCTGCCCTCATTGCCAACAAAGCACTTTGATGACAACGCCTGCGGTGCAACACAGCTTTGCATAGCGGGAAAGGCTCCCATTGATAACGGGCAATCCACATGAAAAGCCACGCGCTGCAGAATGGAAAAATTAGTTGACATTTTTGGTGATAGGTGTTATCATCAAGCTTATGAACAAGGAACCATACATGCCGGAGGAGTTGCCGACAAACGGGTACAATGCAGCGGATTTTGTCGGTGTGCTCGGTGAAGCAAACAGGATGATTGCACGATTTGACGTGGCTATTCAGGGTATGCTAAACCCGGATATCTTTATCACTCCGCTTGCGACCCAAGAAGCCGTGAGTTCTTCCAACATAGAGGGCACTCAAACTAATGTAGATGATATCTATGATCACGAGGCAGGTGTGAATTTCTCGGACAGAACCGAGGGGGATGTTAGGGAGGTTCTCAACTACAGAAGCGCTCTCAAATTTTCCGCAGAAAATGTACAGGATCGTCCGATCAGTAAGGCTTTAGTACGTGAAATGCACCGCATCCTACTTCAAGGTGTACGTGGTGAGCATCGCACACCGGGTAGCTTTCGCACGGTGCAAAATTGGATAGGTCGCATGGGACACGGCATAGAGGAAGCTATTTACGTACCACCGAATCCCGCTTTCGTGGAAATGCTCATGGACAATTGGCTTGACTACGTGGTGAACTATCGCGAAATTGACCCCCTCGTCCAAGCGGCTATTATGCACGTGCAATTCGAAATGATCCACCCCTTCCTAGATGGCAATGGTCGTATGGGTCGTTTGCTCATACCCCTCTTTTTACATAAAGTCGGAGTGCTGCATCGTCCTTTTTTCTACATGTCCGCATTCTTGGAAGCTAACAGAAGAGAATACTATGCTTGTCTAAATGGTGTACATGAAAACAAGGATTGGGGATGTTGGATTGCATTCTTCCTTCGCGGCATCATCGCGCAGGCAACCGATAACCTAGACCGTATCTCCTCTATAAGCCGGCTTTACGATGAATGCGGTGAAAAATTGCGTGAGATAACCCACTCTGCAAGCTACCCTCTTATCCGCGACGCTATCTTCGAATTGCCGAGTTATACCATGCCGGTAATCTGCCGACGCATCCGAGAAAAATCGCCTAATTGCAAAGAATCTACACTGCGACATCTTATGCACCTCGTTGCTGAAAGCGGTCTCGTTTCTCGCTCTCGTAAGAGCTCTGGTCGTAAACCCGCTCTCTTTCGTTTTACCCCCCTCTACGATATCATGCGCTCTAATATATAAAACCGGCACCGGTACGCACCTTGACAACAAAAGCAGCCCGCATTGACAACAAGCCGCCTTGATGACAACGTGCGAGTACCAAAACAGCTTGTTGCTATCAAACCGCAGCTCCGTTATCAAGAACGGTGTTTTTGATAACGCGCCCTCATCCCCCCTGATGACAACGAAAGCCACTTGTGAAAACATCCCATACAAACATGATGGGTGAACAATTTCGATGTGGGGGAAATTTTATGCTTGTCAAGTGGGGGTAGATTATGGTAACATGTGCGGCAAACGATATGGTAGATACAACGTTAAGGAAGTATGAATTTGAAGATGGGCTATGGATACGGTGCAATAGTCGCGGAACGTTCCTCAATAGCTCGACGCTGAAGGACGTGGCGGAGGAATATCTCCGGCGGGGTGGTACGCGTGTGGTGATCGATTTAGAGCTATGTCCCGGCGTTGATTCAACATTTATGGGGACAATGGCATGGGTAGCAAAGCATTGCACGGCACGGGGGGGGAGTACGGAGGTAGTCGGAGCGACGGAGCGTGCGCGAAGCGCTATGGAATGCTTAGGACTGGACATGATGGTAGAAATTGATTCACCTACGGCGGCTTGGCGGGCAAATTTGGCAGAGCGACGGGAAATACTCAATAAACAGGAACCGGTAAAAATAGAGGAGAAGAACTCAACGGGCGAAGAACACCGTACAAAACACGTATTAAATGCTCACAATACACTACGTTCAATGAATAGTAAGAACGAAGAGACCTTCGGTTATGTATGTGAGGCATTGGAAGAAGATTTAAGACGTCGGGGAAAAAACGGGAGCAAAGAGAGTGGGGAAGACGATGAAAAATAATGCGGAAAGTGCAGCGCAGATGTACAGGGAATTATTGCAGGCAGTGGCGGATGCGTGTGATTTATCAGTCGGTGAAGAAAAACTATCTGAGGAAGCCATACCGGAACTGAGCGAAACGGAAGTTCAGGGTCTGTGGATCAGCGGCATTTTCGGAAATGAATGGGAAAGTGAACGCCACGGACACGTACGTATCCTCGATTTCGGTGAATGGAACCGCGGCGCAGGTCCGGATTTTCTGTATGCGGAAGCGGAAATTAACGGACGGCGAGTACGCGGAGATGTCGAGATTGACCCCCATGCGCAGGATTGGGAAGGACACGGACACGGTGCAAACGCTCATTTTAACAACGTTGTACTACACGTGGTGCTTGCGAAACCTCCGCCGGGTTGGTATACCCGAAATGCCATGCATCTGGAAATACCTATCATCTTTTTAACCCCGGAAAAAATACGTGAAGCACTGGATATCAAACAATCCGTATTGGAGGAGCTTTACGGAAAAGGGGGATGGGAAGGACGCACCGAGTTGTGCGCCAAGCCGTTGGCGGAGATGGGGGTAGAACAAATTGAGGCACTCCTGTTGTCGGCGGCTGCGTACAGACGGGAAAACAAGCGGCGTGCTTTTCGGCGCAAAACTGTGGTACTCGGCGAAGAACAGGCATGTTATGAAGCGTGGGCAGAGTGTCTCGGATACAGTGCCAACAAAGAAACAATGGTTTTACTTGCGCGGCGTGCCCCTTTACGACGCTTGAAAGGCGTGGATGCTGAAGCTGTGCTGCTCGGTACGGCGGGATTTTTGACACCGACACTACCGGCACGAGCGGAGGAAGAAGCGCGTGCCTACCATCGCCGTGTGTGGGATGCTTGGTGGAAACTCAAGGAAGATTTTGCGCTTGAGGGGCGGCGATGTCCGGATTGGCAATATGCCGGGATACGACCGCTGAATCACCCGCATCGCAGAGTAGCGGCACTGGCAGTAAGCGCGCAGCACTGGGAAGATATACAACCGAGACTCTGCGCCGCACGCGCACGTGAACTCCGAGAACTCTTTTCTTCGCTGAAGCATCCCTTCTGGGATCGCCACTGCACAATGACATCCGCCGCCTTAAAAAAGTCGTGTGCCATCATCGGGGAAGAACGAATCAAAGATTTTTTGTGCAATCATGTGTACACGGCGGACGACAGTTGCGAGGCATGGGAAGCATACAAGCGGCTTACGCATCCGGGGATGCCCGCACGTGTAGCCCGAATTGCCGAGAATCTTTTCGGGGAAAGGGACGACCTGAAGGGGCTTCTGCGACGTGAATTTGCCTGCCAAGCATTGCTTCAAATCGGGAACGATTTTTGTCGTTCGGATACCTGTGAAAATTGTCTCTTTCCTATTCAGATAAAAAAGTTTAAGCTATAGGAATATCGTGGAGAATAAGGCGACTGACTTTTTGTTTGAAGATGGGTTTAAGGAGCTGCTTAAAAGCGTATCGCGCACCTTTTATCTATCGATCAAGTGGTTACCCGAAGCTATGCGACCGGGCATAGCCGTAGCCTACCTACTCGCGCGCGCAACGGATAGCGCCGCAGACGCGAAAGGACTTTCGCACCGGCAGCGTACGCAGGCTTTGCAAACCATGCAGGAGGCCGTGTTAAGCGGGAGTAGCTGTCATCTCCCGCCGGAACTCTGTGCAGCGGCGGATACTCCGGCAGAGTCTGTGCTCCTTCAGCGTTTTGATGAAATTCTGCGTACCATGCGGACTCTTCCGTCGGAGCAGGTATCTCTCGTACAGGATGTGCTTTCCCTGATTATTCAGGGGCAAATGTGGGATATCTCTTTCTTTGAGGAGCATTCCCGCGTACTTTCCGACGAACAAACCCGACTCTACATCTACCGAGTGGCAGGTTGTGCGGGACGTTTCTGGACTCGTCTCGGTCGGCTTACCCTCGGGGATACCTTTTGCTCTGCCGAGCAGGTCGATTCCCTCGAACAGGCAGCTACGCGCTACGGATGCGGTCTCCAACTCGTTAATATCCTGCGTGACCGAGAGGAGGACATCTCACAACGCGGCAGAGATTACCTTTGCAGTGACCCGGAGGAATGGATGAATCGCGCGGAACGTTATTTGGCGGACGGAGTGGACTACGCACGTCGCATCCGCAGTCGCCGCGTTCGCATGGCCACCGTGTTGCCCGCTCTGCTCGGGCTCAGAACACTCGCAGAATTGAGGCAATCTCCCCCGCACGGCAAACGTGTAAAAATTTCACGTATGTCCGTATACCTATGCGTTATTCGGGCAGCGTTCAGTCGCGCGAAATGAACAGAGGACAGAGCCGCAGGTCCTCCCTAGTGCCCGTCTTTCCTCCGCACGGTTGAATTTTGATTTTTTGGGTAGGAAGGTACTTTTCAAAATGGGGGAGATATGGTATAAAAATTTCATGCACGAGTGGTTAGTGACAATGATGCAGTGGGTTGAAGAGTTCGGGTATTGGGGAGTGATGGTGCTGATGGCGATGGAAAGCTCAATATTACCCGTACCTAGCGAGATAGTGGTGCCGCCGGCGGCTATATTGGTCGGGCAGGGTGGTAGCGAGATGAGTTTTGTGGGGGTAGTTGTAGCCGGAACGGTAGGGTCGTATCTGGGGTCTTGCATTATGTACGGGATGGCACTTTGGGTGGGGAGACCATGTATTATGCGCTACGGAAAATGGTTCTTTATGCCTGAGGATAAGGTGAAAAAAACGGAGGTATTTATGAATCGGTATTGTGCGTCCGGAATATTTTTTGCGCGGTTTTTGCCGGTCGTGCGACATTTAATTTCTATACCGGCCGGGCTCGTTCGGGTAAATTTTCTTACATTTTCCCTTGCGACCATCTTCGGGTCTGCTTTGTGGTGTACTGTATTGGCATGGTTCGGTAATAAAGTAGGGAGCGAGCACCCCGATATTCTGGCATCTCCGGAGAATTTGGTGCAAGCAGTAAAGGATGAGACCGGGCTCATCATCGGGGGTGTCTTGTTGTTGGCTGTACTCTATGTAGTGATGCTTCGGATGACTAAACCGCAGTCTGACCGCTGAAGCTCCCCTGCACAACCCCGTCGTACCTAACTCCTTCACTTCGTACTTCGTACCTCGTAATTGATCACCTCCGAGTTGACACGCGATGAAGTGATCGCTCTGCTCTGAGTCTCTAATTTATTGGGGAGGGTGTGGAATTGAATCATTTGCTTGATTTGACATGACGGGAAAAATATGATAGAATGATCGCGTGAAGAAGAATTTGGGCATAGTCGTGAGCATGGTTGCACTATGTATGGTAGGGGACAGCGCTATGGCACAGAGTCCAGACTTGCCGAATGAAAGTCGCGATTTATCGCGTGTTGTGCGGCATCCGGATGGTTCACGCTCTATCTACAAACGGCAAAGGGGGAGTAAAGGTATGCGGTGTGCTACGTACACGGCAAGCGGAAAATTAGCGGCCATCAATGATTACCATGAGGGGAAATACGGGCAGTTGGTAGGGTGTTTCATATACAATTCGCAGCGGGCTCTCATATATAAAGTAGCGTACGGTTACGATAGTTCGGCGCGTTTGATAGAAGAGCGTATGTATTCTCACCCCCAAGGAAAATTAGTGCAACGCGTTATTTATCAATATGACGCGGCAGGAAATCGTTCAAAACCAATTATCATATCCCTCGACCCGGACAGCGTTAATTCGATTACCCCAACGATACGCGATGGCGCCGATCGTATACACCGCGATCTCGGTCGTCCGGGTGCGTAGAGAAATTTTACCCCAAACAGAAAGAAAATGACAGATCGACGCACATTCATCACGCATCTCGGCTTGGCAGGCGGAGCTCTTGCTACCGCTGCTCTGTCCGAAGAAACAGAAACACCCACTACCGAGCAATCACATCCGCATGTCCTCTTGGTAAACGGGAGTCCCCACCCGGAGGGATGTACCTATACAGCTCTCTCACTTGTAGCAAAGGAGTTAGAAGCCAACGGAGTAAGCACGGAGATTTTTTATCTCGGTACAGCACCTATTCAGGATTGCATGGCTTGCGGCAGTTGCGGCAAACACCCCGGGAAATGCATATGGGATAAAGATTGTGTCAATGACCTCATCACAAAAGCCGCTTCCGCTCAGGGATTTGTCTTTGGTTCGCCTGTATACTACGGACACCCCTCCGGGCGTTTACTTAGTGCCATGGACCGCGCTTTTTACTCATCGGGCTCCGTATTTGCGGGGAAACCGGCAGCCGCCGTGGCATCAAGTCGTCGCGCGGGTTCCCTCGCTACGTTGGATGCCATTCAAAAGCACTTCACCATTTCGCAAATGCCGGTAGTTTCTTCTTTTTACTGGAATGAAGTTCATGGATTCAAAGCGGATGACGTGATGCAAGATGAGGAAGGGGTCAGCATCATGAAACAATTGGGACGCAATATGGCACGCGCCGTCAAAGCGTACGCGGCGGTACCCGCACCGCCGGCAGTGCCACGCATGTATACGCACTTTATACGTTGATATTCTTCACCAGTTAGAAGCGATATGGAAGCATTTTCGTGGCAGGAACGGACAGAAGACGGGGAGAGACTCGTCTATTGCGCGACGTATTTCGGGGGTTGGTGGCAATTGACCTGCACCCCGAAAGTTGCTCGCTCGTGCCGCGATGATGTGGTAAGTAAGCAAGTCGAATTTACGACCGACGCATGGGAAAATTTACTGGATATATTGAAACGCAAATATAGCCGCCGCCGTGTCTCATGGAAACTTGTACAGCAGGTGCAGGATATATTGGACGGAAAAGCAGTCAATGAACGTCGAGATTTACGCCGCCATGAATGATGATGAAATGCTCCGGTGCACGGAACGGACGCGTCAAACGGAACGCGCCATAGCCATCATGCACCGTCTTCGCGCACCCGGGGGATGTCCATGGGATGCCGAACAAACACATACCTCGCTCATACCGAATCTGATAGAGGAATGTTACGAATGTGTAGACGCTATACGTGAAGGGGATGCCGGGCACCTGCGCGAGGAGCTCGGGGATGTGCTCTTGCAAGTACTTTTCCATGCCGAGCTTGCCGAAGAAAATTCCGGTGAAGCTTTTGATATTTACGATGTTGCGCGGGGCTTATGCGAAAAACTTATACGACGGCACCCACATGTCTTCGGTACGTCGTATGTTGAAAATTCTGACGCGGTAATAAAGAGATGGGACGAGATAAAGCGGCAGGAACGGCATAGTGAGCAACGTCCTTTTCTTCACGACTGCGGGAAGGGTTTGCCGGAACTTCTTCGTGCTTCTAAATTAACGACTAAAGCAGCTAAAGTCGGGTTTGATTGGGAGAACTGTGCGGGGGTAATCGATAAAATAAACGAGG
This sequence comes from uncultured Akkermansia sp., assembly GCA_964545935.1. GTDB lineage: Bacteria > Verrucomicrobiota > Verrucomicrobiia > Verrucomicrobiales > Akkermansiaceae > Akkermansia. Next base: position 13,809 of record CAZJIH010000030.1, on the reverse strand, counting down.
AACTTGAAGAGGTACAGGAGACGCTGCCGTTGCCCGATGATGACCCAAGGGTGTCGGATGAGTTAGGCGACCTACTTTTCGCCGCTGTCAATCTCTGCCGCAAACGCCGCATCAACCCGGAGGAAGCTCTGCGTTCCGCCAACCAAAAATTTATACGGCGCTTTAACGCGATGGAAGAAGTCTTGAAAGCGGAGGGAATCTCTCTACAGGAAGCCAATATGGAACAATTCGAGCGTGCTTGGCAAATAGTTAAATTACAAGAGCATACAAATAAGAGTGACGAACCGTGACACGTTATTTTTCTCATCTATTTTTCGCGTCAGCTGTGGTATCGCTCCTCGTTTCCTGTGAACACTCAGCGAAAGAGGTTCCGGTTAAATCGGAAGAGAAGTCAGCCGAGGAAGTCGCGAGGGGGTTGGGGAACCCGCTTCTCGCGAACAAGGGAGATATACGCGCGGTAACTATCAATGTCGCGTCAGAGGAGGAGTTGAAAAATTACAATAACGGCTCAGATGAAGAATTAATATGGACAGACCCCGATAATCCGGACGCGGAAATTCCGAATTTGACAGCTGTGTTTGAAAATAAAAAGGAGGGACACGGATGGCAAGATGACTTAGGACGCGCCGTTAGCCTTGCCCGTAAACAAGAGCTTCCGCTCATCATTTGGTTCCACGATTCCCTTCTTTCCCCACAAAGTTCTCGATTGGGTAAAGAATACCTGAATACAAGCGATTTTTTGGATTGGGTACGTGATAAAGCTATTCTCGCTCGTCTAGATTCCGGGGCTTCCCTAGATGAGCATACGGCTGCATCAGCTAAATATAAGGCAGATGATGTCAATGCCTTAAAAAAACGATACGGTTTGTCGGGGAAACCGGCGTTTGCGGTCATATCACCGAACGGTAAAATTATTACACGCATTGATGGGTTCGATGGCTTTGTCAACGGTCTCGCTCAAGAATTAAAAGACGGCGTAAGGCTCGCGCAAAAAAAGTATAACGAACATAAGGCGGAACTCGTAGATGCCGGTTTCCGGAATTGGAAATCCGCTCGCGGGGATACTACGGTCTTTGCTAAACTCATGCGTGTAGACCCCCGACAAAATGTTGTCTTCCTCCGCGAAAGCGGTGGTCGTATCACCCGTACGAAACTCTCCCGCTTCAGTAAAGAAGACCTCGAGTATATCAAGTCTCACCGACCTGAAGATAATTAACCGCCTCGTCCAGTTGCTCCGATTTTGCCTCAAAAACTAACGATCTTCCCGTCGTAAAGTCATCACTCAACCACATCCATCCCAAAAAAAGATATAAACTTCGAGGTAAGCGGTAACCTTGAGGCAGAAAGACGCGAGGGTGAGATCAAGTACGAGGTACGAAGGATGAAGTGAAAAAGTTAGGTGCAACGGTGGAGACGGAGAACACAAAGCGGGAACGATGCGCGTGGACTGAATCCGTGCATCTGTGAGGTTGAAGCGCACATGGTACGCGGTGTGTCCGGAAACGTACGGGGATTAGCATTGCGGCAATTTGCGGAAATTTTCCCGGGACAGATGTGTCTCTCAGCGTTTCTTGCGGGGTAGATGTGGTTTTACGCTTGACATTCCGTGCGCGATGTGCTAGTATCCGCATGAGCCTACGGAAGTAGGTAAACAAAAAGAATTAAGATATGGATATTCTTCATGATAAAGACGCGGACGTAAGTGTTCTGAACGGGAAGACTGTGGCTGTGATAGGATACGGAGCCCAAGGACGGGCACAGGCACTCTGCCTGCGTGACAGCGGGGTGCACGTAATTATAGGGTTGCGCCCCGGCAAGAGTTGGGACGCGGCGGTGCAGGATGGATTTGAGGTAATGCCTGTGGATAAAGCTGCGGAGTTGGGTGACATAGTGCACCTGTTGTTGCCGGATGAAAAGCACGGTGATGTGTATGCCAAGCAGATAGCGCCGGCAATGAAAGCGGGGAAAACGCTATGTTGTTCACATGGTTTTGCTTACGTATTTAAGACGATAGTGCCGCCGGCGGACGTGGATGTGATCATGGTAGCGCCGAAGGGACCCGGGACAGAGGTAAGGCGCGTGTTTGAGGAGGGGTTCGGGTGCCCGGGTTTGGTCGCTGTATTTCAGAATCCGAGCGGAAAAGCGCGTGATGTAGCTTTGGCAATTGCGAAAGGGGAGGGATTAACACGCGGCGGAGTGTTAGAGTGTACCATGCAACAAGAAACATACGAAGACCTCTTCGGCGAACAAAATGTGTTGTGCGGGGGATTGGTAGACCTCATGAAATATGGATTTGAGACATTGATAGAAGCCGGTTACCCGCCTGAAATGGCATATTTTGAATGCGTTCACGAAGCAAAACTTATCGTTGATTTGATTTACGTAGGCGGAATTCAACGCATGAACGCGGTAATTTCCAATACGGCGGAGTTCGGTGAATACTACAACGGTCCGCAAATCCTCGGACCGGAAGTCAAGGAAAAGATGAAAAAATCATTGGAGCGCATAGAGTCCGGTGAATTCGCGAAAGTATGGTTGGCGGAAGCCGCTCAAGGTGCACCGAATTTGCAGGCGAAGCGCGCAGCTTTAGCGGACCACCCGGTGGAAATTGTGGGCAAAAAGATACGCGCACTCTTCGAACGCGAGTGACGCGCCGTTGTCGGATTGACCGGGTGCGGGGAGGGAAGGTTCCGTTCCCGGTCGCTTGCTGTGCGCGATCATGATACCGGAAGCCATACGTGTGGAGAATGCCCGGGTGTATTTATCCGGGCGCGAGGTTCTGCGGGATATAAATTGGGAAGTAAAGGTCGGTGAGCGTTGTTTTATTTTAGGGGCGAACGGAGCCGGTAAAACAACTCTGGTACGCATGCTTATGGGGTATGTATGGCCTTTGTTCGGGGCAAAGGTAGAGGTGTTGGGACACCGCTTCGGGACAGTAAATTTACAGGAATTGAGGAAACGTATTGCATGGATAAGTCCGCTTGTGCATCGGTGGTTAGGGGATCGGGAATGGACGGGGATGGAGATGGTCATATCCGGGACGGATGCTACGATAGGACTCTTCCGCCGACCGAAAAAAGAAGAAACGGAGAGGGCACTGCGGTTGTTAGCGGAGATGAACGCGGATTATTTGGCGCAACGCAGTGTGGCAGCTATGAGCTCCGGAGAGCAGGTGAAGGTGCTGCTTGCCCGCGCACTCATGTGTAATCCGGAACTCATGCTCTTGGATGAACCGAGTGTCTTCCTCGATATCGCCGGCAGAGAATTTCTCCTACGTACCATCGCTCAACTGACTCAGCAATATCCGTATCTTACCCTCATCTTTATTACCCAACGTATCGAGGATATCTTACCGGAATTTTCTCGGGGGCTCATCCTGAAAGATGGTCAAATTATAGCCTGCGGTACTCGCAACGAAGTACTCACCGAACCCAACCTGTGCCGCGCCTTTAACCTGCCCATACGCCTCGTGCGGGGACAGAATGGTCGGCTGTGGACGATTATTTGAACGCACGGAGGTAACTACGTTGCGTAGCAACAGGGGGGCAAGGACGGAGGACGAAGCGGGGAAGAGGGGTGCTTCCCGCGTTTTTTAACTTTTGATGCGGGCGCGGAGTGTCCAGAGGATTTGGGAATGGAGAGGGGGGATGCCGGCGTGAGAAAGCGCGGAGTCGATGGCTTGTTTGTGTTCGCGTACGAAATTGCGGGTGGGACCGTGTACCATGCCCATAATTTGGGTGTTACCGAAAATTTGCGTGCCGGAGCGGTAGTAGCAATGAGTCATACAGGTATGTTGAGCGCATATACTGCCGGCAGTTTCTTCTTTGCCGGGTGGAACAGCCCACATAAGCAGGGCCGCTTCGTTCGCGGATACAGCGGAGCGGACAGCTGGGTCGGTGTGGTCGAGAATAACTGCGAAACGACCGAGGAGCCCGAGGTGGGACAGGCGTTCGGCGACGCGGCAGTAAAGATTGGTCGACATGCCGAGTTGTTCGGCGCGAGATTTCCACATGTTCGGGGCAATTTCTGTTTCTCGGAAAGGCCGGCAGACACTACGGAGCACGAGTAGCTCCTGTTCATTGAGGAGCGGGGAAGGGGGGAACTTCATGGGAGGCAAATCGGCGTCCAAGGTACCCGGGGGGAGATTTGCACGGCGGAGATGACCTACGCCCAGACGGAACATTCCTACTGTCGGCATGCAGACAAAGTTGATAGCCCGGATGTTAGGAGCGAGCATGCGGCAGTGAGTCTCCGGCGACGGAGCATCGGCGGAGAGTCGCAGGGTAGTCCACAGCCGGTACTCAGCCCCCGGCGCGTGAAGGACTTCCGGCTCGCGGATAACGATATGACCTGTTGCCGGGTCGTGTTCAGCGAACCAAGTGAAAGCTGGATACAGGGCATCGGAAGGGACATGCCAAGCGACCAGACACCCCGGAGTGAGGGAGCTACTCAATTGTATCTGACGCACACAACGAACGACACCGGCGCGCATCAGAGCGCGCAAGCGATGCTGTACATCCTGCACGGACATTCCGCAATGTGCGGCAAGGTCTTTAAGCGGTTGCCGACTGAACCCGGAAAGCAAATCTTCCGCTACCGAGAGAAGACGTCTATTGTCGGCATCAGCGAGCAGGCGGTGATTCATTGAGGATTTACAATGCCACAGTAGGTATAGATTTCAGGATCAATTTGTTGTTTGGCGGCTTCTGCAATATGAGCGGCTTGTTCGGGCGTTTCTGTGAGAGCATACATGCAGGCACCGCTACCACTCATTAACGCCGCAATGACGCCCTGTTGCTCGAGTAACCACATCTTGATAATTGCCAAAATGGGATATTTATTGAAAACAGGACGTTCTAAGTCATTGCTCATCCGTAAGCCACGTACGATTTGCACATCATACATGACATCCTTGAGACGGCGGGATTGTTCCGCGACACTGTATGCCCACGCCGTACTGACACCGAAAGGGGGCTTGAGGAGAACAATGGGACTTGTCCATCCGAGATACCCTTGCAGTGGGCGCACCAATTCCCCGCGTCCCTGACAACGACTGAGAACCGGATTAAGAAAGAAGGGGACATCACTACCAACAGCAGCCGCCATGGACGCCAACTCTTCTTCATTGTACTGCGTACCGAGAATTTCATTGACCGCACGAAGGGTTGTGGCAGCGTTAGAACTACCCCCGCCCAGCCCCGCTGCTAAGGGGATACGCTTGGTGATGGAGATACGCTGCTTAGCTTTGCGACCGTAGTGTTTTTCAAACTCACGTATGGCTTTCATGACCAGATTTTGTTCATCCGTCGGTACTCGTGAATCATCGCACAACAAAGTGGTTGTACGCGAGTTATGAAAATCCAGTTCATCGCCTAAGTCCAACTTTGCCATCACAATGTCAACTTCATGGTATCCATCTTCACGCTTACCCCTGATTCGCAATGAAAGATTTACTTTTGCCGGTGAGAAATAACTACCCATACCAGCGCAAGGATACACGTAAAATGGCAATTTGTCAACACTGAACCATGGTTCCGCCTATGGCTGTCCTGAGAAAATTAAGGATTTAGTGGTGGGAGATAACTCAGAGGTAGGAAGATTCGGGGGAGAGCAAGTACGAGGTACAAAGGACGAAGTACGAAGTGAAGGAATTAGACGCAACGGAGTTGCGCGGGAAGAAACGATGAACGCAAAGCAGGAATGATGCGTGGGAACTAAATTCATGCACCCGTGAGGTTGAAGCTACCTTGGTATGCAGAGCGTTTGTAACACACATGGGAATTAGCCTCACGGCGATTTTCGAAAATTTTATTGGGACAGGTGTGAGCTGTGATAGGAGCATTGCTCGATGATAGACAAACTCATTATATTTTATTGGACAGAATGGCATTTTGTGTATAGAATAATGGGCATGCGCAATTGTAAATGGATTGTGGTGATGATATTGGTGGTGGTAGGGACGGTAATGGGGGGAGAAGAGGGGGAAGTTGTAGTAGTGCGTGCGGACGCGAAGTCGCGGCATATACTCAATTTACAGGTTGAGCAGGTAGCAGAGGTAGGCGCGGAACTTACCCATTCGTTGTATGGGAACCTGAGTATTCCGGACCATGCGCTTGAAACATACGCGTTACCGTGTAGCGGGCGTATCCGCTTGCATGTAAAATCCGCGCAGCGCGTCAAAAAAGGGGAAGTCCTTTACACTCTGACATCCCCCGCGTATGCCGATCAGGTAGTAGCGACAAAAAATGTACAAGCGAATTTGGAGCGAAGTCGCGCCGAGATGCAGGTGATCCAGGTACGGATAGGAAAGTTGGCAGAGGTCGGGGCGCGGAACAGTGAATTAGAAGCTCAATTGAGTTTTAAGCTCGCGGAGGTTCATCAATTGGAAAATGATCTTCAGACATCCCATACCCGCTTAAAATCTCTGGCTATGGACGCGCAGGAGACAGAGACGGATGGGCTGCCGCAACTTATCGTGCGGGCTCATACCGATGGTGTCGTGCACAATGTCGGAGTCACTCAGAATAGTTGGGGAGAGCAGGGGGAACCGGTCATCACTATGAGTGATCCCAAGGCTATGGAGATAGTGGGCTCGCTGTACGCGGCAGACGTACCGTGTATAGGGGAGGTGCGTGCCTATTTACCGGTGGGACGCGAGAATGTTTCCTTGAAAGGGACATGGCGGTTGGCGGAGCAAGTGGACGCGGCTACACAAACGCGACGCCTTTTCTTTACCCCCGAATGTTTACCGCCTGAAGCGCGACCGGGTCAACTCTGCCGCATGGATGTGTATAGCACCCCCGGCACGGACGATACCGTAAGCATACCGAATTCCGCTGTGGTAAGAGTAGGTACCGATGATGTTGTGTTTGTTGAATTGAAGGAAGGCGAATACGCTGTGGTAAAAGTACGTACAGGGGAAAGTCGGCGTGGCATGACTCCGGTACACGGACTGCATCCCGGGCAGAAAATTGTCGTGAAAGGTGGCTATGAGCTTAAATACAATTTACCGCAAGCTCATGATAATAAGAAAGCCGGGCATTTTCACGCGGACGGAAAATTCCATGAAGGAGAGGAACACGGCGATCATGAATAAACTCGTGTCATTTTGTTTGCGTAATCGCGGAGTTGTGCTCGTACTTACACTTGCTCTGACTGTACTTAGCATACTCGGAGTGCTGCGACTACCTGTCGATGTTTTCCCAGAGTTAAAAGTACCCCGTGTAACCATACAGACGGAAGCGAGCGGGTTAAGCGCCGAGGAAGTCGAGCAGTACGTCAGTATCCCCTTGGAAGCAGCTATGCGCGGGACTCCCGGTGTAAAAGATGTCCGTACTTCATCCGGAAGCGGACTCTCATTTGTGTGGGTAGACTTTGATTGGGATACGGATGTGTACCGAGCGCGTCAAATTGTCTCCGAGCGCTTAGCGGTAGCGCGAAATAGTTTACCTCCGCAGACTAAGACAGAACTTGCGCCTATTGTTTCGCTTACCGGGGAGATTATGCTCATAGCACTCACCGGCGATGAAGGGATAAGCCCATTGGAATTACGACGTGTGGCAGAGTTCCGGCTTCGGAATGCCTTGCTGGCGGTTCCGGGTGTAGGTCAGGTTACGGTACTCGGCGGTAGACTCCCGGAGTATCAGGTGCTCTACGATCCGGAAAAATTGCGTCAAACGCATACTACACTCGATAGCCTTAAGGATGCTCTCACGGCGGCTCAGAGTACAGACCCTTCAGGTTACCTCGAAGATGTAGCCGGACAAGAATTACCCGTACAGCAAGCGACACGCGCTATGTCCGCCGAACACCTTCGTCGGGCTCCGATACTCGGACGCATCGATGGAACCCTACGCGTGGAAGATGTGGCGCGGGTGACTGAGGACGGTGCTCCACGGCGGGGAAATGCCGGATACAACGGACAGGAAGCCGTAATTGTAGCTGTGCAAAAAGTACCCGGCGCAAATACATTAGAGCTTACCGGGCAGGTGGAAGCAGCTGTCCGCAATTTCGCGCTCAGTGAACTCCCGAAAGGAATACATTTGCATCCGGAAGCTTACCGCCAAGCGGATTTTATCACTCTTTCACTGGAAAACGGTGAACGTACTTTGCTATTGACGGCAGTGGTGGTGATGCTCGTCATTCTGCTTACTTTGCTCAACATACGCACGGCACTTATTACCTTGGTGACAATGCCTCTTTCTGTGCTGTTGGGGATGGCATGTTTCCCGTTTTTTGGTTTGGCGGTAAATATTATGACGTTGGGCGGACTTGCCGTAGCAGTCGGCGATGTGGTGGATAATGCTATCATATTTGTGGAAATAGCGTGGCGGCATCTTAACCGGAACGCAGCACTTCCGCACGAAAAACGAAAGACGCGTATGCGTGTCCTCATGGATAGCAAAAGCGAGATAGTTAGTTCCATCAGTTATTCCTCTGTAATAATTTTGCTCGTTTTTTCACCTATACTCTTTTTATCGGGTCTGGAAGGTCAATTTTACCGTCCTCTGGGTATATCATACATGCTCGCTATGTCTATATCCCTAGTGGTAGCGCTTACGTTAGTTCCCGTGCTTTGTCTGATATGCTTTAAGGCGGGGAAAGTTACCGGTGACGGGGATTCGGTGACTGCCCGTTTTGTTAAGCGATTGTATTCCCCCATACTGCGATTTTGTATGAAATATCCGAAATCCGTAACCGGTGTTCTCATGCTTATCACTCTCGCTTCACTTGCTTTGGCCTCTACTTTCGGTACAAGTTTTTTACCGCCGTTTAATGAAGATTGCTACACTGTGTTTGTTAATACTGCCCCGGGCACATCGCTGGCGGAGACAGAGAGGATATCGCGGCAGGTGATGCGCGAAATAGGAAAGATTCCCGGAGTACGCAGTGTGGCTCAGCGTACGGGACGCGCCGAAAACGATGAGCACGCCGAACCGGTCAGTTCTTCTGAATTGCTTGTTCGCGTAGACTTAACTCAGGATCAACACACCATCAGGCAGGCTATCCGCTCCCACCTACACCATATCCCGGGGGCTTCAGGTATGATCGGTTTCCCCTTGGCTCACCGTATCAGCTCGGCTCTCTCCGGTTCAAATTCTGAAATTGCTATCAATATATACGGAACAGAACTGGCTGATATACGAACGGCGGCGGCTCGTGCAGCGGAGATCCTCAGTGCTATGCCGGAGGTCGCTGACGCACGCGCCAATCGTGAAGTGATGGTCGACTCTATCCGCATCGTCTACAACCGCGAAATTCTTGCTACCTACGGACTGAGTGTGGCGGATGCGGCTCGACAAGTTTCCTCCGCTCTCTACGGTTTCCGAGTAGGAGAAATTGTGCGTAATCTCGACCATAGAAATGTCGTGCTGCGTATTGATCCGCGATTGCGTTGCGGTATGGATGATGTACGGAACCTACAACTCGTGGCACCCGGTGGTAAAGCTCTGCGCCTCGGTGATGCAGCACATGTTTACCGTGAAGAAGTTACAAATCTTATCCTACGGGATAATTCTATGCGTAAGGCAATGATCTCGTGCAATCCTGCCCCGGAGTCGAATTTGGGTGACCTCGCTCGCGCCTGTCGACGGCAGTTAGAGCCTGCCATGCACGAGCTCGGGTGCCGGGTGGACTATGCCGGGGTTATCAAGAGTCGAGAAGAAGCGGAATCGCGGCTTTATATCTTGGGCGGTGTGGTTTGCGGGCTTATTGTACTTTTACTAGCGAGCTCGTTGGGCGGTATTAAGCGAGCCCTTATCACCCTGATCAACATCCCTCTCTGCCTCGTCGGTGGTATCTTAGCCGTTTTTTTGGCTTCTCCGGATACCCTCTCTTCTCTTTTCACCGGTCATTACATCCCACCTATCCTTTCCGTGAGTTCGTTGGTCGGGTTTATTACTGTGGTCGGCTTTGCTATTCGTTCCGGTCTTATCCTTATTAATCGCTACCGATCCTTAGAAACAGCGGGCATCCCTCCGATGGATGCTATCCGTACAGGTTCCTTAGAGCGTGTCATCCCTATCATGATGACTTCTTTAACTACTATCCTCGGTCTCCTCCCACTTGTCTGGGCAAGACACCAACCCGGCGGTGAGCTCCTAGCACCCCTCGCGATTGTTCAACTCGGGGGGCTCATCAGCGCTACACTGCTTAACCTTCTCGCGATACCTGCCGTTTATAGCATCATGCGGAGGTCGTAAGCGCGGGCACCTTGTCCCCGCACTGAGGAAGTGCGTTGCCGGGAACACGAGGGAAAGCAAGTACGAAGGACGAAGTGAAGGGGCTAGGCACGGTGGGGGCGCGTGGGTAGCGAAACAGAAAAGCATTACGGGGCATGGAACAAGACTTCCATAGGACTGCCTTGTGGTACGAGGGAATCGTGTAAACCGCACGGGTGCGACAGTGCAGTTGTTCAAATTTTTACTATTGTTTAGGGACAGTGGAAAAGTTCAGTACTGCGCTGGACCAAGGGATGTCCTTTTGTTTGGAATGTTTAGAGATGAACGCTTGGATAGCCTCTTTTTCCGGCACGCCCGGAGATAGGTCTGCGTTTTTTTGTTTGACTTTTTCGCGTAATTCCTTTATAAAATCACACTTAGCAGTAGTACCGACAGCGATAAGGACGACACACTCAGCCCCGAAGGGAGGTTCCACTACCATGTTGTACTCTTCGTGACCAACTCCGGGGAATTTAGCTTCAACGGAGGTGAATACGAGATTGTCGGTATTTTTTTCTCCCGGTATAATGATTTCAGCATTTCCATCGCAGGAATGCGAGACCATGTAAACACGACAATCCTGTTTTGTACGGACACAGAAACGGAGTAAGGAATCTTGTTCAAATCGGGGAGATGGTGAAGTGACACGGAAACGGAGTTCAAAATCTACCGGTAGACCAAGGATAGAACCCGGTAAACCAACGACTTGAGCTTCCGGAGTAGCGGAACGTCCCCCTCGTTTTCGCGCCACCACTTTGCCATTGTCTACACCCACTGCTGCGGGTTTGCCCGGTACCTCTCCGACACGAGGTGATGCCGTGGGGACGGGGCGGGCGTCCGGAGCAGGAGTATTGTCAGCGACGGACTCAGTCTGTGCCGCTGGAGAAGTCAGGTTATCGGTCACATTTGGAGATGCCGGTTTACGGTTTTTTTTCAACCCGGATGTCCACTCCCCCAATTTTCGTTTACCTTGGGAGATAAGATTTCCCCACATACTTTCATTTTCTTCCTTCCGGTCAACATCTTGAACCAGCTCACTGACGAGCATGTCTTCAACGCTTACGGACGGTTCCGCAGGAGGTTCTTCCGGAGCCGAGGTATCCGGTGGGGGCTCAGATTGAGACTGTGGCAAAGCGTCAGTCGGCGGAGAAACAGGAACTTGGATGACTGGTTGTTGCGGAGGAAGCGCTTCCGTCTGTGGATACGCCTGTGGGTGTGCTTCCGGTTGCGGTGCGGGTTCCGGCTGCGGGTAGGCGGCAGGTTGAGGATACGCCTGAGGGTACGCTTCCGGTTGCGGCGCGGCACTCGGCTGCGGGTAGGCGGCGGGATGAGGATACGCTTGGGGGTATGCTTCCGGTTGCGGTGCGGCACTCGGCTGTGGGTAGGCGGTCGGTTGAGGATACGCCTGAGGGTACGCTTCCGGTTGCGGCGCGGGTTCCGGCTGTGGGTAGGCGGTCGGTTGAGGATACGCCTGAGGGTATGCTTCCGGTTGCGGCGCGGCACTCGGCTGCGGGTAGGCGGTGGGCTGAGGATACGCTTGGGGGTATGCTTCCGGTTGCGGTGCGACGCCCGGCTGCTGCGGGTAAGCGGTCGGTTGAGGATACGCCTGCGGGTATGCTTCCGGTTGCGGCGCGACACTCGGCTGCTGCGGGTAAGCGGTGGGTTGAGGATACGCTTGAGGGTACGCTCCCGGTTGCGGTGCGGCACTCGGCTGCGGGTAAGCGGTGGGTTGAGGATACGCTTGTGGGTATGCTTCCGGTTGCGGCGCGACACTCGGCTGCTGCGGGTAAGCGGTCGGTTGAGGATACGCCGCCTGAGGGTAAGATTGGGGCTGGACGTAGCCCTGAGTTTGAGGGTAAGCCTGAGGGTACGCGGGAGCAGATGTCGGGTACGCAGGCTGCTGAGCATAAGGAGCACTGCTCGGTTCGTACGGAGTCTGAACTTCCTCTGAGGCTTCTTCCTCGCTAACTACCATCGTACAACTCCCGAAACGGTACGCCTGTCCCATGACCAAAAAATCAGAAACGATACGTTGATTCCCCAAGAAGATACCATTGCTGGACTGATTATCCTGAATGACCAACTGACCGTTGGTATAAGAAATTATGCAATGTACACGCGACATGTAACTTTCAGAAGGCAAAGAAATATCACACGAAGCATCACGACCGATGCTTAACTGCATGCCTTCAGTCAGTGCAAATGAATATATTGCTGTTTCTCCGTTGCTGAGAGAGATATGTACCTTAATCATAATCGTCGATCTCACGTTGCACATATATTATATAGCACGTGTGAAAAAGTTTCAAGCACAGATTCATAAATCTGTGCATCTGTCCCAATAAAAATGACGGACTTGCGCTGAGCGGTGGTCATGTTGCCGGGAAACACAGGAGGAGGGTAAGGACGAAGTAAAACAGTTAGGCGCAACGGAGTTGCGCGGGTAGTGAAACAGAAAAGCTGCGCGATGTGTGAACCGAGACTCCCGTGAAATTGATACCCCGGTGGTATGCAAAATGCCCGGCATCCCGGCAGGAAGCAGCCGTGCTGTGCGCTTTTCAAATTTTATTGGGTGGGTCAGATGAGAAACGTACCCCTACCGGCGTGAAAGTACTTGCAAATCGACATCATCGGGCAATTCGATGAGTTTGATGTGAGCATTGCTCCCCTGCACGATACGCACACTTTTTTGTGGGATCCGCAGGAGTGTTGCCATGTAATTTTCGATTTCTTTGTTAGCTCGCCCTTCCGCAGGAGGAGCCGCTATCTTAAGTTTCAGGAGACGTCCGATACCCGGATAATTATCTTCCCAGCCTAGGATTTCATTACGACGCGCGCCGGGACTGACTTTAACAACTAGTTTCATCGTGATTTTCTCGGTTAAGTAACTCTGCCGCTACAGGCAACATCTGCAAGGATTTACCGACCGCTTGGGCATCCTGCTGCGTAGGGAGATCACGCTGCGCGTGCACGCCGTTTGTCAGCAAAAAAGGCAGGAGAAGGACATGCCGGGCGCGCATTCCGCGCAATACTTCTCGTGCGTTGGGAAGTTGCCCGAAATATCCTAGTTTAGTCTCCGTATCGGGAAGAAGCTCACGCAGGCGGCGACAAAAAAGGGCGGGTTCCGGGGGAGGCTCAGCTAAAGCGGAGCCGTGAGCGACTACGAGAATCCCTGAATCCGAAGCAATGAGAGGGCGAATATAATGCGCGGCAGCCTGAGCCAGCCACGGAGAAGCACCTAAAACAGGTTGAATGTACAATTCAGGAGGAGAAGGAATCCCCGCGTAAGCTCGCCGCAATAACTGCTCCAGCCTCCTACCGCTCGATTTACCGCTCAACATGAACATGGGGTACACCGATACAGGCGCATCGGGGGGGGGTAAATCCGTTTCGGAGAGGTGGCGTAGGTTACACCGGAAGACTCGTCGGTGCGGCAGGAGAACCCCGGGTGGATTGAGCATCATTCCGTGCTCGTTGTAGCTCACAATGAGGAAAGAGCGACGTCGGCGACAGTGCGCGACCCATATAAGTACCGCAACCGCGAGAATAATGAGTTGGGAGAGGAAGAAATGCAGGTAGATAAGGCGGC
>CAZJIH010000029.1:0-21721 GCA_964545935.1 uncultured Akkermansia sp. | reverse complement strand
AAGATTTTATTGATTTATCCCGACATTCTTCAATCACATCTTTCTCAGGACAAATGGAAACCCCGCGCCAAGATGTGGTATCGTTGCCGGGTAACACAGATGTAACCGAGTACGAAGGACGAAGTTAAACAGTCGGGCGCAAAATGGTTTCACGGATGACAGCGCGGTAAAGCAGAGATGAGAGCAAATCCGGGCTGTTATAAAATTGATACACCTATGGTACGTAAAGCGTGTGAAAACAACACAAGAACAATTAGTGCCGCAATTATCAAAAATTTTCTTGGGATGAATGTGGTTGACAAGTAGGCAGGGGTGTGGTTTAATGTGCGTGTTGAGGGTCGGTTTTTACCGGAGCAGCTTATATCTTGGCGGTTGGGGGATGCTCCTGTTATCTTCCGTTCAAGGTCGCGGCGGAGAGTATCATCGCGCCGGTCTGTCTTCGGCAGCGGGGGGGGGTACTCCTGCTATCTGCTGCACGAGGGGGCGGTCATGAGTATCCCGTGGCGACTCAACGTTTTTTGTAGAGGAGCTTGCCGTAGCGTTTGTTGCCCGCGTATCTATAAGATTTGGTACACATCCACCGCACCTGAGGAACGGAGATGTTTTTATTTTATTCCGGAGGATTGCGTAACTTTGCGCTGTCTTTATATTCGGCTTTTCGGGGAAATTTTATGCGTGCGATTTTTGGAAGGATGTAGGGCAAGCACGAGGTACGAAGTAGGTAAACGGGCACGCGGTCAAAAAAAAGCCTGCAATGTTCGGTCAATCAGTGCATGGTATTGTTAACCCTAACCTTATTCACATCATGACCGAACGTGATCATTCTATCATTCTTGACTCCCTTGTCAAGTTCTTTTTGCCCTCACAGGATGCTTGCATCACCTACGATGAAGCGGATCACATGACTTCCCTCACCACCTTCCGAGGTACGGGAGAGGTGATTGCTTCCGATCCGCAGGAGCGCGGACGGTGATACCACTATACGATAATTTGATAACACAAGCAGCTTGCAGTTGAGCAAGACCTATGCTGACGGTTCGCAAGAGGTCAAGACCTACGATGCCTTCAGTCGCATTGCCACAGAGACGGATGGGCGGAGTGTTACCAAGACGCATACTTTTTGGATGGAGTCTCCTGCTGCATAAGTGCGTCCAGATCACGGCATAAAGCAAGCAATATATTCCGGCGTAGGATGCTAAGGTAATCACCTAGGACACATAGATTTCCTGTCAGCACGTACATAACATACTTTGTTTCCATAGAAGACTTGACCAAAAACACGGATATATCTTCCTCGGACTCTGTATTCCTCTTCTTGACCAGCCCCTTGGTCAACACCATGTTTAAGGCTTCCTGCGCTTTGGGTTTTTCCCCTTTTGGGCATAATTGATCGCAGATGGAATTTTTGTACAGTCCACGACTACTATGTTTGTGCATCCCGTAAGCACATTAGTCACCAGCAAACCTAGCGCAGCTCTTGGCATTTGTTGAGGGAAGTATTTTTTCTTGACATGTGAGAAGATGTGGTGTAAGGTTACGCTTCGCGGGTGGTGGGGCCCGGATAGAAGGAGAAAATGATGACATCTACAGAGCTTCGACAAAGTTTTTTAGATTTTTTTGCAGAAAAAGGGCATAAAATTGTACCTTCGGCGTCGTTGATGCCGCAGAGTCCCGGTTTATTATTTACGAATGCGGGGATGAATCAGTTTGTACCGTATTTTTTAGGAGTGATGACTGTACCGTGGAAGCCGGCGCGTGTAACGGATACACAGAAATGCATACGAGCGGGTGGGAAACATAATGATTTAGAGGAGGTCGGTCAGGATTCGTATCACCATACCTTTTTTGAAATGTTAGGGAATTGGTCGTTCGGGGATTATTTTAAGAAAGAAGCGATAGAATGGACGTGGGAATTGATAACGGAGCGATGGCATTTTCCCGTAGAGAGGTTATATGCAACGGTTTATCAACCCGGGGAAGGAGACCCCGGGGAACCGGACCGGGAAGCATACGACACGTGGGCGGCATTGTTTGAGAGGGCGGGGTACGACCCGAAAGTACATATTGTATACGGGAATGTGCATGATAATTTTTGGGTGATGGGGGAGACCGGGCCGTGCGGGCCGTGTTCGGAATTACATGTAGACCTGACACCCGGAGGGGATAGTGCGGGGAGTTTGGTAAATGTCGGCAGTGATCAGTGCATAGAGATATGGAATCTCGTGTTTATTCAGTACAATGCGGAGAAAGACGGGAGTTATAGGACGCTGCCGGCGTGTCATGTAGATACCGGTATGGGATTTGAACGAGCGGTAGCCATGATGCAATGTACAAACGGATTTACCGACTTCAGTAAACGAATTTCCAATTACAACACCGACGTATTTCATCCGATATTTAAGAAATTAGAAGAGATAACCGGGAGGAGGTATACAGACATTTATCCGCAGGACGCTACAAAAGAGCAAACGGATGTATTGAAAGAAAGTATAGCATTTCGGGTGATAGCCGACCACATACGTACGTTGGCATTTGCGATAGCGGACGGAATACTTCCCGGGAGTAACGGCCGAAACTATGTGCTACGTCGGATATTACGCAGAGCGGTACGGTACGGACGTCAACTCGGTTTAGAACGACCTTTTTTATCGGATTTAGTTGCTACCCTAACGGCGCAGATGGGCGGCATATACCCTGAGTTGAAAGAACGCGAGGAAACGATACGGGACGTATTGCGGAGGGAAGAAAGTGCTTTTAATGAGACACTGGACCGGGGATTGGAACTCTTTGAACGAGAGGTAACTCGGAAAGGAAAAATCAGCGGGGACTTTGCTTTCGGTCTTTATGATACGTACGGATTTCCCTTAGACCTTACCCAACTCATAGCCCGCGAAAGGGGAATAAACGTGGATACAACTCGTTTTGAAGAGCTTATGGACGAGCAACGGAAACGGGCTAAGGCAGCGCGTAAAAAACAAGTTGTACGGGCACTCGATATAAGTACGGAAAAGCGAACGGATTTTGTCGGATACGAAAGAGACAGTGTAACCGCCGTTGTAAGCGAAATACGCGAGCAGGACGGTATGCTCTGTGTGATAACGGACCGCACCCCGTTTTACGCGGAGATGGGCGGACAAGTCAGCGACACCGGGGTACTGCAAAGACACGGAGATACGAGTTCGGTGCTCGGTGTACAACAAATAGGACGAGCGCGGGCACATTTGATAGCCGTGCAGGACGGTGTACGCCCGGAAGTGGGAGAAGAAGTAACGTTGACGATTGACGTAGAACGGCGTAGAGCAATAGAAGCACACCATAGTGCTACGCACTTACTGCATCGTGCGCTGAAGGAAGTGGTAGGGGATGATGTAGCCCAGCAGGGATCGCTCGTGGACGCGGACCGTCTGCGCTTTGATGTCAATGCCCCCCCCCTGACCCGGGAGCAGATACAACGCACAGAAGA
Source organism: uncultured Akkermansia sp. (assembly GCA_964545935.1). GTDB lineage: Bacteria > Verrucomicrobiota > Verrucomicrobiia > Verrucomicrobiales > Akkermansiaceae > Akkermansia. Next base: position 18,258 of record CAZJIH010000029.1, on the reverse strand, counting down.
ACTGGTCAATGATTGGATAGCCGCTGATTTACCCGTTAGTTGCAAAGAACACACAATGAACGAAATACGACAACATAAGGAAGTAGCGCAATTTTTCGGGGACAAATACGGGGAGGTGGTAAGGCTGGTACAGATGGGTGGCACAGACGGACGGTATGACGGGGTATCAATGGAACTTTGCGGCGGCACACATGTCCGAAATACGCAACAAATAAAATTTTTTAAGATACGAAGTGAAGGTGCTATAGCGAGTGGGGTAAGACGCATTGAAGCCGCATGCGGGGAAGCCGGATACGGCGTAGTGAAAGCGTTGACGGAAGCGCGGATGCCGGAATGCAGGGAAGCGTCGGAAAAACTGGCGGAGGCTAATGAAGGATTGGCAAAACTGCAACAACCGAAAGTTAACGTACCCACGGACTCCGGAGCTGCCGAAAAGGCAACGACTGCCCGTGAAATACGAGAAATTAACCGCCGACTCGATGAATTTTTCGAATATGTGAACGAGGTGAAAGAAGCGGCTGCGGAAGCGGAGAAGAGACTGAAGAAAGTACGCGGTGCAGCGGCGGCAAACCGAGCGGAAAACATCCTCCGTGAGCAATGCACGGGCGGAAACGCGGTGTTTACGGTAAAAGGAACGAGTGATTTGCTGACGGAATTACTCAACGGGTTACGCAGGCGGCAGTACGCCGGTGCGGTAGTATCGGTGGTAGAAGACACGCGTGTACTTCATCTCGGGGTATACTGCGGGAAGGAAGCGCAGGCTGATGGGTATGACGCCGGAGAAATTATACGCAGGTTGGTTCCGGTAATCGGAGGAAAAGGCGGCGGAAAAACGGATACGGCTCGCGGTTCCGGTACGATCTTAGCGGCTCGGACAAAATTAACGGAACTCGCAAAAAAAATAATACTAAAGGAATGAATAATCCGCAATTACCTCCTCAGTATCCGGATGAACCGAAGATACCTATTCTACCGAATATGTTGACGGCCGGTAACTTACTGTGCGGATTCTTTTCCATATTGACGATATTTCACGGTATGCAGTACGAAGCCGGGACTCCCGAAGCTTTTGAGTACTATCGTCGGGCGACGTATCTGATATTTGCGGCATGCGCCTTTGATTTGGCGGACGGACGTGTAGCGCGGTTATGCAAAGCGGACGGTCCTTTCGGGAGGGAATTCGACTCATTGGCGGATGTCGTATCTTTCGGGATAGCCCCGGCATTGCTGCTGGGACGCGCCGTACTCTTTGCCTTACCCGTACCCTTACTCGGCGACGCAATAGCCGTACTTTACCTGCTCTGTGCCGCACTACGTCTCGCACGCTTTAATTGCATGGCAGCCGCCCCGCGTAAACCGAATCAAAGCTCGGATTTTGTCGGATTACCCGTCCCTATGGCAGCCGGAGCTGTAGTAAGTGCAATGTATTTAGTTACGGATATCACCACAAATCGAAATTTGGTCATCGCGAAACCTTGGCAGATAACGATGGCACTCGCTATGATGTTGGTGGCACTGCTGATGATGTCGCGTGTTATTTACCCTTCCTTCAAACATATCACTTTTCGAAAACGCGGTACAATAATGGCTATATTGCTGGCTATCATAGCTGTAGGTTTTCTCATCACCTTCCCGTGGATCGCTCCGGCTCTGTTTTTCCTCTGTTATCTCCTGTACGGGCTTGTGGTGCGTCCTTTCCTGACATGGAGGACTTTGCGAACTCTGGAAGTATACGGATCGGATGATGAGGATGAGGAGTAGTTGCGTTTTTTCTCCACTGTTAAGCCGGAGAGCAACGCTTGCGGTACACTGCCGCTTTACTGCGAACCATGTATCCCCGATACGGGATATGACCGTGGACTCTTCCGTACACATTTTTACCTGAGAGATAAACCACGTCTCATATTTTGACCGCGGAGTACGCTGATTTCTGCCCGAATGCGGTTGCGGGAGAATATTATGCTTGACTTTTAGGAACTAAGTCGTATTATGTTTGCCGGACAGCTGGGGAGAGACATGTTTGTTTCGCAACTTAAATCAAAGATACATCGTGCGAAGGTGACACGTGGAGATGTTGCCTATGAGGGGAGTATAGAGATTCCGCAGGATTTGACGGAAGCGGTGGGTATATGGCCCGGGGAAAAGGTACTTGTAGCATCCATAACCACGGGGAATCGATTTGAAACATACGTACTTGTAGGACCACCGGGTACGGGGCAAATTATTATCAATGGAGGTGCGGCACACCTCATAAAAGCCGGTGAAAGGATAGTTATTATGAGTTTTGCACTGGATGATAAACCTATTATCCCTAGGCGAATAGTATGCAATGAGCGAAATGAAATTATATCCTGACAGATTCAGTACTTTACAAATGCAAATAACCTGCTATAATCGGCGCCTGACATGCTTTTACAATCATCTATCTACATCGTATTTGCCCTTTTACTCATTGTTAGTGCTCTTCTTTTATTGGTTGTTCTGATGCAGCGACCCAAGCAGGAGGGGCTCGGGGCTGCATTCGGATCGCAGATGACAGACCAAGCATTCGGTGCGCAGACAACGGATGTACTTAAGAAGGGGACAGTATTTTTTGGTACGTTGTTTATGTTGCTTTGTTTTGTACTTGCTGTACTTATGAATGCGCAGTACAAACGCGATCATGCAACGGAATTGACTACGGGCGCCAAGCAGACGACAGCCGCAAAAGAAACACCTGCGCCGGCTCAACCCATTACTGAGGGAGAGAAGCCTGCTGAAGCACCTAAAGATACGCCTGAGGAGCTTCCTGCCGAGGCACCTTCGGGAGCCCAATGACGCTTTTATCGCCGCCATGGACAGCTTAGTAGATCAAATACTTCTCAAGGTGCATGAGCAAGAGCTTGCGGTGGGGGAGCGTGATGAAGCTATCCGTTTCCTCGTGCATCAATCGGCAATTAAATTTGGAGAATCGCACAATGAGCAAGAAATTTTAGAGGATGCGATGGACCGTGAACAGGTAGAATCCACCTACGTTGGACTCGGATTAGCTATTCCACACGCTCGTGTACACGGATTGCAGAGTGCTGGAGTTTATGTGGCGTTCAGTAGGCATGGTATTCCATGGCCTGCTGAGGAAGCTCATCTTATAGCTATGTTGATTGTGCCGTGGGAAAATCCAGAAGTACATTTACAGTTAGTTTCACGGATCATTCGATGGCGGAAAAGTATGACTGAAGCAGAGCTTTACTCACTGGCTGAATTTCCGGAAAAATTAGAATCGATGCTCGATTGAACCGTTGCTTTTTTGTTCTTTGAAAGCGGTGTCTTCGTCGGTGCTACTACTGCGCGGAGCGCACCCGGCGCATGCAGTTTTCCGTGCGCTTTGCATCGTGACTAACTTTAAACTCCGGCTTAGGCACTTGACCTTTCAGTCCGTGGTGTAAACTTTCTTTTGTAAATTTACATAGACACTTTCCGTATAGTTGATCCCCGTTCCCAGCATCAGAGCGGGACTGCGGTTCAGTGGCAGGGCGCGGCGGGGTCGGTGGAGGCTTCTTTTGATTGAGAGACCAGCGCGTCGCGTTGGACTTTTAAAATTTGAGAAGCACCGACGTTGGCTAGTTCGAGCATACGTGTAAGTTCTAGGGGTGAAAAAGTAGCTTCTTCACCGCTTCCTTGTACTTCGACGTATTCCCCGCCTTCCGTGATGACGACATTCATATCAACTTGGGCAGAGCAATCCTCGATGTAACACAAATCCAGAATAGGTTCGCCCTCAATTTTCCCCACAGATACGGCAGATACCAATTGCCGCATCGGATTAGTCGGTAAAATACCTTCTTGTACGAGACGTTGAAAGGCGAATTGAAGGGCAACAGCGGCGCCGCTGATACTTGCCGTACGTGTTCCGCCATCGGCTTGAAGTACATCACAATCTACCCATATTGTACGTTCACCCAGAGCCTCTAAATCTACCACAGCGCGTAAAGAACGCCCGATAAGGCGTTGAATTTCTACTGATCTTCCGTCAATTTTTCCACCGCTACTACGTTTTTTACGTATCGGGGTAGAGTAGGGAAGCATAGAATACTCGGCAGTCAACCAACCGCCGCTAACTCCCTGTGCTTTCATCCAGCCCGGTATACTTTCTTCGAGAGAGACAGCACAAATTACTTTCGTGTTACCGAAACTTACCAACACAGAAGCTAAAGCCTGCGGTGCTACCCCGAGTTCAAATTGAAGCTTACGCATTTCATCTGCCTGCCGTGAATCTGTTCGCGTGTACATGTCGCTTAATGTATCACAATGCGTTTGGAAATGCAAGACTGAACCGCTGCTCCTGCCGCCCCTGAACCGCAGTCCCTCCACAAATGCCCTCCCCCCGCCGCATTTTTGATTTTTGATTTTAGATTTTTGATTGAGGAATAATGCGCGCTCCGTTGCGCGTCTTTCCGCGGAATGAGCCCGCCTAACGCATGCGGTGCTCCCCGGTTTAGCGGCAGGTACCGGAGGGTGAGGTGGGGAAGACTTTCGGGATTTTGATTTTTTGATTTGGGTACTTCTAAAAACTAAGAACTCCCGTGCGAAGGAGCATTGCGCGTAGAACTCGGATTAAACGAAGTTCCTTTGACCGGTTGCTGTGCTTGCTGTGTAAAAAAAAAAAAAAAAAATGTTGTTTATTTTCTGTAAGTTACATAAGACTAATCAATGCAGAGGCATACTCATAATGTATACAGGAACAATTTTCTTTAGCAGGTTTACACACCGTTTTTGCAGGAACTAACCATGTTCTTCCGTAAAAAGGAGAGTTTTTAGAAGTACCCGGAATCCGATCTGACTTCGTACTGCGCACTCTTTTTTTTTCGGAGGGACGTGATTATGGGCTTGTCATGATGGAGAGATGGGTGTAAAATGGACGCGCTTTCATGTTGCGATAGCGCAGTGCGGAGGTGATGTGGAAGGGGGTGAAAATCTCTGACCGACTGAAGGGAACTGGTGTCGGCTTCGGTTTCCTGAGGTGCAGAATGAAGCCGGCGAATGACGAAACAGAAAAAAGAAAAATGAGTACATATCAAGTTGAATGTGCAGTAGGGAGCAAACCGATAATCATAGAGACCGGTAAGATAGCACGGTTGGCAGACGGAGCGGTTACCGTACGGTGCGGAGACACAGTAGTATTAGTAACCGTGGTGAGTGCGACAAAGATAAAGGAGGGACAGGATTTCTTCCCGTTATCGGTAGAATACAAAGAGAAGGCGGCTGCGGCGGGGATGTTCCCCGGGGGATATTTCAAACGCGAGGGGCGTCCCACGGAGAAGGAGATATTAACGTGTCGCATGACGGATCGACCGTTGAGACCGATGTTTCCGAAGGGGTATTTGTATGACACACAGGTGATATCCCTGCTACTTGCGGCGGATGGGGAGAATGAGCCGGATATATTAAGCATCAACGGAGCATCTGCCGCATGTGTTATTTCCGATATACCGTTTGCGGAGCCGGTGGGAGCTGTACGAGTGGGACGCATCAACGGCGAATTTGTCATCAATCCTACCAACAAGCAGCGGAGGGAATCCGATTTAGACCTCGTGTACGCCGGGTCGAAGGATCAAGTCATTATGATAGAAGGTTCGGCGAAGGAATTGCCGGAGGAGGAATTTATACGAGCGCTGCATGTGGCGCAGGAGAATGTAGCGAAGATATGTGCGGCGCAGGAGGAGTTACGAGCTCAATGCGGGAAACCTACGCGGGAGTACGAACTGACTGTAGCCAAACCTGAATTGCTTGAAATCGGGTACCAAGTAGCCGGGGATCGCATAGAAGAAGCTATTTACGCACCCAATAAAATTCAGCGGCAGAAGCAGGTCGGAGCGTTGAGAGATAAGGTTGAGACTGCCATCAAGGAAGCGCATCCGGACGCCACGGACTTCGATGTCGAGCAAGTCTTCGAGTACATTCAGAAGAAAGCTTTTCGTATATCCATCATGGAGCACGATAAACGGGCTGACGGACGTGGGATTAAGGAGTTGCGTCCTCTGAAAGCGGAGGTAAATGTGTTACCCGATGTGGTACACGGGTCAGCGCTTTTCTCGCGAGGTGAAACTATGTCACTTTGCTTAGCGACCCTCGCACCGATGGAAGAAAAGCAATTTTTGGACAATTACACGGGTTCGGTAGATGAGAAACGGTTTATCCTACACTATAATTTCCCGCCGTTTACGGTAGGGGAGACCGGGCGATTCGGCGGACAGAATAGGAGAGAGATAGGGCACGGAGCCCTCGCGGAGCGTTCCATAGCCCCCGTTGTACCATCGGAGACAGATTTTCCGTACGCGATACGCGTATCATCGGAAATTATGGAATCGAATGGTTCGACGTCTATGGCGTCCGTTTGTGCCGGAACGATGTCGTTATTGGCTGCCGGTGTACCGTTAAAACGACCTGTATCCGGAATATCGGTGGGGTTAGTGACGGAGTTTGAACATTCCGGAGATCGAGTACCTAAGCGGTACAAGACACTCTTGGACATTATCGGGTCGGAAGATTTTTACGGTGACATGGATTTCAAACTTTGCGGTTCAGCGGAGGGTGTGACCGGGTACCAACTCGACCTCAAATTGCCCGGTATTCCGTTAGAGATATTGGAAGATGCCATTCACTTAGCTCGGCAAGGACGCATGCAGGTGTTGGATACGATGTGTGAAGCAATACCTGCTCCGCAGCCGTTGAGCCCGCGTGCTCCGCGTATTGAAACCACGACGATACCGGAGGACCGGATCGGGGAACTTATCGGACCGGGCGGTAAGAATATCAAAGCACTTCAGGCTGAAACCGGAACTGACATCAACATCGAAGAAGATGGCACGGTGCGCATATACGGGACACGTCAGGAGGGTGTGGAACGTGCGTTATTCCTTATCGGTCGCATGTTTAAGGAGATAGAAGTAGGCGAAACCTACGAAGGGAAGATAGTTTCTACCAAGGAATTCGGAGCTTTTATAGAAGTATTGCCTGGCAAAGACGGTCTCATCCATATTTCCGAACTTGCGGAGGGACGTACCCAAAGAACGGAAGATGTCGTTAAGGTCGGCGATATTGTCACTGCCAAGTGCATAGGTATAGATGATAAAGGACGAGTGAAGATGTCTATGCGAGCAGCGGCTCGCGATCGGAAAGCGGCGGAGAAAGCGGCAAACCGGTGAACCGCTGTTCCTGCCGCAATGCCCCCCCCCCCCGCCGCATTTTTGATTTTTGATTGAGAAACAATGTGCGCTTCGTTGTGCGTCCCTCTACGCTGGGTGCCTTCCGACGTGTGTGGTGCGCCACCGTCTAGCATCGTAACTATATCCGGTACTTCGCGTTAGGGATGTGTCTAGGATTTTGATTGGGGAGAAATTTTTTGGTATAAGAAAAAAAATTTGGTTAAAATGAATTTTTTGGTTGCATAATGGCGATTTTGGGTGTACAAATGTGGACGAACAGCGTGAAACACTTTTTACCATGTGGAAATATATAGCCATTGCATCTCTCGTGCTTTTAACGGCGGGTACCTTTGTTTTGTATAAGACACATCAAGGTTTGGTATCCTTGCCCACCGGTGAAATAGCGTCACTTCGGACAGAATACAAGAAAGCCATTGAAATAAATGAGCGGACATTTATGGATAAGGCAAATGCGGCTTATGCACTTAAACGAGGTGAGTGGCTGAAGCAGCGGAAAAAAGAAGCTGATGAGCAAGAGACTAAATTGCAGGACGAGATTGCGAATAACAGGCAAGAGATAGAGAGGTTGCAAAGGGAATATCAGAGCATAGGGGGATCGATAGAAGAATTCAAAGATAAGCAGAGGGATGTGCTTCGGAATCTTGTGAATTGTGATGCACTTCAGAAAGTATCGGAGAATCTACACGAGACTGCTAATGTTGAGTTGGAAAGTCTAGATGATTCTGATCCGGAGGTACTTACATCACTTGCGAGGAATGTTACGCTGATCGAGGAGAAGGAGAAAGATATTGAAAATGAGAAAGAGAAGGAGGAATCAACGATACAGGCATTGGGTGGGCGTAAGGAAAAAGCGCAGGAGGCGATAGCACAGGAGGATGCACTAAGCCGAGAAAGGCAGGCGCGTGTGTCGCCGCAGGAGCTGAACTGTTCGGTAGTGGTAGCGGAGCCTGCATGGGAATACGTGATAGTAGATGCCGGTATAGACAAGGGGGTTGTCATAGGGTCCCGGTTGGCGGTTATGCGAGGTGAAACAAAGATATGTGAGATGAATGTAACGCTTGTGGAGGCGAATCGTTCTAGTTGTGACATAGTGACGAAGACGTTGCTAGCCGGTGAAGCTGTGGAATTGGGAGATCGTGTGGTAGCGGTGCGTCCCGAAAGCAAGGGCTAGTTCTTTTTGATTATCGTATTTTTATTTTGAATAGACACCAGATATGAAAATTGTAACATATAGTTTACTAGGGTTGCTGGTCGTGGTATCATGTGTGGCGGCATATTATGCGTCGGAGCAGAAAACGACGGTAGAGGTACTCGTGAGTGCGCGACATGGACTTTCCGGGGACGTGTCCGGTATGGAAGCTACTAACAAGGAGCTTGAGATAGGGGCGGCGGCAGCAGCATCTACACGGAAGAAGAGTACAGAGGATGCCAAGCAGCAGCTTGCTGTAACTCAGGAAGCTGTGAATAAACTTATGGATGCCAAGCGTGATGCTGAGGCAACTGGGAAGGAGAAGGAGGAAGCAGAGAGCAAGTTGGCAGAGGCAGAGAAACGGAAGGATGAACTTGAGCAGATGCAGGAGGAATTTACTACGAAGCTTCACGCAGTGCCTGGTCTAGAAGATGCAGACGCGGAGAATGCGGTAGACACGTTAAAGGAGAAGATAGAAGAGCATGGTAAGAAGATAGCGACGCTTCTTGAAGAGACGAAAAAGGTCGTTGAGCAGCGTGAAAAGCTTAATACAGAGGTCAGCAGTGCTGAAAGTGAACTACAAAAAAAGAGGGAGGAGAATGATAAGTTTGCAGATACTTACCGGAATAATGGAGCTGAGTATACCATAGATGCTGTAGATACTCAATGGCATTTTGTTATTTTTAATGCAGAAGAAGATAACGGACTTATTCCTGGAGATACGACACTTATGCTAGTGCACCGTGATGGTGTGAGTGTGACGACGCTACGGGTTGTACGAGTGAGTGGGTGTCAGGTTGTAGCGGAGTATGACGAGAAGAGTCTTCCACGCGGTGTTTGTTTAGAGATTGGGGATCGTGTGCTTCGCAAGGTACCTGCTGGTTCTTAAGTTTTTACCTATGAATAATTCATTTTTCCCTTCGCTTATATTGGTAGCAGTTTGCTGCGCGAGTGTTTGTATGTTCGTGGTTGGGTGTCAACGCTCAGTGGCGCCTGTACCGCCTTCCGGACGTACAGTTGTTCCGCCTCGAGGATCGTCGGACATAGTTAAGCCGTGGAATCGTCCGACACAGCAGGAGGGAGATGCGATACTCGGACCCTTGAGTAACGAGCGGCGTTAGGATGGCGGGGTGAATTGGTGCATGACGGGAGAGTTGGCGAGGGCGGTCATCGTAGCGGAGGAGTTAGAGCGATCATTTCCAGAGCCGCAGGTTCCCCTACACCACCGGGATGCGTTTACCTTGCTTGTGGCGGTTGTGCTTTCTGCTCGTTGCACAGATGAGCGTGTTAATCGTGTGACACCTGCCCTTTTTGCGGCGGCACCGACTCCGCAGGCGCTTGCCGAGATGACACCCGAGCAGGTGCGACCATACATAGCGGTTTGCGGACTTGCGGATTCAAAAGCTCATTCGCTTGTAGAGACCGCACGTATCATAGTTGAACGTTACAACGGGAACGTACCGAATACTTTTGCGGAACTGGAAGCTTTACCGGGCGTGGGACACAAAACAGCCGGAGTGATTATGAACCAAGCTTTCGGTTTTCCGGCTTTTCCTGTAGATACCCACATCCTGCGACTTGCCCGCCGCTGGGGACTTACCCAACACAAATATCCTAACCAAGTAGAGACTGATTTAAAGAACATCTTTCCAGAAAAAACGTGGGGGGTGGTACACATAAGGATGATACTTTGGGGACGCACCTTTTGTCCGGCGCGGGGATGTAAACCGAAGTGCGCTATTTGCACTCGCTTACATTTATGATTTTTTTCTGTGCACAGACGCCGAAATTTGGTATAATAGATGTGGAGGGAGCAATGAAGAGAGTAAGAGAAAGAGTGCGTGAAATCTATCAGCGGTATACGTCGGATGGTGGAGTGGCGTTGTATCGTGGCATGGTCGGAGTGGTGGGGGGAGTGACTCGCACGGGGTTTGTATCGGTTATGTTGCGGGTGCTCATAGTCGTAGAGTTGGTAGTGCTGGGAGTTGGTGTGGTGAGACGATTAGAGAGATCGTACGATCGTGCGATGGAAGCAGCTCGTGCGGAGTTGGCGGTGTTGGAAGCGAGGGAATTGCAGGAGGAAGCAAGGGAGAAAAAAGCAGGGACGGCAGGTATAGGAGCTACAGAAAATTTACCTAGTTACGTGAAAGATGAAACATCTGATACTCGCGAAGCGCCGGAGATGCGGGCGAGAGATGTTGCCACGATAATTTCTGAAGATACCGGGGATCTCGATGCAGCAGCTTCTGTGCTGGAAGGAGAGTCGGAGGTGGGGGATGAGACTGCGTCATCACAGGAAGAAACTCGGAATGAAGATGCGCGAGGTGCGGTGGGGCAGGGGGATATAGATGATATGATACGGCGCGGGGTAGCGGCGATGATTTCCGGAGATATGAAACGCAGCATACTGTGCTTGGAACAGGCACGAGCCATAGACCCAGAGCATCCTGCCATGCTCTATTACTACGGGATGGCATTTGATAAATTGCTGAATCCAAGGAAAGCACGTGACTTTTACAGCAAATTATTTAATATGAGGGAACAAGCCGGTAAATATTTTACGTTGGCATCGCGGCGTTTGACATACGGCGTAGAACAACCGGATGCTTTACGCGGAAAACTAGCCTTCGGACCCAAGAGGTTACAGCATACCTTTGATACAGAGCAGGGAGAAAGTGTGAATGTTATACTTCCGGTATTACTGGCACCCGGTGAACATGTACGACCGGATGATATATATATTACCATTCAATTTTTTGAATTAGTCAATGGACGGAAGATAGACTTTGCGAGGAATTCACCTAAACTATCGTGGGTGAATGAGAGACCTGCGTGGGACGATAGCGAAGAGGATTTGATGGTAAGTTACAATGTACCGATCAACGAAGGAATGGAAGCAGACACGGCAGCCGACGTCAAATACTATGGTTTTACGGCTAAATTATATTATCGTGGGGAACCACTTGATTGTATCAGCGAACCCTCTGCTTTAATTTTGCATGAACAACGAATAAATAGTAGACGGCAGGGAACGTCCTCCGGTGGGTTGCTGCCAGATGATGGTTTAATTCCGGACACAGAAGAAGCCATACCTTATTCGGAAGCAATGGAAGAACCTGATGAAACGAACAGATGAATCCGATTTTTGATGATTTACCCACGAAACTGGGATTATATACACTCACAGAGTTACTATGTTCACGAGAGAAGAGTGAATTGTATGCGGCTACGCAGAGTTACGTAGACCGCACGGTCGTGATAGAAGTGCTACGACCTGGTTGTTCTGAATTAGAAATAGAGCATTTTCGTGAAAGTGCGCACAAACGGGCGACAGTGACACCGGCACATGTCAGTCCCGTATTGGAAGCAGTGCAGTCCGGTAGTTTTTCATACGTGGTGGAAGAGGAACTGCCCGGTAAATCACTAAGTATGTTGCTTCAGGAGGGTGTTGGGTTGTCCTATAAACAGGGATTTGCTTTAGCGCAGGCGGTAGCGGAGCTCTACAATGTTTTTCACGAACAAAATATGGCAGCAGTTCCCCTCGATCTTGCATCCATCTACGTCGATGACAATAATTTTTCATTTTTTTCACCTTTAGAGGATGGAATATCCGATGATGCACAACGCGTGGCACAAATGACAGCACTAGCCGATATACTGGAACAGATGGTGCCTGGGGAGGTATTAGCTAAATCGAAGTTGGCGGTAGTAGTACATTGGTTGCGTAATGGATACGGAGGATCAGCGCTGGAATGGCAACCGTTGCTCGGAGCTCTTAATTCACTGCGCTTACATAAAAAAGCGTCCGAACGGAAGAAAACAAGGGGGATACTACACTATGTGAAATGGCGGTATGTAAGGCGCGGATTGCGTGTCTTGTTCGGGAGTAGGAAACGCGTAATTTTTAATACGCTGGGGATACTGATTGTTGCAATTATCACATATTTGGTACGTTTTTTTACGAGCGACACTGCGCAATTACAGGCTGTAGCGGATGATTACGTGTACTGTCGGAGCGATGGAGTAATGTGGAGGGTGCGTAGTAAACCAGTAACAATTCGAGAGTATACAGAATTTTTAACAGCCTATAACTCTATGAGTGCGGAAGAAAAGCAGCGTTTGCATGCTGGTATGCCGATGTCAGTGAGAGAGCATACCCCTCTCGATTGGACTAAGCAACTGCGGACAGCGAGGAATTCTTCTGTTCGTGGGGTTTCATATTGGGATGCTCTCGCTTTTGCTCGTTACCGTCACGAAATTGTTCCGGAAGCGAAACTAGTAAGAGCAGTCCGTAAATATAATGCAACGACTGGAGCTTCGGAGGAATGGACGAGTTCGCAGGTGGCGGAGAAATTTCCGCTGCAACGGTATTACGTAGCATACCCGGCAAAGGGGGAGGGGATTATACCCGCCGTGAATCCGGCTCAGCAGGGGAAAAAACGAAGCTTTCGTACGGCTCGAATCGCAAAATAATAACCTTAATAAATAATTAGAAATGAATATAATAATCAAATACATCATACCATTCATAGCTGTCCTGTGGAGTACTTTAACACCGGCTTTGGCTCAACTTGATGTAAGGATTCTTCCGGATGGACGCGAGTACATGCTGGGAGAGGACGTCAGCCTACGTTTAATGATAACGAATCGAATGGACGCACCTGTATCACTCATTAACACACCCGGTCGTTGTTGGTTGTTTTTGAATGTAATGAGGCAGGGTGACACGTCTAATCTTGCCCCTTCGGCTGTACCTCGGTATCCTAATTTGACGATAGCACCGGGATCACGCCGAGAGTTCAGATTTAACCTTAATCCCGCCTACAGGGTACGACGTCCCGGCATATATCGTGTAACAGCTACACTCATCCTACCGGACAGGTCAACATTTACTTCCAATGCCGCTATGTTTAACGTGACCAGCGGCGCCACGGTGCAGGCGTTTCGCATACGAGCGCGTGGGCAGCGACTCGTAATCAGTTTACGCTCCATGTCGGTTGATAATAAAACAATGCTTTACGGACAGGTAATGAATGCTGATACGCGGTCCATCATTGGTGCATGCTGCATGGGTGAATATTTGAACTTCATGCAACCACGAGTGATGCTCGATGCTGCACAAAACCTACACATGCTGTGCCAGAGTTCTCCGAAATATTTTACGTATGCGGTAATGAACACGTTTGGTCAGCTACGTGAAAGAAAAGTAATGCAGCAGGTCGGTGGACCTGTAGAACTTGTAAGTTCCGGTAAAGGAATACGTTGTGTAGGAGTGGCTCCTTATGTAAGACCGAAGGGGGAACGTTCTAAGTACCATAGCGCCACTGAACGTCCGTAATTTTATTTTATGGAGGTACGAACACTTGCAATAGTCGGACGTCCCAATGTAGGGAAATCCGCTTTATTTAACAGGTTGGTAGGGAGGAAGATAGCCATTGTACACGACCAACCCGGAGTGACGCGTGATCGCATAGCCGCACCGCTTTACGGGGGTGATTATGAAGCGGTTGTGGTAGACACGGGGGGTATGGGGTCAGATTCAACGGATAATTTAGCCGCACGGGTGGCAAAGGAAGCCGAAACAGCGATAGCATCGGCGGATTTTATCCTTTTTGTCTGTGACAGTCGTGATCATCTTACCCCGATGGACCGAATCATCGCTCAGCAGCTGCACGAAAGCAAGTTACCCGTGTTGCTTGTATTGAATAAGGCGGACACGGAAGCGCAGGAACTCGCGCTCGGTGAGTTTATGGATATGGGGTTTGAACACTATGTTTTTACCTCGGCGGCTCACGGTAGAGGGCTGAATGAATTGCGGCATCTGCTCAACGAAGAACTGAGACGACTCGGGGCAACTCCGACGGTGTCCCCCTCGCCGGAGGTATCGGATGCGGCGGGGGATGCGAAGCTGGTGGAGGACACTGCTATCCGGATGGCTATAGTCGGACGTCCGAATGCCGGAAAATCTTCACTTGTCAATGCGATATTGCGTGATAATCGGGCTATTGTATCCGAGCAAGCCGGCACAACCCGCGATGCGGTGGATATACCGTACAGACGAGGGGAGCAGGATTTTGTACTTATAGACACGGCCGGGATGCGACCGCGTTCCAAGCGCGATACCTCGGTAGAGGTATTCTCCGCCATGCGCAGCGAACGGGCTATACGGAGGTCGGATGTTTGTTTGTTAGTTATTGATTGTGAAGCAGGTATAACGAGGCAGGATATACGCATAGCGGTCATAGCATCGGAAGAGAAGAAACCTTGTGTGATAGTACTCAACAAGCTGGACCTTTTTTGCCCGGACGAGCCGATGAAGAAGCGGCGAACTAAATTGGAAACGATGGTACGGGAGCATCTCTTTTTCTTGGAATCCGCGCCGATGGTTTGCGTTTCCGCTAAGATGGGTAGCGGGTTGAACGATATTTTTGCCGCGGTAGAAAAATTGCGGGAGAATTGTCGACGCGTACCGAGTACGGGGGAGCTCAATCGCGTGTTGCAGAAGTTGATGGAAGAATCCCCGCCGGCTCGTGTCAACGGGCGGCGTCTGAAGTTGTACTACGCGACAGTCGCGTTCAATGAGAAATACATGCGCTTACCCGTACCCACGTATGTGCTTTTTGTGAACGATAAAACCTTGATGAGTGAAAGTTACGCGCGTTTTCTTCGGTCGGCGATATATGCGCATACGAAGGCGGAGGGGGTGCCGGTCGTTCTGTCTTTGCGCTCGCGCGTGCGTACTTCTTAGGTTCTTCCTCGGTGCGCGATCTCCCCGTATTTCACTATGTTTTCCCTGTCGCCCGTGAGCTCTGATGATCCCAAGGAAATGAGTTTCTTGGAGCATTTGGAAGAGCTACGGCGAACACTCATACGCATGGCTCTCGTTTCCTTGGTTTCCATGCTACTCTGCTTCGCGTTCACGCCTACTTTACTGCAGGTTCTCCTGTATCCGGTGCAGGATGTGTGGTTGACGCATGAGCGGGAGCACCTACCTGCATCTGTACAGGCACGTGATTGGTTGTTAGCCAAGGAATTGCAGCAGGTGCGCTCGGGATTGTCGGAGACGTTGAGGCGAGAGCTTGAGACGCGGATGCCGGCGCGGGTACGGCAACTTGCCGATGCGTTGGTACTTTTACGTGCCGTAATACTTTTGCCGGAAGAGGAACGGGATGCCTTCCTTTCGCGGGCAGCATCCGCGGAGGTAGCGGAACTCGCCCGCGAGTTGCGCAGAACGGGTGCCGATCTGCATGCCGGACAGGGTGGATTCGAACCCCGCATCATGGGTGCTTTTCAACCTGGTGAGGCATTCCTTCTCTCCGTGCAGTTGGCATTTTTCGGAGGAGTTATCTTGGCGAGTCCGGTGTTGCTCTACCTGCTTCTACGTTTTGTAATGCCTGGGCTGCTCGAGCACGAAAAACGTGTTTTACTGCGGTGCCTGTGGTGGGGAGTTTTACTCTTTTTATCCGGGTGCGCATTTTCGTATTGGGCGGTTTTACCTCGTGTCCTTGCCTTCTTTCACGAGTACTCTCTTTCGTTAGGTATTGCGAATGAATGGCGTATAGGTTATTACCTGAGTTTTGCCATCAAACTTGTCCTCGTCTTCGGTATTATTTTTGAACTTCCCGTTGTGCTCTACCCGCTCATTCGTTTTAACATACTCACGCGTCGGCGAATGCGGCGTATGCGACCCTACATGCTTGTCGGCAGTTTTGCGCTTGCGCTTCTTCTCGCGCCGGCACCCGATCCGGGTACCATGCTCCTCATGGCTCTCCCGCTCTACCTCCTTTACGAACTCTGCATCTTCTTTGCGAAAGAACCCGACACTACCCCCCGCACATCGTGAAGACGCGGTACTCGCAGACGCACGCGGTGGCAGGTTTATTTCATTTCTGCCGGGGCGTGGTATTTTTCACGTAATTTTAGGTATTCGGCTTTCAGTTGATCAAAGACTTCTTTGTAGGCGGGGTCGGCGGCTACATTGTGCATTTGCAGAGGGTCTTTTTCGTTGTCAATGAGCAACCATTCATCCTCCGGTTTGCGGACACCTGACTTCTTTTCCTGCGGAGTCAGCGATAGGATATGCGCAAAGGTATAACGTTTTGTGCGCACACCGTCATGCTTCGGGGCATTGTGCTCACCGGGATTTTCGTAAAACGCGTAGTAGAGAGCGCGGTCTTCGAATTGCTCAGCCTTACCCGTCGCGAATAAAGGTACTAAAGAAACCCCGTCAAAAGTTTTCATATTATCCGGGGTATTAACACCGGCGACCTCCGCAATAGTCGGAGCATAGTCGATGTTCTGAACAATTCCTTGGCTACGCACACCGGCGGGTATCTTGCCTTTCCATCTCATAATAAGTGGCATACGCATTGTTTCCTCAAATATCCAGCGTTTATCGTAAAGACCGTGTTCTCCGAGGTAAAATCCTTGGTCGCCGACATAAATGACCAAGGTATTTTCGGAGAGACCATGGCTGTCCAAGTAATTGAGTATAGTTGTAATAGATTCATCGACAGCAAGTAAAGTACCGAGATAATCTTCCATATACCAGCGCCAACGCCGCTCTGTCATGTCGTGAATATCACGGATTTTACCCGCGCGCATTTCATCGACAAACTCGCGGGTACGTTGTGCGTAAAACTCGCGGTAGATGGGTAAAACACCCTTTTCCACCACGTTGAGACCATCGCTGTAGTTAGTGAGCGGAGCAAATTGAGGTTGATGCTTGCGTAGGTCAAAATTTGCCGGTACTTGCCCTTTGAATTTACCTTGTTTAAGCATCTCGGCAAGTTTATTTTTCGGAATTATCTCCTTCATGACGTCGAAAGGGATGAGGTCTTCCTGCAAGTGTGAATCATTCCAATTGCATAGATCTCGGCTTACACTTTGGCGTGTGAGACTTAAGAAAGCCGGACGTTCTTTCCAATCATCTTGGAGGGTCGGCGGCGGGGTAAGATGCGATACATATTCTTTGACCTTCTGCAGGTGTCTGGGAGCGGGTATCCAGTTGCGGTGCGGTGCTTTGTGACCCAATATAAGCGCAAAGGGGCGAGATTTATCGCGGTGTTCGAGCCAATCAATTGCCTTGGTCGTCAACAAGTCCGTAACATATCCACGTTCCTTTTGTTGAAGAGAACCTTTATTGTCCGGGGTAGCCGTTAAAAATACCGGGTCCCAGTAATCACCCTGTGCCGGAAATACCTGCCATTTATCAAAACCGGTCGGTATGGAAAATAAATGCCATTTACCGACGATACCTGTTTGATAACCAGCATCACGGAGCATTTTAGGGTATGTCGGTTGACTTCCGTCGAAGGGAACCATGGGTAGATCATAGCGCATGTTGTAGGTAAACCCATTATTGTGGGAGTGACGACCGGTAAGCATACTTGCCCGGGCCGGTCCACACAATGAATTCGCGCAATACGCTCGGTCAAATACCATACCCTCACGCGCTAAACGACGAAACCCCGGCAGAGGTACCGGCGAATCTTTCTCACCTGTCCCCAAGGCTTGTACCGCGTGATCATCCGTGATGATAAAAAGAATATTCGGACGTGTATCGCGTTCAGCTGCCACAGCAGCACCAACCATGACTACCCCAAGTATCCAATGTGTCAACAATTTCATACACGAGATTATACACCTGAAACCGGCGGATGTCAAAAAGTAATGCTCGAGCAGTCACATCTCGCATTCGGACAAAAATCAGTGTACCGAACGAGCAAAATTTGGGGACTAGGTTTATCACTTGGACAGAAAAGTGTACCGAAGGGTTTGTAAGCGAAAGATACGGAAAGGGTAATGAGGTGTAGCAAGCATCAGGGGAGGCAACAAATGGCATAGTCGGATTTGCAGGTGCGA
>CAZJIH010000028.1:0-22390 GCA_964545935.1 uncultured Akkermansia sp. | reverse complement strand
GGGGGGGGTAGTAGCGACCTTGATCATGAGGGAAGAATTTGTTGACGGGGACATTTTATCCGTTATTTCGGCGAAAGTCAAGAAAATTAAATCAAACAGACGGGATGAAGTGTCGGAAGCACGGAGACTTGCTGTGGGGAGCTGAGTCTCAGATATTTAGGCTTAGTTTTTACGATTCCATCGTGTTTCGTCTGCAAAGTCATTCAGCATATTGCTTTCATATAAAATACTGTACTTTGCGCCCAAAAACGGTTGATCCACGCGGAGCATATCAACCACACGTCGGCGAGTATCCGGAGAGGGAGATTTACGATACGCGAGGAGTTTTTCGGTGAAAGACGCCACTACGCATTTGAAACCTTCGTAGAATAGCTTTTCTCGATACTTACGCATAGATGGGTTGGTACCGTTATAGACGCGAGCAAGCAAACGCACGAGTTGTTTACCGCTGGGGATATCTTTTAAGAGACGCACCTGCACCCTTTCGCACAAAGTAGCCGGATCCGGGGTGATACGGATGATTTCTTCCAACGGTGTTGACAGCGGGTCCGGGAGGTCGTCAAAATTATCTTTTTTCTTATTATTGCATGAGCCGCACGCTAAGAAGAGGTTCTGCCAATCGTAGGTACGTTCGGGAAAATGCTTTCGGCTTTGCAGATGATCTATCTCGTAGTAACACCCCACGCGCGCCTCGCACAGGTAGCATTTTCCATCGTGGTCGGAAAAAAGTTGTTCGCAGACATCATCTCCTTTGTAACTCTTTCGGCGCATGAGAGATGGAGGACACTTTTTACTTTTCCGTTGCTGAATCATAGGTTGTGAATAAGGGCAAGTTGATTAACTGCGGTGTAAAGTTGCGGATCTGTTTCGGGAGATATGACCTTCAATTCGTCATAGAGCTCATGCAATTCAGCATTCTGTTCTTCTGTACGTGAAACAATTTGCAGCAATTCGGAAAAACGTCGGAAATCACGATGGACAGAAGCCGGTAGAGGGGAAACTTTGAAAAAGCCTTTGGCGAGTACATCATAGGAATACTCATCCGCATCGTGGAGAGATTCCCGATTATCGAGGTCGAAAACGAGAGCGTTGTCGATAGACGAGAGCACGAAGGGAGAATGGGTAGTGACGATAAATTGAAGTTTTGGGAAGACGGATGTGAGGATAGGCATGACAAGGCGCTGAAGCTCGAGGTGCAAGTGAGTTTCAATCTCGTCGATAAAGATGATACCCGGGCGATCAAAAATGGATGTAGGGGTACTATTGTTCTGCATTTTGAGGATGAGGTCAGCCACGATTTCCAGCAGGGCTGCGTAACCATCCGCCAAAGCTGTGAGAGGGGAACGTTTTTTGCCGGATACAATGGTGAAAGAATAGTCGGGGGGATTAAACTCTAGGGTTAAATCCTTATCGTCAAATATCCTGCCGAGGAGTTCCGTAAATTTTCGGAACCATGTATCAATCGCATCGACCTGCGCGGATTTACCCTCATCACGATTGAGAGAACGTTGGATTTTAAGATGAGCCAAAAATTCAATGAAAGCGGAAGCAATGTTTTTGTTGAGTGTACCATCGAAACCGACTTTGGGGACACGAGGTGCCTCCGGTTGTCGGAAAGAAGGCGTACGATGTGCGTCATAGAAAGCGACTAAAGCGGGTTCGGAGGAGTGGAGCAGCGAGTACAGGTAGTCTGAATCGTAGCAACATAGCTCCAGCGGACCGCAGAGTTTATCCAAGAGCTCGTGCCAACGTCGTATACGACGCCTCGTTTCTTCTATGTCAGCCGGTTTGTTTGGGGCGATGGCGGCGAGCTTCTTTTCATCCGACGCCAGATGATTTTTGATTGCGGAAATGGAAACCGCTGACTGCGATAGGGCAAGTAAGCATCCAAAAGCTGCCTTGACGAGGGATGTTTTGCCGGCACCGTTTCGTCCGGTGAGCACCAGATGCATCGGCACATCCGGGGATCCGGGGTGCTCCGGGTCGTATATCGGAATAGTAAAACCGCCGAGGTGGTGCACATGGTTTACCTTGATCTCGCGAAGGTAGGGAAATCCTGTCTGCATGGTTTTAGTGTACCTGAATATAACGAAATAGTCAAGGGAAAAACATATCCGCCGCCCACGCCGCGCTTCCCCGCCGTATTTCAGATTGAAGAATAATGCATGCGCCGTCGCGTGTGACATTTTATTTTACAGAATACAGGAATTCCGGGAAAATGTAAAATGGATGAGAGCTAATTTGTGAATTAACAGGTAGTTATGATGTCCTATTCAGGTATCCTATCCGATGTGAGCAAGGGGCATGGGGAGAGGCAACGGAGTTTCACGGATAGCCGAAACAGCCGGTGACGAAAAGTCACATGTTTCGGCGGAATTTTGGGGGAATTTTTATCTAAAGTATTGACATTCAGTTGACGAAATTGGGACAAGATTCAGATTTACATCTATGCCCGCCGAACCCGATTTTGCTTACTCCCGTTGCCCTGTCCCCGCCTCTGCTACTTCGTACTTGCACCATCCCCCCAAGTCGTCCCCCTAAGTCATCCCCCCAAGTCGAATCATAACCTTTTTCAACTAAGAGGCTAGCACGCACCATCCCCCTAAGTCACCATCCCCCCAAGTCGTCCCCCTAAGTCATCCCCCCAAGTCGAATCGTAACCTTTTTCAACTAAGAGGTTAGCACGCACCATCCCCCTAAGTCATCATCCCCCTAAGTCAATGTATGATGATACTTGACAAAAGCGGGAACCGGTGGCATGATAGGAGGGGATGACATACAGTGAGATAGAGCAAATGGTTGCCCTAGGGGAGAATATAACGGTAGAGTTCAAGCGGACGACGAGCGAACTCTACAGAGGCATGGAAACGGGTTGTGCCTTTCTCAATTCCTACGGAGGATGGTTATTTTTCGGGGTAAGCCCTAATGGGAAGATAGTCGGTCAGGAAGTGACGGACAGGACGCGGCAGGAAGTAGCCAACAGCATACGGAAAATAGAACCGACTGCGGAGGTAGAAGTAGAGTGGATAGAGCTCCCCGAAAAGCCGGGATTTTACGTCATAGCGCTTCATTTTGACCGAGCTGTTTCAAAGAACGGACCCTATAGCTTTGACGGACGAGCGTTTTACAGGGTAGAGAGTACCACATCGCTCATGCCGCGCTCACTGTATGAGGAAAAACTTCGGCAGAGCAACCCTTATCGATTCAGTTGGGAGAGAATGCCTGACCCGGTCTTGACGCCGGAAGACATAGACTTGGAGCTTGTTTATCGGACCTTGAACGCCGGAATAAGCAAGAACCGCATTCCGGCATCGATGATGGGCATACGGGAACCGCTTGTACTCCTTCGCAAAATGGGGATGGCGGACGAAGAGGGGAAACTGCGCAATGCCGCTCATGTGCTTTTCGGCAAGGAACCGGTGCTCCGACACCCGCAATGCAGGGTGCGACTTGCACGTTTTGAGGGCACGGATAAACGTGAATTTCGCGACCAAACAGTATGCATGGGTAACCTTTTCGTTCAATTTGACGCTGTCATGGACTTTTGTCTGAAACATCTTAATCTCAGCGGACGAATCAATGGGAAATACAGGCGTGATTCACTGACGGTACCCTTCGATGTTGTTCGCGAAGCGGCAGTGAACATGCTTTGTCACCGTGCGTGGGATGTATCCGACGAAACGCCTGCCTTAGCTATTTACGATGATCGTATGGTATTTCAGAACCCCGGTACTTTTCCGGATGGCACCCGCTGGCAGGATTTTGTCGATAACCACAGCAATTCAATTCCGAGGAATCCTCTCATTGCGTATGCCTTTTATAATCGCGGGCTTATAGAAGGTTGGGGCAGGGGCGTGCACCTGATTATGGAAGAGACTCAACGCGCCGGACTTCCTGCCCCGATTTACGATACACATGCTTTCGGAGTGTCATTAACTATTCCGTTCAAAGCCGGTTTGACTCGTAGAGCGGAAGGCGCACAACAACGCCGAGATGATAATGAGAGGACAGCCACAGAGAGAATTCTTGATTTTTGTCGGGAGCCGCGCAGTATGACCGAGATAGCGAGTATGCTCGGGATTAAGGATCGAAAATGGATTCGTGAGCATTATATCATCCCCCTCCTCAATACCCGTTTGGAGCTCACGATTCCCGGTAAACCGAACAGTCGAATGCAGAAATACAGGACAAAAGCGCGGTAATCACATACGAAGTGAAACACGCAACGGAGTTGCGCAGGTGGAAACGATGAACGCAAAGCAGGAACGATGCGTGGAAACTAAATTCATGCACCCGTGAGGTTGAAGCTCCCTTGGTACGCAGAGCGTCTGTAACACGCCTGGAAATTGGCAACGCGGCGATTTTCGAAAATTTTATTGGGACAGGTGTGTTTTTTCACGGCAAATGTTATTTTTAGCTTGCCAATCGCATTAGAAATGAGATATACTTCACGCGTTGACGCGATTTGTTGTAGTGAATATATCGGAGATTGACAGGATTTCATTATGTTGGAGCTCAGACAGAAGGTGCGTGTAGGATGGATAGCAGCGATAGCCTTGTTTGTCGCAGCGGGTATAGCGGGCATGTACATTTTACGGAAGGAAGAACCTTTTGACGCATACCGGCGATGTATAAAAGAAGGGAAAAGGGAAGATGCGGTGTACTATTTAAGGAAAGCGGCTGAGGGCGACAATGGTGAGGCTCAATATTTGCTCGGCGAATGCTATGAAACCGGTGAAGGAACAGACAGAGACCCGGCGGAAGCTGTGGTATGGTATCGGCGGGCGGAGAAACATGGGCATATGAGGGCACGGTACAAACTTGGGAACTGTTACCGCAAAGGCGTCGGGGTAAAGCGGGACACGGCAGAGGCAGTACATTGGTACCTACAAGCACCAAGGGAAGGAGATGCATCGGTACAGTACTTTCTCGGGCGATGTTACCATAAGGGGGTAGGAGTAAGCGTGGACACGCGAGAAGCGGTGGAATGGTATCGTGCGGCAGCGGAGCGGGGACATGCGGACGCTCTTTATCAACTCGGTGTGTGCTATTACAAGGGAGAAGGCGTAGACAGGGATGTGGCTCAAGCTGTAAAGATGTTTCACCGAGCGGCTGAACAGGGGCACGCGGCGGCATTACGGTACCTCGGACTTTGCAGCGCGGATGGTGAAGGTGGAGATATGACCGAAGCGGTAAAGTGGTACCGCGCGGCGGTAGAGAAGGGGGATAAATGCGCACCGGTTCTTCTTGCCCTTTGTTACGAAAACGGTACCGGGGTCGACAAAGATATGGTCGAAGCCATGCGTTGGTATCGTGTGGCAGCGGAGCGAGGGGATGCACCGTTGCAGTTTTTCCTCGGTATGTGTTACGCAGCAGGGAATGGAGTGAACAAGGATATGCGCGAAGCAATGAAATGGTACCGGAAAGCTGCCGAACAGGGAATTACACCGGCGCAGTTTTTACTCGGTGAGTGCTACGCGAGAGGTGACGGTGTGGATAAAGACCCGGCGGAGGCAATGAAGTGGTACCGGCGAGCAGCGGAGCAGGGGGATGCAGCCGCGCAGATATCCCTCGGTATGTGGCTCTTACGTGGTGAAAACCAAGGTACGGATAAAGCGGACGCTATGAAATGGCTCCGCTTGGCCGCCGCTCAGGGTCGCGTTAGCACGTCGTCCGATATTTGTACCTATAGCATTAAATTCAATGCATTAGATAATATACCTTCGGATGCTTTGAAATGGTTTGGTGGGGGAACGGAAGAGGGAGACACAGACGCAAAGAAAGCACCTTCGACCTGTGACTATACAAAAGATTTGAACGCAGAATTTTATCAAACACTTGTTGATATACAAGCATCGTGCACGCCGTGGGAAGTTAGAATGTATCTCGATAAACTACGTTCCATCCAAGCATCCCAGCTGCTCCATGTGCCTACCTGTCCTATTTGCCGGGATGATGAAGTTATACGTAAAATGAATGCCGCAGATATTCAGATGCAAAGAGTATTTGAGCTTCTGGATCGCGTATCAGACGACGACGAAAAAGCAATCCTCGAGGGCATTTATCTACTCATCCGAATTCGAATGAGCTCAAAGTGATGACTCCGCAGCAGGGAGATACGGGGAGAACAAGTATGAGTGACGGAGTGAAAACAGATAGGTGCAATAGGGGCGCGTAGGAAGCAGAGAGAGAAATCGTATAGGTGGTAACTCAATGTTCCCGTGAGATTGATACCCCTGAGGTCACGCCTGTTTCGATGAAGAATTTCATCGGTTCGGAGTTCGGTGGCGGAGGAAGATGGTACGGAGGAGAGATATTTCGGGGACACGTAGGATGTAGCAGGCGGCAAGGTAAAGGAGAGCGACGGAGCAGGTAGCCGCGGCTAAACCGATGAAGCGTGCCATGAAACTCCATTGGGTAAAATGGGAGAAGAAATTGACACGGATGACGTAGCAGCAGAGAGCGAGCAGAAGGCCTGCGGCAAGGATGCGTAGAAGCCCCGGGATAATGGAAACGAGAGACATGGAACCCAACAAACGGCGCAAGTAAAAGAAGAAGAAGAGAAAATTGATAGAAGTGATGCAGGAAGTAGTAAAAGCCAACCAAGGGGCACCCAGACCGAGATGACGCACAAAGAGAAAATTAAGACTTATTGAAATGCAACAGGTAACCACAGAGAGAAAAGCCGGAGCCCAAGGACGTTCCAAGGCCATAAAGACAGGTTGCAGCACCTTCATGCCAGCATACCCCAGCAAACCGGCAGAGTAAGCCGAGAGGACAGAACCGCAGAGAGCGGAAGCCTGGGCATCGAAACGCATACGTTGGAAGAAGAGACACACGATTTCCTCGCCCCATAAGCCAAGAACAAGAGTAGAGGGGATAGCAAAAAAAGCCATAAAACGAAGGGCTTCCGCCAAAAGACGTGAAATTTCTTCTTTTCCGGAAACGACGGTAAGTCGAGAAACATCCGGCAGGACAACCATGCCGATAGCCACACCGAAGAGAGCGACAGGGAGTTGCCAAATATGGAAAGCAGAGGAGAGAGCGGTAACGGCCCCAGCCGGCAGGAAGAGAGCAAAGGAGCTGTTGACAAAAACATTCAGCTGAGTGATACCGGAAGCGAGCATACCCGGAAGCATGAGACGCCAGACAAGCCGCACGCGTTCATCTGTAAAACGTGGGAGTCCATGGTGCCATGAGAGAGCGAGGTCCCAGTGCGGACGGAAGCCGAGTTTACGCAATTTAGGCAACTGAACTAAGATTTGGGCTACACCCCCGCATAAAGTAGCGAAGGCAAAACCATACAAAGCCTTCGGACCGAATTGAGGATCAATGCACCACCCTACTGCCAGCCCTACGGAAATAGTCGTTAAATTGAAAGCCGCACTGGCCAGATTCGGCAAACCAAAAATACCGAACACATTCAACACCCCCATACACAGAGCGGAGAGCGAAGCTAAAAGAATAAACGGCCACATAATACGGCAGAGTTCCGTCGCCATTTCCATGTAAGAACACGGCTCCGCGAGCAGCACACCCGGCGGAGAGTTCCGCTGCAAAGAAAGACGCAGAGTCTGACCCTTATGCAACTTTTGCACGGCAGATAAACGGAGTCGCGCAGAGTCCGAAAACCCCAGCAGGGGGGCATCCGCTATAAAATGAGCGACTTGCCTAGAGTCGGCGTCCGGGGAGGTACCCATATACTGCACGCACACGACCGGAGTCGGAGGCTCCCCGGAGTTACGTAATTGGATATCGATAGCAGCTCGCTCCGGGTAAAGCCATTGCATACACAAACCGGCCAATAGCACACCTACAACAACAATACCGCACATCAACACCGTAAGTTGAGAAATAACCCGGTGCGCAACCGTCCACGCAGCCTGCGCATTTTCACGCGCGTTCACTTTACTTAAAACACCTGTGAAACTTTGGGAAAGAGCGCCTTCCGCGAAGATATCGCGCAGCATATTGGGGATACGGAAGGCGGTCATGAAAGCATCCAGAGCCCCCGTGGCACCGAAGAGTGAAGTATAGGTAATTTCCCGTAATAACCCGGTAAAACGGCAGCAAAAGATAGCAGCTGTGGCAATTAGACTCTTACGATGCAAGGAAGACATGAGAGTCAGCGTTGTTTAGCCGGGAGAGCTTCCTTAATTTTACGGACGAGAGATTTGGCAGTATCGCGGTCACCGATAAGGAGACAGGAACGGGCATATTCACGCACAGCATCACTGTACAAACTCTTATCCGCTCGAGTAAGAGCTTCACGCTTAGACTCATCCATTTCTTCAATTGAACGGACGAGAGTGCGCAAGCGACGAAGAGCGGGGGAATCATCGCCGCGTTTACGCTGCAGGAGAGCCAACTTCAGACCTAAGCGGAGCACCCGACCGTCGGAAAGTTCCGGGTAAGCTTCCTGAGAAGCCTTGAGAGCGGCTTCCCCCCACTTAACAGCTTCGTTGATAGAACCGGTTTCGGCGTGTAATTGAAAGATTTCGTTAGCGATACGCGCACGCTCTTCTTTACTCCCCTTGGTAGAATTCGGTTGATTTTGCATGATAGACCAGAGACGCGAGAGATACGACTCACGATCTTTAGGATCGCAATTAGTAGAAAGGTAGGTAAGAGCTGATAGAAGAGATTCTTGAGAAGATTCATGCTCTACGAGGAAACGGCAATCCTCCATGGCCTGCCCCTTAGCTTCACGAGCGATATTAGCTTTGGCACGCAGACGGACGAGACGCAATTGCCAATTGGTATCGGATTCACCGTAACCTTCCGCAAAAGCTCCGGCAAGGGTCAGCGCTTGCACACAACCATCGTAATCACCGGTACGAAGTCGCAGTTCACCGAGGGTAAGATAGCACTGAGGCAACTTATGCTCCTTGTCGGCATACTCGAGAAGGGCATCCCTACAACGAAGTAATTTTTTTTCTATTTCTTTGAGAGATGAACGATTAAGAGATGAATCATCCGAAAGAGAAGACGATACTTCCTCGAGCATGAGGCGGGAGGTAGCCTGACAAGGCGGCCACTTTGCCTGTTCTAGGATATTACGGACGAGCTGTAAAGGATGTTCTTTCACCGTACTGACATCGGCACGAAGCATTTGCAAATCAGCGGCTTCTGCTGCCAATTGAGGAGTAGATAAACGAGCGAGCAGGGCAGGGGCATCCAAACGCGAGATTGCCTTAACAGCTCCATCGTTATTGTGCATTCTGATACAGGTTTTCGCGGTACGCTGAATGGAACGTAAAAGCATAGCCATATCCGCGTGCCGAGCAATGATTTCATCCTGTAATTTACCGTCTAAATGCAACTGCAACTCAAAATCTTCATGCTGCAAAGCAGCCAGAGCCAGACGCTCTAAACCGGGAGGAGACGCAAGATTTTCCACCTCCGGCAGTATCTGCACAGCCTCACTCCACAAATCATTGTCCAGTAATCGACACATGAGGAACCAACGCACACGGCGACGAGTTTCACCATCTTTAATCCATCCTAAACGCGTGTTACTTTCCCGTGCCAAGGAAAGTAAGCGGGCTTTATCGCCTGATAAATCGGCAAGAAGGAGATCTAAGTTTGCATTAGCTACAGAATTATCGGCATAATAAATTGTTTCACCCTTAAAAAAGTTGACGATACCGGTTCCCTTTGCCCAGATAAACCAAAACAACAGAGACGTAATGATAACGGCAGCAACGGTTATCGGTAGGGTATAATTGCCGTGTCTACGACCGGCTCGATAGCGACGATTCATGGTAATTGAGGATCAGTTATTAACGATTACGGCGACGCCGTTGCGTGCGCCTGTGTGTATTGCTTTTGGACGAACGAGGGGAAGACTTTTTGGTATCAGGATGTGAGACTGTCGGTCGGGTAGGAGTAGTTTGAATGATTTGTGCGTCAGGAGGTTGAAGTTGACCGCGGCATTGCTTAATTTCATTCTCGATATGCTCACGATTAATTTCATCACCCTCCGGAACTAAGGAAAGCAATTGTTCCCAGACACCGATAGCCTCTGACCAGCGTTTTTCTTGAGTAAGAGCGGATGCCTGACCTTCCAAGGCATCGGTACGGTAAGGATGTCCATTCGGAAGCAAAGCGGCAGCTTTACCGTAGAATTCTTCGGCTGTAGCGGGGTGACCACCTTGATCCTGAGCCTGCGCGTAGAGTAAATATACCCTACCCAAACTTACTTTATCTTCCGCAAAATTTCTTTCTCGCAAAGCGCAACACTCTTGAGCTACCTGCAAAGCTTGTTCCGGTTGACCGAGGGCTAGGTAACTCCAAGCCATGCCCTCTAGGGGAAAAACACGCAATCCCTCTTCGGCTGCGGAGATCATCTCTAATTGACGTTGATAGATACGCAAGCTGTAGTCGTAATCGTGAGCCATGTAGAGAGCCTGCGCACGTTTGCCTGTAATTTCTACACGGAAGAGAGAAGAAGGGGGGATAACAGGATTGGCTGTAGCATCCACCCGCTCTAAGAGAGCCAACACCTCCTGAACACGCCCGAGATTGAGAGCAACCGTCGCTAAGTCTCGCAGCACAAGAGCACAGTAAACGCGGGAAGCACCATCGGCACCGGAAAGACCCTGAAGCCCACGACGCAAACACTCGATGGCTTCTTCATCTTCATTTAATGCTAAGTGAGCGTACCCTAAGCAAGCTTGAAGGGTTGCCGGAGGAGTTTCCGGATGCTCGGCGATTTCCGCGAGGATGGTACGGAGAGAATCCTGAGCTTGAACGTGTGTTCCCAGACTGATTTGAAGTTTGGCAATAAAGATACGGAGCTCGGTTGCTATATCTCGGGTACCCTGGGCGGGCAATTGAGTCAACATGCACTGAAGGGCAGCCAAACGTACTTCACGCGTACCACCACTACCGGCACTCAGTAACCCCGCACGCTCTCGCACCACACCCGCATACTCCATCGGTAGTTTTAAATTTTGAAAACTTGCTTGAGCGGCTGCATAATAAGCCTGAGCTCTATCCCATTCATCATTTTTAACAAAAGCATGCGCTAGTTGAAGCATACGACGTGCCCATTCCGGGGTTACCTGCACCTGCGGAGGAAACAATTTTTCTGTTAATGTTTCTATAGATGCAAATTTTCCACGGTTAATAAGCTCACGCGCGAGTAACCAATTCATCTCACGTTCCATGGACTCAGCGTCGCCTGTGCGCCCCTCCTCTACCGTATGTTTAACAGCTGCCACCAATTCGTTATCCGGCGCATCTACCAACCGCAGATATCGAAAAGTTTCATCGTGACTTCGGTATGAACTAATAAAATGTACTCCCAAACCGATGATGAGACCGAGAAAAAGGAGAATTGCGGGGACTACGTACGTCCTAAGTATGCGTTTTCCGCCGTCTTCTGACGAAAGGTGTCCGATATCTATTTTTCCGATAAAGGGGAGACGCATGTTATTTTTGTCGTAAAGATTTAGTAATTTGATGTTCGCTATCAGGCATCGCCCTCTAAATGGAAAGCGGCGTGAACAACGCGGGCGGCATTTTCAATGTCACCTGCTTCCACTGTAGTCGAAATACGTATTTCGGAGGTAGCGATCATACCGGTGTGAATACCTGCATCCGCCAGCGCGCGGAATACAGTTGCTGCGACTCCGGAGTTGGAACGCATTCCCACACCTACCACCGAAAGCTTGGCTAACCCCGCCTCTGTCTCCATTTTTGCCTCCGGTCCTAATTGAGGTAGAACCTTTTTCAATGCGGCCTGTGCAGCACCTAATTCACTCATATTCATGGTAAATGATTGCCGTGCTTTACCATCGTGCGCTGTATTGGCTACGATCATATCGATATTAATTTCCGCGTCTGCTAAGGCGGTAAGGATGATAGCGGTATAGGCAACGGGAGCCGTGATACACGAAACAGTAACACGCGCCTGATTACGCTCTATGGAAATTCCGCGTACAGCGAGAGATTCCATGGCGGTATTTTCTTCTTGTACTATAGTACCGGGGTTATTATTCATAGAATTACGAACTTCAAAAATGACACCGTATTTTTTTGCTAATTCGACGGAACGTGCCTGCATTACTTTAGAACCACTGGATGCCATCTCCAGCATCTCTTCGTAACTCAGCAGCGGTATCCTGCGCGCATCCTTTACCACGCGTGGGTCGCAGGTATATACTCCATCTACGTCCGTGTATATTTGGCAAATATCTGCTTTAACAGCGGCTGCCAAGGCGATAGCGGATAGATCGGAACCACCGCGACCGAGGGTATGGACATCACCCGGTGGTGTAATACCTTGGAATCCTGCACAGACAACGATATACCCATCGCGCAGAGCATCTAGGATGCGCCGAGGTGAAATCGATTTGATACGCCCGCGCGTATGGCTGCCGTATGTGCAAATGCCTGCCTGAGCACCGCTAAAACTAACAGCCTTCCCCCCCATATCCGCAATGGCCATACAAAGCAGCGCTACAGATTGTTGCTCGCCGGTGGAAACAAGGACATCCAGTTCACGTTCCGGCGGTGAATCCGTGACTTGGTGCGCTAGGGCAATGAGACGGTCGGTCTCGCCGCTCATGGCAGAAATAACGGCTAATACACTGTTACCGCAGGACTGAGTGTTCATAAGACGACGCGCTACATCCCGTATACGGTCGATAGTACCCACAGATGAGCCCCCGTATTTTTGAACGATAATTGCCATATCAACTTTTTTGAAAGGTTTCGATGCGTAAAACGACCGGTTCTGCCACCACAGTCGACAAGTGCCGAATTTCATCGAGCGCGTCCTGTAATTGTCCCCATCGGCAGGCGTGCAGCATGAACACTAAGTGGTTCCATTCAATTGAGTCGTTCTCCGGTTCTCCGGTCGCCGAAGATGTAGCGGATATCCCGATATCGTGTCGGGAAAATGCTGTAGCTATGGCGGCGATGACACCGTGACGGTCCCTTACCCGAAAACGCACATAACAACGTGTTTCGGTATCCTGCGGCGGCAGTACGTGAACACCACGCGCGTACGGTCGGAAGCCTGTGTGGTATCCCGTGAGCCGGCATTCCCGCATCGCTAGGACTACATCCCCCACCACCGCGCTGGAGGTCGGGTTCTTCCCGGCTCCTCGTCCGTAAAAAATTGTTTCACCTACGATATCACCGGTAACCGCTATCGCATTAAATACGCCTTCTACCTTGGAAAGTAAATGTTCTTGCGGGACAAAGCTCGGTTGGACGCGAAGTTCTAGGACATTTCGGTCTTCGTGGTAGCGTATCACGACGAGTAGCTTAATGGTATAGCCCAGACGCCGCGCAAAATCAAAATCTACCGGTTCAATATGTTCGATACCGGTCACGCTGATAGCTTCCGGACTTAACGGGGTGCCGTATGCTAACATGGCAAGTATCAAACCCTTGTGTGCCGCGTCCCAGCCATTGATGTCCAATGTTGGGTCTGCCTCCGCGTACCCGAGATTCTGCGCCTGTTTAAGCGCTCGGCAAAAGGGCAATCCTTCCTGTGCCATGGCAGTGAGGATGTAGTTACTCGTCCCATTGATGATACCGATGATAGCATTGACATTGTTGCAGATGAGTGAATTTTGAAGGCACTGAACGATGGGAATACCCCCGCCGCACGAAGCTTCAAAATAAAGAGGTACACCCTCTTCCTGGGAGAGCCGAAATAATTCGCTTCCCTTTTCCGCCAAAAGTGCTTTGTTCCCCGTAACGACAGGTTTTCCCCTTTCCAGAGCCGCCCGCACTAACTGATATGCGTCGGTTGTTCCGCCTATTAACTCGATGATGATGTCGATCTGTTCATCTTCCACCAAATCTCGCCAATCATCCGTCAACAACTCCGGTGCTATGTCTATACCGCGTCGCTTCGCTTTATTTCGCACCGCTACCCGTTTTACCGTGTACGATATTTGTGCCCGCGCTTCCAATAAATCGCGGTTCTTAAGTAGTGCTTCATATACCCCGCACCCCACCGTCCCGAGCCCCGCTAACCCTATCTGCAATGTTTCGCCTTCCATCTGCGCCACCATTGTACGCCTCCTTCCCCATTTTTTCAAGACTTATCGTGACACTAAACCACAATCCCCCATGTCCCTCCCGGGTGCCCGTATCTCCTCCGATTCCGGATTTTTTGATTGAGGAAGCCGACTCGCTTCGTTGGGTGCCCCATCAATTTTATTGGGACAGACGCGGTTCGGCGTGGGATTGGGGTAGGGTACGGATCGCGGCGAGCATGACCGCTGGATCCGGGTGAATGCCGAACCATGCGTGAAAAGACAAAGCGCCTTGACCAACGAGCATGCTGCGTCCGTCACACACTCGGCATCCTTTATCGCGGGCAAGGTGTTGGAGTTGGGTGGAGTGGGTGATGAGGTCGAACACGATATGTTCCCTTTTGAGCAAATTCGGCGGGATAGGTGAAGGATCGTTAGGGGAAAGTCCCAGACTGGTGGCGTTTACGATAAGGTCAGAAGCTGCCGCCGCTTCTTCTAAGGCATCCGGGTCGAGCAGGGAACAGGGAAAGATACGGCAACGGGGTGAGTGAACACGGAGTTTTCGAACGAGCTCATCGAGCTCCGGACGCGGACGATTGGCGACTACGAGATGTCTACCCCCCACCAGCACGTACTGCCAAGCTAAAGCTGTACCCGCGCCGCCGCACGCACCGAGCAAAAGCATGCGTTGCTCCGGCAAATGCGCGTTGAACTGCTGTTGCAGGGCGTAGGCAAACCCCGGACCGTCCGTATTACAGCCGACGATGCCTTGTTTGTCAAAAATAAGCGTATTCGTAGCACCGCAAAGTAGGGAAAGTTCGTCGACGCTGTCCGCTACATCTCGCGCTTCCCGCTTGAAGGGTACCGTGACATTAATCCCCCGGAAATTCAGTGCGAGAAGCCGCTGTACCAAACGGCGAAAAGCTCCCGGTTCTTTCGGACAAAGGATGCGCGCGTAAGAACCGGCGAGACCCGCGGATTGCAAAGCGGCAAGCTGCATGGGCGGTGACAGAGAGTGCGCTATAGGATTGCCTACGACACCGAGACGAGGGTGCGCGAGCTCACCAATCTGCTCTTCCGGCGCTTCGGGGGTTATACACATCTGTCAACTACGGAATCAGACACGCAAGCGCCGTACGCCGTGGTCAACGCGTAAACGCTCTTTCGGCGAGAGTAAAACAGGGTACGTACGGACGTGACGGCTATTTTTCCGGTGAACCATCCTTTCGCACCCATTGTACCACGTGACTTTTCACGACTTTGATGACAACATTCGGAGCGATCTCTAGGCGTATGTGGGAATCCTTCACCTCGCGGACAATACCGAAGATACCGCCGGCGGTAATAACTTTATCTCCGTTTTGAAGAGCATCTTGGCGTGCTTTTAATTCCTTCTGCTGCTTACGCTGTGGGCGGATAAGGAGGAAATAGAAAATAATGATGAAGAGGACGACCGTGATGATGAAGCTCATCGGGTTACCCGATGATTGCCCCCCCTGTCCGGCTGCCTGTGCCAAAATGAATATAGTATTCATAGTATTTGATTTGCTGTGTAACGCGCGATAAATCCGCTTTTGAAAGCAGAGAAGTTCCCGGCTGCAATGGAGCATCGCGCTTGCTCCATGAGCCGCTCGTAAAAGTGTAAATTCTGGAAAGTGAGCAAATGTTGCCCCAACACTTCGCCCGCACGGATAAAGTGGCGGATAGCCGCGCGTGAAAAACGAGCTACGTGCGGGTGACTGTCCGCGTGGATGGGGCGAGGATCGCACTTCCAGCGTTCATTGGTGATGTGTATCGGACCGTCCGGAGTAAGAGCGATTCCGTGACGAGCCAAGCGCGTAGGCATCACACAATCAAACATATCTATGCCTCGTTCAATCATTTCCAGCATCTGCACCGGTGTGCCCAATCCCATGGCGTAACGCGGTTTTTCGGGAGGAAGATAGGGTGTGGTATTCTCGATAGCTCGTAACATTTCCTCTTCCGGTTCCCCTACGGAAACCCCGCCTACGGCATATCCGTCGAAGCCCATAGCCGCGAGTTTCTCCGCGCATTCACGGCGTAAATCCGGAAAGACAGACCCCTGCACAATGCCGAAGTGCAGCTGGGGGGCATCGCCGCTCATGGGTCGGTGCTCATCGATCCACAGTTTGCAGCGTTCTGCCCAGCGCAAGGTGTAACCGAGTGATTTTTCCGCGTAGACTCGGTCGCATGGGTACGGCGGGCATTCATCGAAAAGCATGGCGATGTCGGCTCCTAAATTTGCCTGAATTTCCATACTTTTTTCAGGACTGAGGAGCATGTGGGTACCATCGATATGATTGTGAAAGGATACTCCTTCTTCGCTGATTTTACGTAATTGAGCGAGACTCCATACCTGAAAACCTCCGGAATCTGTCAGCATAGGTTTCTCCCAACCGGCAAATCGATGCAACCCTCCCAAGTCGCGGATTATTTCATCGCCCGGTCTCAAACACAGGTGGTAGGTGTTACCCAAAATGATAGTCGCGCCGAGTTCTTCCAATTCCTCCGGGTGCAGAGTCTTAACGGTCCCCTGCGTGCCGACCGGCATAAAAACAGGAGTGCATACCTCCCCGCGCGGCAAATGTAATGTGCCGAGACGCGCACCACTCGGGTCAACTGTGTGAAGTGTAAACATTCCCTCTCCACCCAAGTTTACCCCGATTCCACCCACTTTGCAAGCATTTTGAAAAACAAACACAGGCAGTGCTCCGAGAAAAAAAATGAAAAATTTTATTTTTTTTCTTGACGAGTCGGTCATGAGACGCTAAAATGAGCACGCTGCGCGTGAAATAGCGCGCAATACAACACATCAAAACGACCCTGCTCTATGAACACTTTCAGCAAAATCAGTTTGTTACTTGTGGCATCTTCAGCTCTCTTCCTGCCGGCATGTGGCGGTGGCGGAGGGGGAGGGGGGAATAGTGACTATTTCATAAGCGTGCAGAACTTTAAGACGGGGGCGAAGGGTTTTTATGTGTCTGCGTCGCCGTCAGCAACGATTAAGGCAGATCCGGCTGGCATCATAGGAAATTATTTCTCCCTTTCTCAAGGGTTTGTGGACATTTTCGATACCAACTTTGGACAGGGTACGGATGCGGTGGAGGATGGTGAGCGGAGTTACGGGGATGACAGTGGAGTGTATACTAAAGGTTCGTTCACAGTGAACGGGAGCAATTCCGACCCTGTCGACCTAGGGTACTATACGGTTGGTGGAAGTTCGGGACAGGGATACCTTTACATTGCTTTCCAAACTGACACTCCGAGTTCTTCGATCGCTCACTTTATGGGGGCTAGTATGCCAGAAGACGTGACGGTTGCAGGAGGTACGAACGGAGGCGACTATTGGGTCATGCCAGATGAAGATGCACGTCAACTCCTCATCGTGTCAATGAATGGTGCCATAATGAAGATTGTGTTCGATTTCGCGGCAGGGTATGCAGATGTGCGACTCTGTGTTTCGTCTGCATATAAAGTTGGTAGTGATACAGATACAGGTACAGAGGGTGGAGGAAATATGAATGAGCACTATGAAGCTGGGGCAGACGATGCGATCAATAATGGCAGCGAGGTGGTTCTCTCGTTGAGGAGGATGCCGTTCTTTGCGGTGTCGGGAATATGATGTATGGGAAGTTGAATTTGTCGGAATCACTGTGTTCCTCCGTGACGCTCGGGTGTGTTTGTGATTTGAATTTTCACGAGGTGACGCGCAACATTAGGCTTGCGTTATGGGGTGTGTGGTAGTAAAATGGCGTGTCGATAAATATCGAGCGGACGCGAGTCCGCTCTACAAAGAATAAGGTAACAAAGATGGGACAGCAACATCGCAAAGTCACGAAGCGGAAGCGCCGTAGTGCGTACATAAGGCGTCGGAAGGAGCAATCCTTGGTTGGTTATGCAACAGCGAGCATACCGATGGCCCGGCGGGTAGTGCCTGCGGGGGAAGAAGTGGTAACGGAGGTAATCCGAAAAGCACCGGTGAAGAAAGCTCCTGCTAAGAAAGAACCGAGTCCGCAGGAAGTAGTTGAAACTCCGATACCGCAGGAGGGATAAACGACACGTCGCGTACTCCGAAGGGGGGATCAGGCGTGTGAGGATGGGAACGGCGGCGAGGGTATGGACGTTGATTTGGTTGCTGGGTGCGGCAATCACGTGTGGGTGTACCCAACATGCGCGGGTGTCAGAGTCGCAAAAAATAACCCTACCGACGAATTTTTGTTATATCGATGAGGTAGTGGAGGGTGTACGGGTCGATCTCAAGTATGCCGGGAATGATAATTTTGTGGGGCGACCGATAGCCGGATACAGAGGCAACCGAGCCATCCTACGGCGGGATGCGGCTGAAGCGCTGCGATGCGCGGCGAAGCGTCTGCGGATGCGAGGGTACGGTATCGTGATATGGGACGCGTATCGCCCGTTGCGTGCCTTGAGGGATTTTCGCGCTTGGTCGCAGAGACCGGATGAGAGTACACGTGCTGTTTTTTACCCGAGAATCACTAAGAAACAAATATACGAAGAGCGCTACATCGGAGATAGTTCAGAGCACACATGGGGTATAGCGTTAGACCTATCGCTCTATCGGCTTGCGGACGGACAAATGGTCGATATGGGCGGGCGACACGACCTGCTCGATCCCTCCTCCGCTACTGATTCCGATGAAGTTACTCCGCAACAACGCGCGAACCGCTACATTCTGCGCGATGCTATGCGGTATGCCGGTTTCGAAAATTATGCTAAGGAATGGTGGCATTACCGGCTCATGAACTCACGTCCTTGGAGCGCGTACGATTTTGCGATGTGAGCGTTGCGTAAGCTAGGACTGTGCCGATGTGCGGCATATTTGAGCTGCGCGAGTCAACAGAGCATCGCGTGAATTCGGTAGGGTTTCATCCTGAACTTCGGTGAGGAGTTGCGCGAGGATTTGACCGAGCAGAGGTCCCTCCGACAGGTTGAGCCGCAGGAGATCCTTTCCGTTGATAGCCAAGTGACGGATGTTGTAGGCAGGCGGCGTATCCCATACCTCTGCCAAGAGGAAGCGTGCCGCACGCACCGGTTCCTGTGGTCGGTGCTGCAAGGTAACCATAATCCAATGAGCCATGAGGAGCTGTTCCGTCATGGGCTTAGAGATAGCACCGATCAGGCGGCGCATCTGTGGACGAGTGGTGGGCAGGGCATCCGGTAGGTGTTGCAGTAGCGTGGTAACAAAGCGGACGACGGCGTTGTCGCATTTGAGTCGGTGTAAGGCAGAGCGCACAGCCCGGGGGGGCAGTTGATGCAGGAGCATCGCGAAACGGAAGGGAAAATCGCCCACAGCGGAGGCACATACCGCGCGTACTGTATGAACCCATCGATCAGTACCGTCCGATAAATGGGTACCGACGAGGGGTGCAAGTTCCGGAAGAATGACGGCAAATACCTCCGGAAAAGCCGTGAGCATATCTCCGGCTCCGCATGCGGTCAGGATACCCTGTAGCTCTTTGTAAATACGCTCAGCACTGATATTTTCGAGCAGCAGACGATTGCGACGGACGGAATAAGCCGTTTCCGTTTCAATACCGAAACCGAAGCGTGCGGCAAAACGGAGCGCGCGCAGGATACGCAGTCCATCCTCGTTAAAGCGTACATCCGGTTCGCCTACACAGCGTAGTAGATGATTCTGCAAGTCGCTCTGCCCACCGAAAATATCTACCAAACCGGTTGTCGGATTATATGCCATTGCGTTGATAGTAAAGTCGCGCCGGGCGAGGTCATCTTCTACGCCGGCAACGAAATGCACGGCATCCGGGTGGCGATTGTCGGTGTACTCGCCGTCAGTACGGAAGGTGGTGACTTCTACATTGTGGTGCCGGGAACGTACGGTAAGTGTACCATGCTGCAGCCCGGTTTCAAACACTCTCCACTTGCGAAATACCCGCAACATCTCACCCGGAGTCGCGTCGGTGCAGACATCCCAATCCGACGGTGCGCGCCCAAGCAAACTATCCCTCACACACCCACCCACCACAAAAGCAGCGTACCCAACGCGCTCCAGCTCATTCATCAGCTCAGTAACATAATCCGGTATGGTGATGGGTGACATGGATGAGTTCGGTGCGTGCTGAATTATACCTTCCTCTTTTCAATGAATAAAATATCTGCATACGCAGAATATTTGTTACCTTCATATTCAAAATCGACCCTTGTTAAGCGTTGTGCATTAAAGTTGTCAAGGTATTGATGAATACATGTATGGAGGAAATCAAAATCTCGTTTTAATTTCCACGATGCATCCATGTCATCAGAATCAACAAGGACAACAAATAGCCGATTTTCAACACCGAAACGCATGGAACCCTGATGTTCGTAGAGCCAACGAATGAGTTCTGAAGGTTCCTGACGTGCTGCGTAAAATACGCGTCTCCGATTGGTTTGCAATTCCCGCAGGACGTCGTCGTGAGAAGATTCCCGCAATTTCTCTGTGACAGCATACACAATTTGACTTTCGGAGGCATGGATGTCATACGTTATATTTGCGGCATTTGCCTGCCTCTTCAGCCAACTTACTTCACGTTGATGGTATATGCCTTCCAATTTATCCTGCATGAAGGCGTCCGGGAAAAATGTTACTTTCAAGTCAAGAGGAATGTCATCAATAAAAAAGTCAACTCCTCTTATTTCTCCGATCGCCGGGATAACTCTGTGATGTTTACAGAAGATAGACTCTATTAGGTAGGAGGACCAGTTATTATACCAACTTACTTCAACGTAATTCCATGTTTGCTGCTCAATCTTCGTTCTTTTCCGGCAGAGTTTATCGAATGATGCAACAGCCTTAACATAACGAGAGACCAAGTGCCGATCGAGAGAATTTGCTTTATCTCCCCCCCAGTTGTAATAAGTAATTTTGTACAGGTCTTCCCTCAATTGCGCTTCGTCTACGCCCTTTATGCGGTACCATACATTGGCAGGATCCCGCATGAAGCTGTCGAGCATTTGATGCGCCTTATGAGGTATAGCCTGTAGCTTGGCAAACAGCTCCATAGACCGTGCACGCAACCTAGTCTCTTCGAGATGAATTTTGAATTGAGCCAAAAATTTATCCATCAAAACCTTCCGGCTAATAGCTTTTATTTTAAGCCATAGGATACCCTCGGGATTGTTGATAAAGAGAGAAAATACCTGTACCTTAAATCGCTGTTCCCAAATTAGATATGATGAAGTCTGCATCGCAAAAATCAATACGGTGTGCACAAGAGCAGGAGTTCGTTGCTACCGGCAACACTCCCTTTACCTCCTCGAGATGCAGTATATTCCTTGCGAAATATCTCGACATGCCGATATGGGGTAATCATTTCCTTCATTTGTTCAATAGCCGGGTAGCTTCTATCGTTATAACTGATCAACCATGTCGGTATATGCTCTGAAAGTTCAAAAAGCTTTTGGAAACTTTCGATTGCATCTCTTTTTTTATCGAAACCGCTATATCGTTTGGGTTCATAGCGATTGATACTATTGACGAATCGCTTATCCCTCCAATACACAACAAATGTTTCGAGCAAGTGGTAAAACGATTGATAATCGGCATGACTGCAGCAATAAGGCGGGTCATAATATACAAAATCTATATGATCAAGACGCGGCAGGAGATCCAGTATATTTTCATTGAAGCTTCTGCAATACTTTTCATTGTCAAAGACTGCGTCATTATAAAGCGGTAGTAAATTAAGAAATAATTGCTTGATAGGGAGTACGAGGGAACGATTTCGTCGCACACGGGTCGGGGAAAGTGCGTAATTCAGTGCTTGAGTATGGGCAAAATGACCCATCGTTACCTTCCGAGTAAGCGAACGACACATTACCGATAAAGCGAGAGCTCGTTTGTATGGGTCTTCCAATTTTCGAACATTATATCTGAATGAATCAAGGAAGCGCGCTTCATCCGACGAGAAAAAGATGTTAGAAAAGAGTTCCTCCATCAAATGATCACCATGGTTTGCATGAGCCTGAGAAAATAAAATATGTAAATCATTTTCATCCAAGCGACCGGACTTATTCTCAATCAGGGCCTTCCCAATTTGGTAGCTAAAGGAGAGGAAATCGTTGCAGAGAACAGACTTTCCTAATTGTTTCATTGTAAAAGCTATCGACTGCGTGCCGCCGAAAGCATCCAAGACTCTTTCAGCGTCCTGTGGGATAAACTGCGCTATCCACCAGCGGTGAACATATTTAGCACCGAGATATTGCGGAGGAGGAAACTCATACTCTCGGAAACGAAATTGTTGAAATAGAGTATCCATCCGGCAGCTTCTCCTTAATCCTCTGTGTTTCAATACTCCCGCACGGAAGGAAAGCATACTTCCTCCCGTGCGGGCTAAGGTGTATAAGCCTAC
>CAZJIH010000027.1:551-22403 GCA_964545935.1 uncultured Akkermansia sp. | reverse complement strand
ACAGAGGAGGGAAAACGGATGGAGTGAAGGAATCGAGCAGTGGAGGGAAGACGGATGGAGTGAAGGAACCGGACAGAGGAGGGAAAACGGATGGGGTAAAGGGACTAGGCAGTGGGGATGACACCGTCACTACAAAGGATCCTAAGCATCTCACCTTGAAAAATGATGACAAACGAGGTGTAACAATTTCAGAGCGTGTTGGGTGGAATAAAAGAGGATTTAGGTGCGCTGTAGAGGGAAGGCTTGACCGTACGCATATTGTCGGTATGGTAGGGTATAAGCAAGATAGTGGATGGGTACTTGAGTTTAACGGAAAACGATGGGACAAAGAATGTAAAGTTAAAGTACTGACAGCGGATGTGCCGATCGGTACGCTTCCAGCTAACCTACAATCCGACATACGGGCATTGGAGGAGCTTGATAAAACGAAGGAAGATGCGTGGAATCAGCTCCGCAATCGGGCAATGTCGCTAGATAAGCTTACAGCATACACTAGTGTAACGGACTTGATCAACGAGGAGTTTAAGAAGAAGGGCGAGAGTGAGGAGTTAAGTGGACTCCTTGATCAGATGAATAGAGAAGTTGGTGGTCAGGATAGTAAAATAAAAAATGCTCTGCAAAATTTAAAGGATGCAATACAAGGATACGATAATGCTTTAGAACGAAAGAAAAGTAAAAATGCATTTGTCGGAGGAGAAGTGCGACGGTATCTGCAGGAGCAGTATGTACCGCATGCTAAAGTTAGTCTCACCTATAACGTGAAAACGACTGATGGGGCTGCTACAATAGTGACAATTAAAGCGGAATTAGACTTAGGAGAGGAGGGAAAGAAAGATGAGCAATAACACAGACACAAAGAAGCTGTACGCGGAGTATCGAGCCGCCATGCGGGTGAGGGATGATAAGAAAGCGTACACAGTATTGAAGGAGATAGTGGAGGCGGATCCGAGTGACACGACTGCGAAGATGCAGTGTGAAGCGATGGCAGGGAAGGTGATAGAGAACGGACTTACGCAGTTAGGAAAGACGAGAGATAGGGCAGGAGCGAAGCGTATACTCAGTGAACTGGAAGCGATGTTTTCGGAAGCGCAGCTCAATAAGTACCGGGACTATGTTGAGGCAAAGGAAAGGAGTTCTGAATCGGATGCGGCGGATCCTAGGAAAGGTGAACGCTTGGGCAAACTTCGGAGGAGTTTTCGGGAAGCACTTTTGTCGCATGAAAAGGAGAGGGCTTTTGAGTTGTTGGAAGAGATATGCGAGGTAGACCCGACGGATAAGGATGCGCAGCAGCAGAAAAAGGAGACCGGAAGGTCATTGTGTAGTCAGTATGCGGGTGAAATACAGCGTTTAATGCGTACCGGGAACATGCCGGAGTTAAGCAACTTGGTTGCTCGTATGCAGCGTTGGGCAAATGCGACGTTACTCGAGCAGATAGGAGGGTATAAAGCGGCTGAGGAGCTCGTAAAAAAATATCGACGTCAGGAAGCTGAGAAAGAGATAGCACGTAGTTTGAGTGAACTTCGTGCGAAGACGGATATTACGACGAAGGAGCGGTATGATGAGGTTAGCAGGTTAGAGGAAAAAGCGGAGAAGAATGCGATAGAGATTTCGGGAGATGATATGGCATACATAACTTCCGTGAAGAAGGCGCGGGAAGATGAAGAGAAGGTACGCATAAGGGAGCAGGTACTTGCAGAACTCGGTGCTCAATATACGGATATACTAAACTCTATGGGACCCATATCAGATGCATCAGAGCAGGTTCTCATGGAAAATTTACCCTTGCTGGAAGGTATATTGAGGCAGGCAACGGCTCTTGGAGAGTACCCGGAGGTAGAAAAGTTTACTAGTCCCGTATTGCATAAATTGACGGACATACGACAAGTACGCCGGCGGCGGAGTAAGATACGGCATTTGAAGGCTTGCGTAAAAGGGACGGTGGTATTTTTGATAGTCTTCCTGTTAATATTTGCCGGATACGTATGTTATAGTGTATGTTCTGTGATGAATGAAATGAAAGAAATACGCGATGAAATAAAAAATTCCGCATACACGGAAGATAAGATGGCAAAACTCCGCGTGCTTATATCATCTACCCCTTTTGGATTTGAACTAACGGAACATTTATTCACAGACCATCGCGTTATCTTTGACGGGTGTGTCAAATTTGTGCAACATTTTGATGAATTGCGAAATAATTTGGCAAAGGTGACGGAACAAATGCGAGGTATGTACGGAAAATTAGACATGCAGAATCTGGATGCCTCTAAAATTCGCGAGTATTTACCTCTTATTCAGACTACCAGAAGACTGACGGAGGAATTGCAACGCGGGTACCACTATGGACTCTCGGCGGAAGAACGGCAGGCCGTGCAGTTTTTCTCGGATGGTGCTATCAACGAGATGAAATCTCGATTTTTTGCAAAGTACACGACACTTCCTGTGACAGCAACACTCGACAAATTAGAGAAACTTTGGTTAGAATATAAGGATATTAGAGCGGTTTTGCCTTTTAGTGATGATGAAAACAGAGCTATTTATGGAGCCTTTGCGGATGCTGTCAGGTATATTTTAATGTGTGAGAGCAAGTCGGGTGGACCGGGAATTTCGGATTTACGTTCAAGTCTGGAACTCTTCGATAGGTATTGCGAATCCATGGAACTAGACAGAGGGTTGCGTGATGAAATTGCCGATATACTCCAAAAAATGGAAGAGTTTGCGGGGATAGATACCAAGATAGGCACAGCTTTATCGCTTGCCGAGTACCTGAAAATTATTGGTGGCTTTGAGTCATCTTATTTCAAGGTTCCCGGACTCTACGATTATAGACCGCTAAAGGAGTGGGTAGGTGACGGTTCTGATGATGGTAAACTGAGAAACTTAGCCGCAGAAGTTATGGCAAAGGCGCTTCATGCGCTTCCTCGTAAGTGGGAATGTGACCGCGAGTTGTACGAAAAAATAAAACGCATCTATAGAGAGGAGAGGGGGGTGTATTTGGAGTATCGGGAGAATTCCATAGGTGTAACCATAGACCGGATAACAAAGGACAGTAAGGCTGAAAAGGGCATGTGGAAGAAGGAATTACGGGTTGCTGTAGATAATGGGGTGGTCTATCCCGGTGATCAGTCTAGGGTCAATGGTACAACATTGGTACGTTTATTGGATGAGCGAGGTAATGAAAGTGGCAAGGTTTACAGGAGTAGCACGGTGCATGGGGATAAAAAGTTGGACTTTGCGAATATGAGAAAGAAGATTGGGTTTGATAGTTTGCAAATGCTCAAGGGTGTGATACTTCCCATAGATTTATTGAGGAGAACGGCTAAGGAACGCGGAAATTCTGCGTATCCTGTGATGGCTCTCGCTTGGTTATTTGATGAAACAATCAATCTCATGGAATCGTACCCGGAGCCTCTCGCTAATGGTATAGCTCTTTCACCCTCTTTAAAAAATGATATAAAAGAATTCCGGTCTTTGCCGGGGCATGCGGAGATAAAAAAGGGATGTTGGCTCTTACCTCATAAGTTAGATTACGAAAATGCATTGATATCTTTTTTTGCTAAGTGTGAAGGGAGGGATTACAAAGAAGAGATTTTACAAAATCTCAATAAGATATTAAATGCGAGGTTGTTATATGCAGGATATATCGGCGAGAATGGTCAGCGCTATATTTTACCTACGTACCGGGGTATGAATTTATACCAGATCGTCTGGAATCAAAGAAATGACCCACGACTCGAACCGGTAACCGCTCATTCAGAGCTTCAACGCTTCACCCCGGTTTTCGTGCTTAAGTGACGGAAGACACACAAATGAAGGCTGCGCAGAGTCCGCACGTGGGCACCGGGGCGGATCACGTCCCGCTGCCGTATCAGAATCATCGCTCATTCACCTTGGGACGGGGAGAATTTCCTGCATCG
Organism: uncultured Akkermansia sp.; assembly: GCA_964545935.1. Lineage (GTDB taxonomy): Bacteria > Verrucomicrobiota > Verrucomicrobiia > Verrucomicrobiales > Akkermansiaceae > Akkermansia. The sequence continues at coordinate 18,486 of CAZJIH010000027.1, read as the reverse complement.
AGATAGTCTTGACTTTCCGCACAATCGGCGTACTATAGGCGGCGACGCATGATACGCATAACTCTCACGGCTTTTCTGCTGATTTTAAGTAACACGGTGATGACCTTTGCTTGGTATGGCTTTTTGCGCAAGCCGGGTGAAGCTTTGCAGCGAGGACTTTGGAAATTGATACTCATCAGCTGGGGGCTGGCTTTTTTTGAGTATTGTCTCATGATACCCGCCAATCACCTCGGACGCTCAGCCGGGCTTTCACTTGCGCAACTTAAGATTATGCAAGAGGTTATTACGCTGAGTGTCTTTGTTCCCTTCATGCTTTTTTACATGGGAGAACAGTGGAAGTGGGATTATTTTTGGGCTTTTCTCTGTTTGCTCGGTGCCGTTTTTTTTGTGAATCGTGAAGCACTGATGATGTCATGACAGTGTGAATATCTATGGGATTGACATCGGAAGAGTTCGGTGGTGCGGTGGAGCAATTTTTGCTTTATTTGGCGGCGGAGCGTGGGCTGAGCGCGAATTACCGCATCTCGGTGCGACAGAGTCTCACGAATCTCCGCCGGTATTTGGAGGAGAATGGTATTCAACCGGTTGATGTGCAGGATGATACGCTGATAGAATACCACCGGCATTTGCTTACGGGGGGGTTGGCGGCTTCCGGTGTACGCGTCATGATGGTACACGTTCGTATCTTTTTTCGCTTCTTGGCAGCTAGGCACATCCTGCCGACCAATCCGGCAGCTCTGATTCAGCCCGGGCGCGTGGGGATGCAGATACCGCAGGTACTCACCGAAGAAGAAGTCCGACTTTTGCTGGAGAGCATAGACCCACAGGATCTCCCCTTCGGAGCACGGGATCGCGCTATGCTCGAGATGCTCTACGGCAGCGGTTTGCGTGTTAGTGAGTTAGTTTCTCTGCGTCCGGAGCAGGTAGATTGGGAAGACGGTTTTGTGCGCATTACCGGGAAGGGTGATAAAACAAGGTATGTTCCGCTTGGGGGGGAGGCAGCCCGTGCCCTGAATTATTACCGGGAACACGCGCGTCCCCTTCTGTTGCCGGCGCGTAAGGCAGCTCCGCGCGTTCTCTTCCTTTCACAGCGTGGGGGGATGCTTACACGCGAGCGCATCCGACAAATTATCAAGACGCGGGCGTTGGCTGCCGGTATGGATGAGCATGTGTTCCCGCACATCCTGCGTCATTCTTTCGCCACGCATTTGCTGGAAAACGGGGCAGACCTGCGCGTTATACAGGATATGCTCGGGCACGCGGACCTCGCCACTACGCAGGTTTACACACATGTGGAGCAGCGCCGACTCATCAACCTGCACCGCACATTCCATCCACGCGGGAAAAAACACTAGTTATCGTCCACGCGGTTTTTCAGCTTTACGATCCGCCTCGCTTGATTCTGCTTGACAGGGCAGGGGAGTAGGTGTAATTTTGTGGTGAACCGCTCGGGAACACCGGCGGGAAACAACAGACATAAAAACGATGATGTTACGTACACCGATAATTGCAGCGAATTGGAAGATGAACATAGGACCGGCGGAAGCCCGTACCTTTTTGGAAAATTTTAAGGGAGAGAAACTTTGCGGATGTGATAGCATAGAGAAAGTCATTGTACCGCCGTTTATTACGATACCGGCGGTTATGGAAGCACTCAATGGGTGCAGTTGCTTGGGAGTCGGGGCACAGGATGTGAGTGACCACGACAACGGAGCCTACACGGGCGAAATTTCTACGTCGATGCTTGTGGAATTGGGATGTCGTTACGTGGTACTCGGGCACAGTGAACGCCGGCAATACCACGGCGAGACCAACGCTTACATCAATAAAAAAATACATAAGGCATTGGCAGCGGGGTTGACGGTTATCTACTGCATCGGCGAAACTTTAGAGCAACGCGAAGCCGGACAGCTCGAGCAAATCCTTCATGCGCAGGTAACAGAGGGATTAGCCGGACTGACCGCAGAGCAGGTAGCGGGACTTGTTATTGCTTACGAACCTGTGTGGGCCATCGGAACGGGAAAGACCGCTTCCGCGGCGGATGCCCAAGCAGCGCACGCCTACATTCGCCGGGTTGTGGCGGAAGCATTCGGAGCGGATGCCGCGCAAGCCGTGCGTATTCAATACGGTGGTTCGGTAAAACCGGGGAATGCTGCGGAATTGATGAGTCAGCCAGATATCGACGGTGCACTTGTCGGGGGTGCTTCGCTCAAAGCAGATTCCTTTGCGGCAATTATACGGGCAACCGAACCGCAGACCTGCTGCTGAACCGCTGCTCACGCCGCGTTTCGCATCTTCCACCGCATTTCCGGATTTTTGATTGCGGGTGGGGTGTGCTCCGTTGCGCATCCCACCGCGGTCTTTGCTCAGTGCTAGGCTATTAATGTTTTCTCGGGACCGGTCTGATCGTTCGACGTTAGACAGGTATTTTTACTTGCGCCGGCGGTGGGATGTGGTACGATATAGTGCAGATGATGACCTTATACGAAGAATTGAAGTGGCGGGGTCTGATCAATCAGATTTCGGATGAGAAATTGGTAGAAAAACTCAATGCGGGTGGGATGACATTTTACATAGGCACCGACCCGACTGCCGGGAGCCTGCACTTGGGACATTACTCGAGTTTTTTGATAACGAAACGGTTACAGCGGCACGGACATCATCCGATCTTACTTGTGGGGCTGGCGACGGGGCTGATCGGCGACCCGCGTGGGACGACCGAACGGGAGAAACAGGCGAGGGAGCTTGTGGAACGCAACTATGAAAGCCTGCGTACGCAGGTGGAACAAGTGTTCGGCTTCGAAGTGGTCAATAATTATGATTGGATCAAGGACATGAATGTCATAGATTTTTTCCGAGATTACGGGAAATACATCAATGTTGGGTACATGCTGAGTAAAGACCACATAAAGCGACAGATGGAAAGCGGGATTTCATACGCTGAATTTTCCTACATGCTGATTCAAGCTATAGATTTCAAGTACTTACATGAAAAACGCGGAGTAGATTTACAAGTAGCGGGTAGTGATCAATGGGGCAATATCACCACCGGAATCGAACTCATTCGTAAAACAACCGGAGATGAGGTATATGGTTTGACGATGCCCTTAGTGACAGATAGTCAAGGTAATAAATTCGGGAAAAGCGAGGGGAATGCTTTGTGGTTGGACAGGGAGAAGACGAGTTCGTACGAACTATACCAGTACTTCATCAACACCGAAGATACACAAGTGATCAGTTACCTCAAGAAACTCACTTTCTTATCCCCCGAGGAAATCAATGCCATTGAGTCCGAACACTTTGTGCATCCGGAACAACGCATGGCACAAAAGGCTTTGGCGAGAGAAATTATAACAGATTTGCATGGGGAAGAGGAATTTCACCGAGCCGAACAAGTAAGTACCAAACTTTTTGCCGGTGAGTATGCCGGACTGAGTATTCGCGATATTCGGAGTGGATTACGCGGCGCCCCGCAGGTAAAGTTACAGGCGGGTGCGTCGTTGGTAGATGCTTTGGTGACAGCGGGTGTCTGTGCGTCCAAGCGAGAAGCTCGTGAATTTGTAAAGAATCGTGCTATTTCGGTGAACGGCGAGGTGGTCAGCGATATCGCCTACTCCTTCTCACCGGAACATGCCATTGCTGGCGAACTTTTTATTCTGCGGCGAGGTAAGAAAAAATACTATCTGGGGACTTTAGAATGAAAACTTTACTAATTGCAATTTCGGTGGTAGTCCTTGCAGGGGTGAGAGGTTCGTGCGCCGATGAACCGGCGGCTGATTCGGTTCAACAGGCGACATCCGATGAGGCGAACGAACAGCGGGTGCAGGCAGAAAAATGTGCTATCAAGCGCGTACTTTTATTGAGCATGATGCACCTCGTGCGGGAGCGTCATGTTTTACCTGCTCAGTACGCCGCAGAATGTGTGGCTATGGCAAAGCGTTTGCAGGCTCCTCCGGCATTCATTACGTGCTACGAAGCCGGTAACAGCGGTAAACTCGGAGGACGTGCCCATTACGATAACCACCGAACGATGAAGGCTTTGCTCATAAAATACGGGATAGATGAGTTGGCTATTCGCTTGCTGGCAGAGGATGTACATTGCACGCTTCAACAAGCACGGGAGCTCGCAGATTGGTTGCCTGTGCAGTTCCTCTTTAATCTCATACCCCCGCAGCACCATATTTCTCGCGAAGAGTTTGACCGTCAACTCGCTGCTCTCTCACGTCTCTATTCTCAAGCAGCCGATGAGTACGCAAAAGTATCTGATCGTGCTTCTGCCGATGCCGCAGCCGATGCATTGTTGACATCTCTACCTATTCTTGCCGAAACTCAAGATGTGCGCATCTTTATGTCTAAATTGCGCGACGCTGACCGTGACGCCTTTTTACACGCCCTCGGTCCGGTCGCTAAACAGCTCAGTAACTTACGTGTTAAACTCGTCGAATCTAATTTCTTTGGCTCTGTGAAACTTGCTATGATCGATGCTCTTATATGCAACTGAACCGCGTTCCGTTGAGCGTCCCTTCACGGATGAGGGTTCCCGTCGCATGCGTGTCTCCCCGTCTTTGTATCGTACTTCATTCTCCGTACCTGATCTTTCCAGCGTTTTCCCCGCAACACAGCCATTGCCCACCACTAAATCTTTGATTTTATCGAGACGGATGTGAATTTTCATGGTACGTATATGGATTTTTTATGAAATTTTTTAATTTAGGCTTGCCAAGTGTGAGAAAATGGGTATAATGCGTGGCGGTTCGGGGCAACGAGCTGTAGCGCAGTCTGGTAGCGCGCTTCGTTCGGGACGAAGAGGTCGCAGGTTCGAATCCTGTCAGCTCGATTTGGTGATTGTCCGAACTACATCTAACAGTGGGATGGATGAAGCCGGAGGAGTTCTCCGCCTCGTATGCGAACGACTGAGATTTCTTAACGTATCTTTATCAGCGTGTACACCTTCTGCCCATCTTACTCAACCGCAATTACAGCATAAATAACATCTAATTCGTACACCAGCCATGTCCGGTCACAATAAATGGTCAAAGATAAAATTTACGAAAGCGGCAGCGGATGCCAAGAAAGGGAAGGTATTTGCGCGCTATTCGCATGAGATAACCCTAGCAGCGAAGAGTGGGGGAGGGGATGTAGACACGAATCCGCGATTACGAGCTGCCATAGAAGGAGCGAAGGCGGTTTCCATGCCCAAGGAGAACATCGACCGAGCGATCAAGAAGGGGACAGGGGAACTTCAGGGTGCGACCATCCAAGAGGTAACATACGAAGGGTATGGGCCGGCAGGCACGGCACTTATCGTTGAAGTAGCGACTGATAATACAAATCGTTGTTCGTCGGAAATCCGCACGATATTTTCACGACACGGCGGCAACATGGGGACACCCGGGTCGGTATCGTATCAATTTGACCGAAAAGGTGAGGTTCGCATAGTGGATACATCATTAGACGAAGATGCGGCGACAGAGCTTGCTTTGGACAGTGGTGCGGATGATGTAGAAGCCGGTGAAAATGAGGGAGAATGGGTGTTTACCTGTGCTCCCACGGAAATGCAAGCGGTGCAGGAATCGTTGAGTGCTGCGGGTAAAAATGTAACAGGTATCAAACTTATTTCCGTAGCACAAAATATCATGGAAATAAGCGATCTTGAGACAGCACAGAAAGTGATGAAACTTTTTGAGTTGCTTGATGACTACGATGATACCATGAATGTATTTACCAATTTTGAAATTTCTGATACCATACTTGAGCAACTCACCTGAGCGTAAAAGTTACCATTTCTCGACCCTTGACTACCCTGCACCTTGTGTATTTTACGCGATATCATGAATACGGAAAAGCCCGTACCCCAAAAAAGCAGTAAAGTGAAGCGAAAACGTCCGCAGACTACAGATGATGCGACCGGTGCTTCCGGTGTTGTACCTCGTGGTGCTCCGGAGGATACTTCGGCGGTGCTCGATGTGACTGTGCAGGATATTCGCACTGAAGCTTGGAATCTTAAAAAACGCTCTTCTAGGAAACGTCGAAATACGCAGGCGGAGCAGGGATCGGATGTCGCTCAGGTTCCTTCTGCGCGTTCTTATGTCCCCGTAGGTGACCCTCAAGCAGTTACCGGATTGCTTGAGATTTCGAGTAAGGGATTTGGATTTATTCGGACAGCTGAAAATAATTGGGCACCCACCGATGACGCGGTTTATGTACCGGCGGATATGATTGCGCAGTTTCACCTGCGTCCGTATGTCCTGATTAAGGGAATGGCTCAAAAATATGAACGAGGCAATCAGTTGGTTTCTGTATCGGAGGTAAACGGACTTTTGCCGGATTTAGCAAGTACTCTTCCCCACTTTGAAGACCTTAAAGCTTACAATCCTACGGAAAGAATCTCTTTTGAGACAGTTACAGATCGTTACACTACACGTACTTTGGACATGATTGCGCCGGTGGCACGTGGGCAACGCGGTCTTATCGTAGCACCTCCTCGTACCGGGAAAACGACCCTGCTCATGCATATATCTGAGGCTATCTTGGAAAAGTATCGCGATGAGATAAAGTTGATGGTACTGCTCATTGATGAGCGACCGGAGGAGGTAACCGAATTCCGTAGAGCTCTCCCTAGGGCAGAAATTTATGCTTCAAGTAACGATAGTAATGTCCGGGAACACTGTCATATGGCTGAGGTTTGTATCTCTCGCGCTAAACGACTCGTCGAAGCCGGACGCCATGTCTTTATTGTTCTTGATTCTATCACTCGACTTGCACGCGCTTATAACAATTTAGATAAAGGGAGTGGTCGTACTATGTCCGGGGGCATAGATGCCCGCGCACTTGAAATGCCCCGACGCTTATTTGCCGCTGCTCGTAACACCCGTGAAGCGGGTTCTCTTACCATCTTGGCTACAGCTCTCATCGAAACCAATAGTCGTATGGATGACTTGATCTTTCAGGAGTTTAAGGGTACGGGAAATATGGAGTTAGTACTTAATCGCCGTATCGCTGAGATGTATATTTACCCTGCCGTTGATATCCTTAAAAGCGGTACACGCCGAGAAGAACTTATTCTCCCTCCGTGGATGCTCGATAAAATTCGTTTGATACGTCGCGCACTTGCTTCGCATAAACCTCCGGAAGCCATGGAACGCCTCCTTTACTTCATGAAACGCTGCTCCTCCAACGCACAACTCCTCACTAACCTTAAGACGAGATAGCTCCCAGTCGCATCACTTCGCGATGCTCCCGTAACTGTTTGACTTTGTGCTTGATTACTTCTTGTCTTCCTATCGCGGTATCGCCGCTCACCACCGAGTCCTTAATCTTACCGATGGATACGCAATTTGGTCTTTGCCATTGTGAAAAAAAACTTGACAGGTACGCCGATTCGGTGTAAATTGTGTGTCCGTTCTCGGAACTTAACTTGAAACACGATATTCATTAACTATGCGTTCTGTAACAGTACGAAAAGGTGAACCGATAGACCGAGCGTTGAAACGCTTGAAAACTAAGTTAGATACTGAAGGTATTTTGGAAGAAATGCGGCGGCGGCGCGCTTTTGAAAGTCCCATGGACGAAAAACGACGTAAGGCACGCTCTGCCAACAAGCGCAACAAAGTTAAGTGGAGATTTACCAATAAGGAAGAGATACCGGCTTCTGCAGTGACGCCTCAGGAGAACTGAGTCACGGTCCTGCCTCAGTGCCTGCCCATCCTCCGCATTTTAGATTCCGAATCGGGGGAGTAGTACGCGTGCCATTGTGCGTATTGGGAGTGAAAGTTAGTTATGCCGCCGAGCCGGGAGGCAGCGCATATGCGGAAGGTACGTTCCGCGGAGGGACGCGCAACGGGGTGCGCCAACTTCTTCAATCAAAAATCTAAAATCGAAAATCAAAAATGCGGAGGGGGGGAGGGCATCGAGCGAGCCTGCGGCTCGGCGGCAGGCGCAACGGTTCAGTTTTTATCCTACAGAGACATCGCCTTTGAGCGGTTGGTTGGGAGAGAATTTCCAAGGACCGCGTACGGTAAGGTGGTGTACATTTTTGAGGGAAGGGACACCGAGGGATGAGAGAGAATCAACGAGTTTGTAGTCCGGGGATAGCTGAACGATGGGGGGAATACCGTTACATTCGGGCGCGAGTTTCATATTTCCTTCAGCATCAATTTCAACGGCATCCGAACGCAGGATGAGGAGATCGCCGGTAGTTTTTACGGGGAAAAAGCGGGAGCGGGGCACATTGATAGCCTGTGCACCCGGGAAACATTGAAGGGCTGCACCCATAGCAGTTTCCAGTTGATAAACGGGAGGTGAATTGGGGTCACGTGGGTCAGCTGTTTTAGCATTTCGGATGACCGGTAGGGGTACCATACCGCCGTGAGATGCCATAAAATCGTGCAAGACATCGAGACGAATCCATAAATTATTAGTATTGAAGAAACGGTGACGCGAGATATCCTGAAAAGCATCCAAATCCGCCTCATCGCACTGAGCAACTTCGCGGAGCATCAACTGACCATCTGACTTTCGAAGCGCGAGATGTCCGCCTTTTTTATCTGCTGCCGTACGAGTGGTAGCCTCCATTACGAAGGGGGCACCGGATTGTGCAAACCAACTTAAGAAACGGGGGTCTAGCTGAGCACCTAGGTTATCGCAATTAGAGATAAAAGCGTAAATGACTCCTTGAGTCAACAATTGTTCTAATTTCCCGGAACCGGCGAGTGCCGCATACAAATCACCATGACCGGGGGGACACCATTCCAGTTCAGGGTGACGCGGTAGATGTACGGGTTCCAAGGAATCGCGCATGAGTTTAGGAACCATATTTTGCATGAGTTGAACCCGGGCAGCATCTCCGTACCCTAACTCAGCGTATTTCTGCAAATAGTGCATCGTATCCTCGGTGGTCGAAAATGAATTCATGAGTAGAAGTTGTGCGCTACACTTCGCCTTCCTGCGCAAGGTTTCCACCTGCTTTACAATGAGGTCCAGAAATGTTACACCGGGCTTAATTTCTAAGAGACTCTTTGCTTGACGGAGTCCCATGCTGGTACCGAGTCCTCCATTGAGTTTAATCACCACCGTCTTGCTGAGTAGTTCCGCGCCTGCAGCTTGATGCATTGCCACAAGTTCGTCCCACTCCGGTAATGTCGGAACGGGTAAAATTTCACTTTCTCTAACGAGCATTTCGCGCTGCTCCGACAGCTCATCTACACTGTGCAAAAACGCACGAATAGCCGCGTCAGATAAATGACGTGCTCTCATCTTCTCACTGATTAGGGTACGAACATCCTTCATGCCCCATATTATACCGCAAATCCCAAAAAAAGCAAATAGTAAACCGCCCACTTGCACCGATAAATGATAGTTCTGCGTTAATCGGTGGTTTCGTTACCGAGAAACACAGGCGGGAAGCGACAAAATCATCGCCTAACGCCGGACAGTAATTTTTCTTAGGACGGATATGATTAAATCGATAGAATGAAACAACATTAGTCTTGCATAATGGCAGCATGTCATGTAAAATACACCGGGATTCGTTATGGGAAGAACGGCGATCATCAGTGATATACATGCAAATTACCATGCTTTAAGCGCGGTAATTAGGGATGTACGGGAGAGTCAGTGCACGGATATCGTGTGTTTAGGCGATGTTGTCGGGTATAATGCCTTCCCGAGTGAATGTCTCAACTACATACGCGACTTAGCGTGTCCCACTGTTAAGGGTAACCACGACGAAGAAGTTGTCAATCCATCTAATGCTCGTATGAATGACATAGCGCGAAGTGCTATGAATTGGACACGGGAGCAATTAGATGATACACAATTGGGGTGGCTCTCGCGCTTGCAATACCAACGTATTGTGCGTAGTGAAACAGGTATTTCGTTCTCCTTAGTTCACTCCTCTCTCGATCACCCCAAAGCTTGGAACTATATCATTAATACCGATGATGCTTCCAATAATTTTCCACGGCAATTCTCCCAAATTTGTTTTCATGGACACACCCACGTACCTAAAATTTTTACATGGGATGGAAAGCATGCAGATGAGGATGCGGAAAATATACATTCGCTTTATTTAGAGGGCTACACGGAGTTTACTCCCTTCAATAACATCAAATACTTTATCAACGTGGGCTCGGTCGGTCAGCCACGCGACCGCGACCCGCGAGCGTGTTACGGGATCTTTGATACAGACCTGAATATCATTATTATTAAACGCATTGAGTACGATATTGCAGCGGCACAGAAGGCTATCCGCGATGCCGGTCTCCCGGAATACTTGGCGGAACGCTTAGAACAAGGTATCTGACGCAGTAGTTAGACGAGTTTTAAGTTCCCCCGGATGAATCTCTGCCCTATATTATAAAGACGAACAACAGATATGGTCGGTGCACTTAAGAATATGCTGCTGCTGATAGTGTGTTTGGTGTTGGGGACGCTGCTGGCGAGTATTCTGGTACCCGGTGAACTTGAGCAAATGCATTGGGAAGTGGCAGGTATGCCGGAAAGCTACCCCATTGAACAAAAGTGCCGTCCATTGTTTTTGTTGATTTTATGTTATATCCCATTTTTGGGTGCGCTGGCGTATACGTTTATGAAAACGATGGATCGATACGTCAGTCGTTGTTTTATCAACTACTTCCTTTTGTGTACCACGATTCTCCTGCTGATCTACATGTTGGCCGACTTTACGGATAACATGGAGCGTTTTCGCACACGTTTCGATGACCCGGTAGAGCAGGCTGCGCGTTTCTACGTATCGCAGTTACCCATGTTCTTGTACCAAATTTTACCTTACACGATCATGATGGGGGTACTGTGGTCGCTGAGTAGATTGAGTGGTACAAGTGAACTTACGGGTATGTTGCAAAGTGGGCGTTCTCTCGCTCGCATTTGTTTTCCCGTATTCTTTTATGCGATCCTCGCGGCGATGATTTACGGCATTTTCGGTTTTCACTGGGCACCGAATAGCTCCCTCTATCGGCAAATGATCCTTAAGCAAGAAAAAATAGAAGATGGTAAACCCGCGCCGATTATTTACCATAGCGATGCTTACGCTCGCATCTGGCGAATCGAGGAACCTGCCGCTTTCAGTGATCCCGGTGCTCCTATGCACGGTGTTGTTATTGAACAATTTGACACCCGCAATTCCGGTAAATTAACGAAACAGATACTTGCTGAAACCGCAAGCTGGAATAAGTTAGATTCTACATGGACATTGAAGCATGCCTATATTCGTGAAGTAGCGCATGCCAAGATGCGTCCCCCCGATGAAAAATATGAGGATTCTATTGTGCTACCCCTAGAAGAAAAACCGTATCAAATTATAGCACCTACACAGGATGACCGTATTGATGCAATGGGGACATCCGTGCTCTATGAATTGATTCAATCCGGTGCAGGTGCTCCGGCAGATCGCTGTCGTTACCGTACGGAATGGCATGTGCGTATCGCTCGTATCTTCAGTTGTTTAGTGCTTGTTTTGTTGGCTATTCCGAGTGCAGTAACTTTCCGACGACGTAGCCCGATGAAGGGGATCAGTATCGCTGTCATTCTAGCGGCTCTTATGCTTTTCCTCTACCGTGTTTTCCCCACTCTCGGTGATTCCGGGCTCATTCAGGCTTGGATCAGCGCTTGGATTCCCAATGTCATATACCTCGGTATTGCCATCTATCTTACTTTTTCGAACCTTGCTCTCCGTTCAATGCGTGAATGGTTTTATGCCAAATTGACCGGAAAACCATGACTACTCCGCATGCCATCATTTTTGATTTTGACGGCGTCCTCCTAGATACAGAATGGGCTATTTTTCATTCGTGGGCTATGCTATACGAACGCGAGGGTTGTACACTTTCGTTGCAGGAATACGCTCCCTGTCTCGGTGCGGGTTACACTCGCTGGAACCCTGCATCTCATTTAGAAAAACTAACGGGTAAATCTTTTGATTGGGAGGCAGAAAACGCTGTTAGACAGGCATCTGTGGAGCGAGAGTTAGCTTCGTATACCCTGATGCCCGGTGCGCAGGAATTGCTGGAAATGTGCCGTACGTATGGTATCCGTATGGTTGTGGCTTCCTCTTCTTCCCGTCACTGGGTTAGCTCTTGGTTGGCGCGTTTGCAGGTCGCCGACTTTTTTGAATGTCTCTTTTGCCGAACGGACGGATATGCTGTCAAGCCGGATCCGACTCTCTTTCTCGCTGCCTTAAAGTACTTGCAAGTCCCAGCTTCCGAATGCCTCGTCATCGAAGATTCTGAAAATGGTGTACTTGCCGCGAAACGTGCCAACCTACCTTGCGTAGCCATACCTAACCGAATGACTGCCCAAAGTAATCTCTCTGCCGCCGATTTTCACTCCTCTTCGCTACACGAGCTTAGTCGTGCACTATACTCCGCCATACCCGCGGTTCCAACGCAGCATACCTGAACGCCCACCACTCCTCCTTCCCTCCGTATTTATGAGTTCTAGTTGACGGTTGAAACTAATGTACACTTCGTTGCGCTTAACTGATTGATTTTGTTATTCGTACATCATCCCTCGTACCTAGTCTTCACATCATCTACCTGTCGCAGATTCATTGCCAATCACTAAGTCTTTAGTTTTATCGGGACGGGGCTGAGGCATGTATAGAAAATTTTATTGGGACAGGTGTGGTGAAAAAATAAAAAAAATGAGGATTGGAGCTTGACATATTTATTGACATAGCATAAAATAACGGGCGAGCGAAGCCATCGATGATGGAACGCAGAAAATAAAGACTTATAGATCATGAAACTGCATTTGCCACATAATTTGGTGACAGTCCTTGCGACTGCCGTGTGTATTTTATCTACGCATGCTGCTCTTGGGCAGGAAGCGACGATAGACGGTACCCCTGCTTTGAGTCGGGGTAGTACGTTGACCTCGGTGTCATCGGCTCAGTTTGAGGAGCATCGTTGGCAGATGGGGCGTGTACGCGACCATGCGATCATTGCCGGTGAATTGCGGTGTCCGGAATATTCACCGGAGGGTACGAGAGTGGCGTCGTGCCGCACCGTCCAAGTTTGGGCAGAGGGTACTACACTTTATTCTGAGCAGCATTCGCGTGGTCACGATAGCGGTCACCGGCTGACTTCATGGGGAGGGAGCATAGGCTTGGATGTTCAAATGCGTCGTAATTGGAGTGTGGGTATAGCTCTGGCGGCGGATTATGGAGATTTGGAGGCGAGGGCTGGTGAACATGTGAAGGGAGATTTTGATAGTTATTACATGAGTGCGTGGACTCAATGGAAGATTGGGCGTTGGTCGCATGCTTTAGTTGCCACCTTTGGTGATAGTGAGGCTTCTCTTACTCGTACGTCGGTCAACCAAGCTGCGGATAGTAGTCCGAGTGGCAGCAGTCTCGGCGGTCTCTGGGAAGTTACCTATGATTTCTACCCGGTTAAGGATAATCAAAAACACATTATTCGTCCATTTTTTGATGTTGCTCTCACCCATACAAGTATTGATGCATTCAGTGAAGCCGGTGGAGACAATGTTTTTGCGCTGAATTCGGACAAGCAATCGCGCGATGCTGTAACCCTTGCTCTTGGTGCCCGTTGGCTGGCTACGTATGATACGGGTAGTGCTTTCAACCATACGATGAAAACAGAACTGCACATGAATGTTGCTCAGGACATCGGGGACCGCCGGACAACTGCTGATACAGCATTTGCCCTTGACCCGCATCAGCACGGACATGTCAAAGGTTCCCGTGTTGGTACCACTGCTCTTCAATTAGGAGCCGGTGTTTACGTGCCGGTGGCGCGTCATTCGTTGGTTTACGCGAGCGTTGGTTCCGATATCCGTGCCCACGAAGCTACTTGGAACGCAGCGATCGGGCTACGCGTAGGATTTTAACCAACACGCCGCGTTACCCTTCTTTATCACGCATCCCTGCCGATGCACGCCACGCCCTCCGGGGAGCATCTTGTGTGGCGATGTGCGGCGGGGTTGCGGCTTCGCTCTTGGTCGGTAGACTACTTTTTTTTGCCTGCTCCTCCCGCATCTTCCTGTCACTGAGTCGCCGCTTGTCACTAAGTCATATCTTAGAAGGAGGGGTGTGTCCTGTTATGACATTTTCAGAACATTAACGGAGAGGGTGTGATTGTTCGGATGGCAAGATGTCTGTACATCGACTGCGTAAGGGGTAGCGTGTTTGAACCAAGCGCCGGTGCAGATGATTTCGGGGGATTTTTTGCGGTGTAAGCCACGGTGGAAGTGACCGATAATCAGGAGTTCCGTATTCGGCAAATAAGACTTACAAAAGCGGCGAGCTCGGAAGCAGCAGGTCAGCCAAGCGGATACGATGTGAAAGGGACGATGCGGAGGCCAAAAACAGTAGCAGAGTTCACGGAAGAACCCACGGTCATTCGGGGAAGGAGGAGGGACATGGCGCCCGAGTTCGATGGAAATACGGCGCGTGAGCTCGAGACGCTCTTGTAGATCGTGCTCGGCTCGGGGGTGTTCGCTGATGAGACGTCGGATAGTCGGGGCACAGGTAAAATACTCGCGTCCCCAAGGGGAGACTCCCGGCAGCAAACAATGACCGTGCATAGCCGCCACCCTACCACCCCAAAAGAAGGCCAGTTGAGGTTCGATATCCGGATCATGGTTACCGGCGAGCTCTACTAATTGTAGACCGCTGCGGCGACAGAGTTCGCGCAATTCTTCCCGGAGTTCCATGCTCCGTTCCCTTTCCGTACACGTTTCACGAGTTTCAGCCGTATCACCCACGAGTACCAACATATCCACCCCACGCACGGAATCTAACAGCTTTTGGGGAGAGGGTGCAGTGCTGCGTTTATTGCCCAAGTGAAGATCGGAAATAAAACGAACGGTGGAATCGCGCGACGGTTCGAATTGTAAAACGATAGACATCTGATTATACGACAGGAATTTTTATTGCGGATCGGCAATTTACCGAATCTCTTCAGCGCAAGGACGGAAAAGAAAAACGGACGCGAAACACATGAGATCATGAAGTAGCATCGGGAGAGAGAAGACGTTGACGCACAGCCTCGTAGAGGCATACTCCGGCGGCAACGGAAACATTCAGACAAGGGATGGAACCTGCCATCGGAATTTTCACCAACAAATCGCAGGTTTCCTCCGTGAGACGTCGCATACCCTCACCCTCTGCGCCCATGACGAGAGCGACGGGACCGCGCAAATCGGTATCGTAGAGGGATCGGGTACCTTTATCGGATGTACCGATGAGTAGTATACCTGCCTGCTGCATAGCACGCATGGAACGGGCGAGATTTGTAACACGTATGAAAGGTACCTGCTCCGCGGCTCCCACGGATACACGCAAGACGGTTTCCGTGATCCCAACGGATTTATCCCTCGGTGCGACAACCGCGGTCACTCCGGCGCCATCCGCCGTTCGTAGGATAGCGCCTAAGTTATGGGGATCCTGCACACAATCGAGCACCAAGTACAGACCGGATGGGTGAGCGGACAGGATATCCTGCAGCGTAGCTTCATCTCCGGCTTGAACCACGATATGCGATGGACTTTGCCCCGGGGTTCGGTGTACGTGTTTGTTTGCCCGTGCTTGAGTTGAGTTAGTTTTCATGAGATATCGGGGAGTGAAAGGAGATGAAGTACGGCAGATGCTGCGAAAAAACCGAAACTACCGGTGATAGGGGATGCCGAGCCGAACCCGGACGCGCAGCTGATGCCTCCCACGAGCCCTTCACAGCGTTCTGTTCCCACCGTGCCGTCATTTTGCGGAAACACCGGTGTCTCTACCGAGTACACACACGGGATGCCGATATCAGCACAGCGATCTCCCAAGGGTAATCCGTATTCCCTGCGCAAGAGCTTACGGAGACGTACAAGCAGGGGATCATTCGTTGTACGCGCAAGGTCCGCTAGGCGAATCAGCTCAGCTCGTTGTCGTCCCCCGGCTCCCCCGCACGTTACAATACGTATTTTCCGCCGGTAGCATTCGGCGAGTAAATTCGCCTTTGCCCGCATGGAATCTATGGCATCCACTACCACATTCGGTAGCAGGTCGAAGAGTGCTTCCGGCGCACTGCTCTTATAAAAAGAGGGCAGGGGGGTTACATCGACATTCGGATTGATTGCCCTGACTCGCCGTGCCATCTCTTCTACTTTCATTTTACTGTAACT
Source organism: uncultured Akkermansia sp. (assembly GCA_964545935.1). Lineage (GTDB taxonomy): Bacteria > Verrucomicrobiota > Verrucomicrobiia > Verrucomicrobiales > Akkermansiaceae > Akkermansia. The sequence goes on along the minus strand of CAZJIH010000027.1, from coordinate 2,337 downwards.
ACCGCTCAGGGCATGAACCTGTCGATTGGTATTCGTTACACAAATATCATCCGCATCCATCAGGATGAGCGATCCCACACCACTCCGCGCCAGTGCTTCAGCCGTCCACGAGCCCACGCCGCCTATGCCCACAATAGCTACACGCGCCCCGCTGATACGTTCAGCTGCCTCGATGCCGTACAGACGTATAATACCGCCGAATCTCTGCTCATCCATCATGTTTCTCTTTCTAATTCAAGGTACAGGGGGTTAATATTCAGGGCACGTCCGGATGCGGTGTCCACATCTACCAACACTCCCTGAACCTTTGCCGGCCAGTCTCCTATGGGCAATTTGCAGGGGAGTCCGCTCACCATCCCTTCCAACACAGCTCGCTCATCGCGTCCGATTACTCCGTCTCTGCTGCCGCACATGCCGACATCGGTCATGTATGCCGTCCCTCCGGGTAAAATACAGGCGTCAGCTGTCGGTACATGGGTATGCGTACCGAGGACAGCGGAGGCATAGCCGTCCAATCTGCGTCCCATGGCAACTTTTTCACCGGTAGATTCGGCATGGAAATCGACGAGGATAGCAGACGCACCGGCATCACGTAAGCGCAGGACTTCATCGTATCCGGTGGTAAAGGGATTGAGTGCTCCGTGCTGCATCATGCTACGACCCAGCAGGCACACTACGCCCACAAGTCCGTCTGCGGTTTTCAGTAGGATACTTCCGTATCCCGGTGTACCCGGTTGCAGATTAAACGGTCGCAGGATTCGGTGTTCCTTGTCAGCGTGTAGGACGTATTCCTGCTGATCCCAAGCATGGTCGCCGAGCGTGATTACATCCACACCGCCATCCGAAAGATGATGCGCTACCGCTGGTGTTATGCCACGTCCACCCGCCGCATTCTCTGCGTTACTTACGATAAGTGTCGGTTCATACAGGCGTTGCCACAGGGAAACTGCCCGCAACAAAGCATTGCGTCCCGTGTTCCCTACTACATCGCCTGTAAAAATAAAACGCATAGTGATTTAAATACGCGGGGTACACGGTACCACAGTTACCGGTATTTTAGCTGTACGAACTATTTTTTCAGCGATACTACCCAGCAAAATGGATGAAAGTAAACTATGGTGGCGATTTCCTATCACGAGTAAATCGATTTGGTGTCGCTCACAGAATTGGTGGATACACTCCACTACATTATCCGCTTCCTCCGCTTTTCCGTAAACCGGAATGTCCCATTTTTTACTTATTTTTTCAGCCGCTCGGTGCGCTCGTTCGTTGGTAAGTTCTAACAGTGTTAAATGCCGCATCCCATGCCCTTCTCCAGCCAGCTTTTCCAGCTCCGAACATCCCGCAGCTTCCATCATACACGGTTCAACCGCATGTAAAAAATACATCTTTCCCCCACTCTGCCGAACTAAGTTAGCAGCAAAATCGGCAACAGGGCAACTATCCTCGGCAAAATCACTAGCTACCAGCACTCTGAGCATACACGTATGTTATCACACGCTCTCTTACAATGCAAGCACAAATGTTCGGGATCACGCATCATGGCACACCTGTCCCAATAAAATTTCCGAAAATCGCCGCGCTACTATCGACGTTGGGCAGTCTTCTTTGCAGGACAGGCGCAGCGAGGCGGCGTGCATTAGGGATGTCTACAGAGAACTGAGACTCTGTGTTCAAAAAAATTGAATTTTGATTGAAAATTCGGTCAAATTCAAAGCAAATTCAAAATCACGTCTCTATAATATTTTAAGTATATATAGATTACAAAGATTTAAATCACATTGAA
>CAZJIH010000027.1:0-451 GCA_964545935.1 uncultured Akkermansia sp. | reverse complement strand
AGGCGGCGTGCATTAGGAATGTCTACAGAGAACTGAGACTCTGTATTCAAAAAAAATCGAATTTTGATTGAAAATTCGGTCAAATTCAAAGCAAATTCAAAATTGCGTCTCTATAATATTTTAAGTATATATAGATTACAAAGATTTAAATCACATTGAAATAAATTACATGATGGCTTTGGTACTGTCTTTCCTGCTTTGACATCCGCGCAACTCCGTTGCGCTTAGCGTCTGACTTCTCGTACTTGCTCTCCTTCGCGTTCTCCTAGCACAAAGTTATTGCTCAACGTTGGGCAGTCTTTTCGCGGGACAAACGCAGCGAGGCGGCGTGCATTAGGAATGTCTACAGAGAACTGAGACTCTGTATTCAAAAAAATCGAATTTTGATTGAAAATTCGGTCAAATTCAAAGCAAATTCAAAATCGCGTCTCTATAATACTTTAAGTATACA
>CAZJIH010000026.1:0-22641 GCA_964545935.1 uncultured Akkermansia sp. | reverse complement strand
CGGAGCGCGCATTATTCCTCAATCAAAAATCAAAAATCAAAAATCAAAAATGCGGCTGGGGGGCGGGCATTGCGGCAGGACTGCGGTTCAGCCTCCCCTCCCCATTTACGATTTTAGATTTACGATTGACGATTGAAGAAGTTAGGCGCCGCCGTGGCGCAGGGATCGGAATCTAGTTTCGAAGCAAAGCCGGGGAGAATGACATGTGGTGGGGGATATCGTCTGTGGAGGAGGCTCAACAGATGTACATAGCTTCTCTATCAAAAACCTATGCGTACACCCAAGGCTCCGTTCCATGTCGCGACGTGGGTGCGTAGATCGCCGCCGGCGTTGAAATAGAGTTGCGTGTACCGAGTCACCGGAACATTTATCCCGGCTCCAATTTGAAAAGCGGTTGTACCGGCTCGGGCTCCTCGGACTGTTTGCGTGTACGTCGGGTCTGCCAACAGAGCTACATCCGCCGTGCTGCGTCGGTCTCCTAGGTCTTGGGCAACATTCATGCGTAGTTCTGTGCTGATGGTACGATTGGCAGCCTTCCCGGTCTCTATCGCCGCCAGCCAGCGTGCACCGAGTCCGAGCGTCACCGTGTCGCGCGTCTGTTTGTCGGCGTGCAGTCCGAGACTTCCGATGCCCGTCTCACTGAACGCATCCATGCTCGTGTGCGACACCGCCACGCTGAAGAGCGGTTGGAGTATCTGCCTGTGATTTTCCTTGTCCGGGTACAGATCGTACGTCAGTTCCCACATCGCGCCGAGACTGCTCCCACTCGAGGTACTCTTAGCCGCGCAGGTCTCAAACGTGCGCTTCAGGGATGCATCACTGACACCGAAGGTCGCGACCAACGTATTCCCCCAGCGTCCGTTCTTCGCCTGACTCCACGCGCTCATGTAGTAACTATCGAAATCTCCCTTCGCTCGGTCAATCGTGTACGCTTCTAAATCCCCGTAGTTGGCAGCCAGTGCCAGACCGACACTCCAATTACTGCGCATCTGCACATCCATGCCGACTGCTCCGCCCCATGAATTCAGCCGATACCCGCTTTCATCCCCGCGTGAATGCTGCTCCGAGTAAAAACTCGTACCTTCTGCCCAAACTTGGGTCGTCCGGCATGCACCTACCCGCGAGGCGTCCGGATTATACTCCGCGCAGCGCAGATTCCCCGCCATCAGCGCGTGGTCGCGGACGCGTCCCATCTGCCAACGGTGTTCCGCGTACTGTGCCGCGGATAGCGAGGTAAGGGTACTCCCGGCAAGTGCCGTCATCGCACGCCGTACCTTATCCGGATTCGTGGCAAGCATATCCCCGAGATACTCGATTAAATCGTTCACCGCCGGGTCCATCTCCGCCATAGATTTGTTTTCCGTGTAGTGCCAAAGTAACCTACCCGCGGCTGTCGCGTTAGTGGACTTCGTAACCGCATCTAAGTCTTCTACTGAACGCATCTCAAACACAGCCGCCACGTACGCATCATGCTGCGGTTGCTCGGTTTCTTCGCCGCTCGCCGTGAGCATGATCTGTTGTTCGTTTGCCTGCTTCCCGTTGTAAAACACGATCTCAGCTTTCTTGAAAAGCCAATTCAGCGCACCGTCTAACCTTGCCTCTGCCCTAGCACCATGTTCCGTTCCCACCGATTCGGTGTCGTGTAGCTGCTCCCTTTCTGTCGCTTCATCGTAGTGGTGGTCGCAGGTATACACATGCTTGGCATCCATGAGTATCACTTCCTTGTCTCCGCGCTTCATGTTAGATGTCACCGCCTCTCCCAAATTTTCTATCTCGATGATCGTCCCTTTTTCCACAATGATATTTTTCGCGGTTTCTAGGACGATGGAATCGTGCTGACTTTCCCTCCATTCCGCTTCATCTCCGAAGTTCAGGCGTATCCGCGTGGTAGCACCATCGCGCAAGATGACATCGCCGTCGACGGTTAGGTGTTGCTGCGCTTCATCCAAGGTTACATCCCCCTTTGCCGTGCTTTCCACGTCCGTGCCACCGACATCTAAGTCGCCGTGCACCCGCGCACCGGATAGGTTATACTTGCCGTGCACATCTACGTCGCCGTGTATCGTGCCGGAAAAGTCTCCTTCGCCGGTCATATCGACGGAATGCGCCGTTACATCTTTGTCGCCGCTCAGGTCTCGGAGCGTTACGTCATTCTGTCCGAAGTCCGCTCGCTTGGCATGTTCGCCCATCTTGAAGGTCAGGTGTTCATCCAATTCCACGTCGTTGCCGAAAGCGGAATCTTCGCCGTCCAGCGTTACCGTGCCGGAACCACGGACTGATCCCTTACCACCTTCCGCTACCCCGCCGGAAAGCGTCAACTGCCCGTCTACCTGTAAGTTACCTCCCTCAGAGAGTGAAAGTTCCCCACCGATTGATCCTTCGCTCTTCTCTCCGAACGAAAGTGTACCCTTCTCGACCTTCACATCGCCGGTGACATCTAATTGTCCGCCTACCTGCATATTTCCGTCTTCAGAAAGGGAGAGTCCACCGAGCGTGCCGCTGCTATTTTCTCCGAATGTGAGCGTGCCTTTTTCAACCGACACATCCCCGGCAACATCCAGCTTCTTATCCACTTGCACATCGCCCGTCGTGCCGTTTCCTTTATCGCCGAGCTTGAGGTTCCCACCTATGGAACCTTCACTTTCGCCGCTGAACGAAAGTTTCCCATTTTCCACTGCCACATCACCGGTAACCCCCAATTTCCCATCTACCTGCATGTCGGCTTGTGTGTCACCACCGCCGATCGCAAGGTCTCCGCCGATAGAACTATCACTCTCTCTGCCGAGATTCAGCGCACCCTCCTTCACCGTTACATTCCCTTCGGTTTTCAGGTTACCCTCCACAGATAGTGCTGCATCGCCGGTCTTTTCGAGATTTACTCCCGCGTCTGCCTCAATGTTACCTTGAAATTGCGTGTCACCGGTGCCATCTACATCATCGGTGTCCGCATAGTTCAGGGTAATTGTCGTGTCATCTCCTCCGTCCTTCACAAAATGCAGTGTACTTCCATTCGCTCCTTCTACCTGTTGAAGGGTTGCGTCTTCATCCGCCTTAAGCGTGGTATCCTCGTCAATGATAACGCGATCAAACTCCTGCAATTCACCGACGTTTCCGTTTGCTTGGTGGTGACCTGTCTGATCATCTCCGTCTTCCACCGCATCCCACACGTTTGCCCCTCCGACTAATACGAGCATGCCTGTTTCGATGTCGTAGCTTCTTACTTTCAGATCCCAGCCTGTTTGGACTGCAAAATGCTTTAGGAACCAGCCCGTTGGGTCACCTTCCACCGCTCCTTGCAACTGTCCGTTTGTGATCCATATCGATAATTCCAGCCTCCCGTATTCATCCTCCTGCGATAACACATATTGCCCGTCCAGACCTAATACCAGCTTAGCATCCTCTTCTACATCTACCGTACCCTTTCCTGCACCCATTGCCTTATCTTCGCCGAACTGGAAAACCGCCTGCGCATTTTCGGGCATTTGCCCCTTCCTGAAAGCATTTGTCTCATCTATTTTGACAACATCGCCGACATGTAGAGTTAATGTGGTACCCTCTCCAAGGTTTGTCAAGTACGTACCGGTTTGGTTCAATTTTACCGATGTGAGTAACGAAGCATCCAAGCCACCCATGTCTATACCCCCAGAAAAACCAACGTCTGTGTTGACTGATACGTCTCCACGGTAGCTACCGGCATTTTGCAACCCTCCACCGTAAAGCGTAATGGAGCCACTATCATTGCTACCGTTTCCGCCCATATCGTAGGTCGCTCCATCGTGTATGGCTACTGTTCCGCGTAATGCGTTGGCGGAGGCGCGTGTGAGGGTAGAATTCCCTTGGAGTACAATTTTTGTCTCTGTTGTTTCGTTCCCTATCTTGGCACTCTTCCCCCACATCATTTGAGCATCGTCCTGCAACGTGATCGCTAGACTTGTGCTTCCGGGTGTTTTGCCCTTCCGATCTCCCACGCTGCCGGCATTCAAATTCAATGTCCCGTGATTCTTGACGAGGACGGTTACCTCCGAGCCCGCATCAACAGTCCCTTCCGCATAGCCTATGTTTGTTGATCCACTAAGTGTAAATATCCCGTTATCGGCAATAGTGAGGTCAACTACAGTTGATGCCTTTGTACCTGCGGGATACAACCCTTCATCGACCATCCCTACACAGCCTCCGTTGAGCTCCATCTCCCCATTGCCTGTCAGGGAGATATTCACATCCGTCTTAGCATCAGCACCAGCTGTCTCCGCCAGCCCTGCGTAAAGATTCGTTGCACGGAAAAAACCGCCTTGACCCACATTAATCTTTACCGTAGCTGTCCCCTTGGTTGCCTTACCGATCATACACTTTTTCAATACGGAAAAGGTAGATTTGTCTCCATCTGCATTTCCGTTTACATTGATTGTAACCTCCGCCGTACCATCAGCTATCTCGCAACCTCCGATCTCCGCAGCCTGTGCGCTTGGTTCCTTGCTTGTCATCTGGAATTCACCGCCATCCGTCACATTGATTGTGGTGTGCGATGTGTTCCCCGAACCATCACTAACATACCCGATTTTACACGGATTAGAGTCCTCGGCGTGCATATCAAACACGCTTCCCACACCGTCTACCGAGATGTTGACTGTAGCATCACTTTGATTACCGGCAACGTACCCGATGAAACCCGAATTCTTATCGGTGGCACTGAAATCATACCTTCCTCCCTCAGAAACCTTGATTTCTGTCTTCATTTTTTGCGTACCCGTGGGACTGGAACTCTTATAATAGCTACTTCCTATGTTCCCACCTACATGCCTGAATACGCTATTTTGTCCGGTCACATTGATCGTTGTTTCGGAGGAACCGCTGTAACCGAGACTAACATTATCGAAGCAGCCTATGGAACTTGCCCCAGTCCTTTGCTCTTCGGGCAATTCCATATTGAACTTACTCCCGCCACTTATGTCTATCTGAACTGTTGCCTTGTAGCCGGACTTCGCACTAAACTTCCCAACCTTACCGAGATCAGCTCTATACAGGTTAAACGTACCTCCTTCTTCGAGTTTTACCTCAACGAACGAATTATCTCCCGCGGCATACCCTAATATCGGTCCGGCAGAACCTAAGCTTTTTGCTGTAAAAGACGCACCCTCCCCTGTTACAGTAATTGCCGTCTTTCCATCTTGCGTATAATTGCTCGAGCTGTTCCCCACGCACTCCGCGGCTTTCGGATCGCCATTGCAATCCACCACTATTTCGATATCTTCTCCTGAATGCATTCCTGTCAGCTTTCCGTCCCAATCAACCACTGCAACACCGTTTTTCTTCAGCGAAACAGAAGCGTACGATGGCACTACTACCATGACAGCCAAAAGTGCCGTCAACAACTTAACCGGTAAATGTAATTTCATATTTAATAGCTTAATTAAATTCCCACGCACCACTAACCAAGGGATGCGCGCAGGAACTATTATACGTATTTAGAATACGTGTATCTCGCGAGCTAATCAATTGATATTAAATAATTAACAAAATAATAGGGTGATCGAATTTTGCTCGTAGGGAAACTCTTCTGTCCCCTACCCCTTGTTAAAAAAGACAAAAAAATCAAAAAAAAGACTTGCACACGTATTCTAAATACGCACCCCGAGCCGGAATCCTGCCGTTGAGCCGATCCTTACACTGCGTTTCCCTGAAACTAAGTTGTTGCTCAACGTCAGACAGTCATTTTTCTTCGGACGGGCAAGATACGGGAACATCAAAGGACGTAGCCTGCGCGCCGTCCCTCGGACAGGAAACGATGGTAGCGTGGACTGCGGCGTCCGGGAAAATTTCCGCAATAAGTTCGCAGTAAGTGTTCAGCTGGGCACTGTGTTTTTCACGTAGGAGGGCGAGTTGCTCTTCCGGGGAAGCACCGAAACGGATATCCGTTTTGAAATCGATGACATGCGCGTCTATGACACGTCCCTTGGATCCTGTCAGGATAAGGCGGTCGATCGTACCGGAAACCCAAACATCCGCACCGCGTTGGTTACGAATAGTTTCGATCCCCTGTTCCCTGTAGACGCGTTGTCCTTCTCGACGGGTAAAAAGGGCACGCACCGATGGTTCTCGCAGAGCGGCAACTACCGAACATTCTTCCGGAGACTGAGGGGAGGCGACCCAAGCGGGCAGCTCGGAATCGTTGATCCACTCAATTTGTTCAAAGAGAGCATGTACCGATGTTCCGAAAAGCGCGGCACCGGCATCCGTATACACGGCGTCGGTATCCGGGGAGAGGGCGTGAGCCTCGGACGGAGCGAACTTCCTACGGCGCTCCGTCGGCGGGGCGAGCGAAACACGTCGCGATACAGCAACGGCATCCCTCTGCGGCATGCTTTCGACCCAATCACTATTTCCCCACTCGAGCACCTGTTCGGAGGGTTTCCGCTCGGACGCGTTACCGTCAATCGGCATGAGAGCGTCGCCGATGAGCTTCGAATATGAATCCGTGTATGCATTTTCATTCAGCAGGATATAATTCGCGCGCTTCGCGCGTGTCACAGCCACATAAAGTACATGGAGGGCTTCCTTCATCAGTTCCTTCTGTGTTTTTTCAATCAATTGACGGTAAGGCGATGAAGGAACATCTTTATCATTTACACCGGGGTTAAGCACCATACCGGTCACCTCCGCTCGGTCTTTTTCATGCAGTACATTCTCAAAAAACGGGATGCCGCCGCTGTAAACAGGAAAGCACGAGGAGAAGGGAAGCAGGACGGCATCGTACCCCAGCCCCTTGCTCTTGTGAAAAGTCATCACATGAATACAACCCTCGGACGCGTTGGCTTTTGTAAGGAGGTTAGCGATGCGGAGGAGCCAGTCGTCGAGGGAACCGCCCTCGGCATCGTAGGCACGTGCCTCGTTCAGCCAATCATGTACCGTCATTTCTTCGCGGTCGCGTCCTTCCGCGTCCTCCGGTGCTTCCGTACCATTCGTGAGCAACTCCACCACGCGGGCATAGCCCTCTGTTTCCAATAGCCCCCGCCACCGTTTCCATAGTATCGCATCATCCGCTTCACCGTCAACAACATGCAGAGGAGAAAACTTAGCCATTGCGAGGCAGTGCGTACTTACCGGATGCCGCAACCAGCGGAAAAAGTGCAGGAGGCACTCCCCGAGCAGGGATGAACCGCTTAATTTTTCATCCGACATCGAGATAATCGGTAAATCGGAATTGCTGTGGAACCATCGGCAGATAGCGCGTACGTTCTCATTGCTCCTCACCAGTATCGCAACCGTTATCTTTTTCTCCGTAAAGTGCAGTTCATCCGTCAGAATAGAAAGCATACGTTCGCACATTGCATCTAAGCAAGTTCCATCCCCTGTAGGGGAGTATTGAACGCGCACATACCCCGGTTTCCCCATGTTGCACTGCGCCACGGTGTGGGAAGTAAACTCCTCGGAGATATCCGTCGTCAGCACGCATGCTAACTTCGCAAACAACTCGTTCACAAAGCCATAGCGGATACCGTCTACCTCTTTAACCTCACCCATGATAGCCTCTGTGCTACGAAAGCTTTCATTTTGCGGTGAAAATTGCAGTGCTTCCCAGCCATCTTCTTTATTGCGTAGGTATGAAAAGAGTTGGGGGGTTGCACCGCGCCACCCGTAAATACTCTGTTTTTCATCGCCGACCACAAAAATACTTCTTTCCGCACACAGGTTCTTTCCGGCAACCACTTCATCGCGTATTTCTTCGAGCAACACCTTGAGGGCACGCCATTGCGCGGGTGAGGTATCCTGAAATTCATCGAGCATCCAGTGAGAGAGCTGTCCGTCCAAACGATAGGCGATATCCGATATAGCTCCCGGGTTGTCCCCGTTCAACAATTTTTCTGCCACTAATCTCGGCATATCATCAAATACCAGCTTGCCGGAGGCTACGACATCCCGCGCGTAATGCGTTTCATATTCTTGCATCAGGCGAACCATCGCACGTGTTTTACGAACAACGGGCATCCAAGTTACCACATCGCGGGTCTTGCGGATAACATCCATGAGTTCATCGATGCCGCGTTCGCCGGTTCCGCCGCCGTACAAAAGAGCCCCGAAGCCCTTAGGCACGTTGTTTTTTTGTTTTTCTCCCGCTAAGTATGACCGCAGCTTCCCCGCGATCCCTTTGCAACTTTTCACGTCCCTTAAGTTAAGTTTTCCGGGACCCTTCCCCGCCACGCTATCCGCCAGCTCCGCTATTTCCCGCTCGCGTTCCTCGATAAACGCCGCGAGATATCTTCTTTCGGACGGATAATCTCTGTCGTTCTGAAGTTCCCGCAGTACTCTTTCATCGTCAAAACCGAATTGAGCGATATCTCCCCATATTTCTCCCGCTCTTTCTTTGGTATCCTCGTAGAGTACAAAAAAATCGGCTACATTTTCTTCGAGTACAGAAAAAATAGTTTTCGAACTTTCCTCGGAGATATTTTCACAGAGTTCCAGGAGGGCACCCTCATTTTCCGGTTCACTACCACGATCGATCATCGCGTGCAAAGCCGCTTTCCTCATTTTCATTTTTTCCGGGTCGGACATCAGATTCACCTCCGGGAATCCCAAGCTCATACAATTTGTGCTCACCAACTTAGAGAAGAAGCTATCCAAGGTACACAGATGAAGATGGGAAAGTTTGCGGACGAGGGTACGCAGGAGCTCTCGGAACCTACCCCGATCTAATATCATATCCGGAATATCCTGCGGGCTGAGGGGGATGTCCGAGCTCCCTGCTCCGCGCAGGGTAGTGAGGATACGTTGTTTTAAGGCATCTGCGCCGACTTCCGATTCAGCTCCCTTAGCCAAGTCTCGCAGGATGTTCCTCCTGAATTCACCGGCCGCGTTCCGCGTAAAGGTCAGGGCTATTAACTTTTCGGGAGGGTAACCGAGTGCCAACAAAGAAATAAACCTAGACGCAAGTTTGTAGGTTTTACCCGTACCGGCCGATGCCGCGATAATGTTACTCGTAACAGGATTCATAGCTCATGAAAAATTATTATTCACATTCGACGTCAAGTTCTGTTTGTATGAAGGCGTTCGCGCGGAGTGTTCGAAAGAGTTGGCGAGGGTTTTCATAATAACCGGTTTCGGAAAGGTTGTCGTGTACTTTACAACCGAACATTTCAGCGGAATATAAACATTTTCCTTCCCGCATCAATATAACGGCATTCCTTACACACGTCATCGCTCGTTCTATCTTTGCGGCATCTAATAATATCCACTCGTGGTAGCCGATTTTATCCTCATTGCCGGAGCGTGGTAGATTAAAATACCCGACTTCCGGCACGGGCATCGGTTTCTCGAGTGTTCCCTCCGGAGGATTGTTCATCAACCAATAGGCGTACATGGGCAGCTGCGCGTCTACCCACCGAAAAAGAACCTCTGCCCCGTCTTCCCCTTCTACTTCCGAGGGGAACTCGGTCGCGCCCATCAATTCCGTAAACACATCCGGCTGCGGCACTTTTTCCAAGTGGTCTTTTTCCGGCACGCGAGCGTGCGTTTTGTAGTCGATGATACGCCATTTGTTGTTATCGCGGTGAAAATCTATACGATCGATTCGCATGGAGACAGATACCGGTGCGCCTTCCGGCAACTCAAGTTCCCAATCTACTTTCTTTTCGCACGCATAACAGACCCACCCAGCCAGAATTTCATCCCGATGCCATTGTAAAAACTTTTTTAATCCCCTGCTACAAAAGCGTTGTAGTTGAATTTTGACCATGGGGGGCAGTCGGTGTCCGTATTGCGCACGGGCTATTTCCCACGTCTTTTTTTCCGCATCCCGCGCCATGGCTTCAAGCGGTAAAAGTTTTGCCTGTTCCCCGAATTCGCGCCCGACATATTCCAGGACGTCATGCAAAAGTGTTCCGTATTCGGCCGGACTCGCCTCTATCTTGTCCTCTTGGTAAATATCCCACGGTGAGAGTTTGAGCGCTTGTTTTAACCAGAAACGCAAGGGACACTTCAGGAAGGATGTTATTTCCGAGGGGCTGAAGGAATACCCGGGTCGGGCAAACGGATTGTCCCAATGCGGCGCGAGCTGCTCGTTTACACTTTCCGTTCCGTCGGCTGAGGGTTTGCTGCCCTCCACGTCCAATGTCCATTCTCGGCTGTAAAATCGTGTTTCATCGGCAGGTAAGTCCCTAAAGAGATACTTTACCCGCTCAGTCAGTTCATCTTCCGTGCAGTGGTAAAGTAGCGGCGACGGACCAACGGGTGTCCCCGTACCATCCGCCGAACTCTGCGACAGGATAATCCGCAGGTCACTCGGCTGCCGACTCATGAGAGCGGTCAGCAGGAAACAATCCCGAGCCTCACGCGCCCGGGAACAGGGGAGCCCCAGCGCCTCCCGCAGCGAATCCGGCAGGAAGGGGTCCGCCGGCAGAGTTTCCGGTACGCTATGCTCGTGCATCCCGGTGAGCAGCATGAGCTTGCCGGCGGTATAGGTCAATTCCCGCCACCCGAGCGCGTCTAGATGTGTCCCCCACCGCTCTCGTCCTGTTTTTACCGTATTCTGTTGACTGAGAGCCAGTTGAACAAGTGCCCACGCCTGAATCGGGGGACAGGGATTCTGCCGGAAGAAGAGGGCGAGCTGCTCGGTTTGCTGCGACATAGCACTTGCCGCCTGAGCGAGTTCACCGGTTGGGTACACGGAACGCAGGCGTTCACCCAGCTCGCGCAGACACCCCGGGATATCCTGTCTGCTTCGGAGGATAAACCGGTGCAGCCACGTTGCCGCCGCAAAAAATTCCGGTTTGCGTAAACCGTCAATATCTCGGACTTCGCGTTCTTTTCCGGGTAGCTCGCGTTCTGTATCTAACAGTTCTATCAAATGGTGAAAGGTTTTCGGTATGTAGCGGGCAAGCAATTTATCCAGCAAAAGACCGAACCGGTAGGTGTCAAATTTTGCGCCGCCCGCAAGTCGTTGTACCGCTATATTTCGTAGCACAGGTTCCGTGAGTGAGAGCGATAACTCCCCCTCCGCGCAACAGGCTCCGGCCAGTAGCTCCGGGAGTGCCGATAGGTCTGTGGTACGAAAAACACGTCCCTCGGGCACGTTGACACGCCAACCATAGCGGGCGAATTCCGTTACGAGCGCCGGTATAAAACTCGCGTCGCAGGTTCCTAACACGACTTCATCAGAACTCAGACCGCTCTTTCCGACTTCTTGTACAGCCGCTTCCGCCAGTTTTTGCGCGGAGTTGGTTACGATGATATTTTCCCCTTCCCGGAGAGCATCCGGCAAAGGACGCTCCGCCCAGTATTCCGTTTTTACCCCACCGAATTCATCAAAACCGACATCTTTCAGCTCCTCCGGCGCGTTGATCCATACCTTTACTCCCCCGCCGTAGTTGCGTAAATAGTGCCGTACCTGCGCCGAAATATCCGGTACGCATGCCAGAATAAGTCGGGAGGATGTCTGCTCTTCCGCTCTGTCGATAAAGCGTTTCCTCGTTTTCCAAGCAGGTTCCCTTCCCCGCATTTCCAGTTTTTTATCTACTCTGTTAAAGAGCTCCTGTATGGTTTTCCAGCGTCTCGTTTCATCATTTTCTATGGCGTCCCAACGCTCCGAAAAATCCGCCGGTATCCCCACCCGTTCATTCAAACGCCGCAGCAACTCCCGGATGCTCAGCTCTTCCTGTTCCAGTTGTGTCCGGAGTTGTATCAAACGGTTTGCTGTCGCGATAGCCCAAGTCGGCAACTGCTGCTCATGCTCCGGGCGCGGGAAAAACTCTAAGCAATCCTCCGGCACATCCTCCGCCGTGAGTATTTCCATCCAAGCCGCTATGGTTTCTATCTCGCTCGCGGTCTCTTTGTCGGCTGAGTTAATGAGTTGACCGACCAATTTCGTCCGTGGTATGAGTATGGCCTTCCCCGCCCTTTCCGCCATACGCTCTCGCAATCTCCTCCCGCTCTCCGCTGTCGGTACAACCACTACCGCCCGCCTATACGCATCCGGTTCTTCTTCGGCATACTTCAACAATCTCTCCGCTACCGACTCCGGCACCGGCCTGTCCCATCCTAGGTACTCTACTTCGGGTTCACTCATAACATTCCCATTTTACCATGTTCTGTTCAATCGGGCAAATCATTCCTGTAGGTTGAAAATCCGGCGCGGCTCACGGCTCGTTCCACTCTTCGTGGAGAAGCGCGGTTCAGTCTTGTCATATCCGCGCACATGGGGTACAATAGGCGCGGTACCCAGCTTTCATTTTGTTCTATGGCAGGAAAATTAACCTACAAGCAATCCGGAGTCGATACGATAGAAGCGCAGTGCTTTGTTCGAAGTATCAGCACACATGTTAAGAGCACGCAAAAAAAACGTCAATTGTACAATGCTTTCGGGCTATTCGCGGCGGCGTATGATCTCAGCGCGTACAAACAACCGGTCATCGTAACAGGGACAGACGGAGTAGGGACGAAGACACAGCTCCTCTTCGAGCAGGAAATGTACGAGACAGCCGGGAAAGATTTGGTGGCGATGAATGTCAATGACATCCTGACCACGGGGGGAGACCCCTTGCTTTTTTTAGATTATTTGGGGATAGCGAATTTGAGGGAAGAGACACCGCGGCTTACGCGTATCGTTGCCGGGATGAGTGAATACTTGGAGAGTTGTGACTGCATACTTGCCGGCGGGGAAACAGCTGAAATGCCGGAAGTAGTACCGGATGGGCTCGTGGAACTTGCCGGCTTTTGTATAGGATGTGCCGAAAAGGAGCACCTGATAGACCCTTCGCGCGTGGTTCCCGGGGACGTAGTGATAGGCTACGCGAGTGACGGTTTTCACGCGAACGGATGGAGTTTGGTACGTCGTATTCTGCGGGAACACCCGAATTTACTTACGCCGGAAGAGCTACGTGCCGCGCTTGCTCCCACCCGGCTGTACCACGATGTGGTGACACAAATGCGGCAGGCAGGCATTTCACCGAAGGCCTACGCGCATATCACTGGCGGCGGTTTACCGGAAAATACGGAACGTTTTTTAGGGGACAAAGGCGCTGAATTATCGGTTCCCTTCTGGCAAAATGACCCGGTACAAAAAGTTCTCCGATATGTCGATGAACAAGATCGCTTTCACACCTTCAACATGGGCATCGGTTGGGTTGCCATAGTGAGTCCGGAGCAAGCAGAAGCCGCCATGAGGGTCGGTCCGCAGTCCTACATACTCGGCGAAATTCATTCGGGCGCAGGCGTTCATGTCCGTGTTACTTCTTAAAAATAACAGTATGATGTTCACCTTATAATTTTTTCGGTTATGTCAGATTTTCTCCGTCATGAATGCGGTGTTGCAGCCATACGCTTACTCAGACCGCTATCGTATTTTGCTGCGAAATATGGTTCCCCGGATTGGGCATTTAACAAATTATTTTTGCTTATGGAAAAGCAGCACAATCGGGGGCAGGATGGAGCGGGTATAGGATGTGTGAAACTGAACATGCCTTTGGGGGAACCCTACGTATTTCGTGCGCGTAATGCTACTTCTTCGGCTCTTTCCGAGATATTTTCCGCCCAACAACGTAATCTACGTACCCTTCGAAATAACGGAGCTTGGGACCCACAGGATGCCCAATCTTTCAAAAAATGCTTTAACTTCGGTGGAGAAATATTGGTAGGGCATCTACGATATGGCACTAGCGGACAATTTGATGAAGGGAGTTGTCATCCGTTTTTACGCCGTACCAATTGGACGACGCGTACCCTCATGTTGCTCGGGAACTTCAACATGACCAATGCTAATGAACTGAACAGGAAACTTATAGAACGCGGACAGCACCCGGTTTTTGACACAGACACCCAAGCCGTATTGGAAGAAATCGGGTACTACCTAGATGAAGCGCACACGGATATTTACCGGGAGCTCCGAGATAAAAATATACCCGGGCGAGAAATTCCGCGTGTTATATCGCAGCGGTTGGACCTCTACGACATCATAGGCAAGGCTTCGCAGAGTTGGGACGGTGGGTACTGTGTGATGGGAGCTGTCGGTAACGGCGACTTCTTTTGCATGCGCGATCCGCACGGGATACGTCCTTGCCATTACGTATTAACGGATGAATACTTAGCCATATCAAGCGAGCGGGTACCACTCATGAGCGTAATGGGTGTAGAATGCGAGGAAGTACAGGAGTTGGAACGAGCTCACATGATAGTGGTTAAGAGTGATGGGAAAATGACCATAGCGCCGTATACGGAACCGTTGGAACCTACACCGTGTTCTTTTGAAGCAATTTATTTTTCACGCGGTAACGATCCGATTATTTACCGTGAACGTAAAGCACTCGGAGCTAACCTTTCCGAAAAAGTGGTGGAATGTTTAGGCGATGAAAATTTTTCAAAGGCCGCGATTACCTACATTCCGAATACAGCTGAAGTGTCGTATTACGGACTACTGGAAGGGTTGAGGACGTACCGGCGCGACCGTGTGACAGCAGCCCTCATCAAGGCTTTTCAGAGCGGGGAATTGACGGAGGAATTGATCCGTGAATTGGTACAACGGCGTTGGCCACGAGCCGAAAAAATTGCCCACAAGGACATAAAATTACGCACATTTATCTCGGAAGAAAGCAGTCGTCAACAGATGGCGGCGCAGGTGTATGATTTGACATACGGAGCTATCGGGGACGACGAAGTGTTGATAGCTATCGACGATTCGATTGTACGCGGAACAACACTGCGTTCCTCCCTCCTTCGTTTGCTCGCGCGCTCTAAGGCACGTAAAATCGTCATCCTGTCCTCCGCACCGCAGATACGTTATCCGGATTGTTATGGCATAGATATGAGCGAATTAGGTAAATTTATCGCTTTCCAAGCTGCCGTATCATTGTTGAAGAAACGTGGGGAGTATGCATACATATCGAGGGTATACGATGAGTGCCAACATCAGCTAACACTGCCGCCGGTACAACGGACTAATCCTGTAAAAGCTATTTACGAGCCCTTTACGGTGGATGAAATAACGGCGGAGATATCACGGCTTGTGACACCGGATAATTCCCCCTGCGAGGTACAGGTGATATACCAAACACTTGAGGGGTTGCACGCAGCAATTGAAGGTCCGTGCGGAGATTGGTATTTCAGCGGTAATTATCCGACACCGGGTGGCTTTACTACAGCTAATGTCGCTTTTATTAATTGGTACGAAGGACGGGACGGTCGCTCGTATTCTTTACCTGTCTAACTTTTTCTATGAGCTCGGACGCATCAGCTAATGGTTGGGATGAACTCCCAGATGAGGAACTTATACGTGTTACGCTGGAGGGTAATACCCGCGCTTTTGATGTGTTGATTCGGCGTCATAGTCGTAAGTTGCATGCTATGTTATTGCAGATGCTTGGTTCTGAAGCTGATGCGTATGATGTCGCTCAGGAAACTTTTTTACGTGCTTTTCGTTCTCTGCGTTACTTCAACAAAAAGAGTTCATTTTATACTTGGTTGTATACCATTGCTTGTAATCAATCTCGTAATTGGCTCCGTAAACATAGACGCGACGGAACCTATAGCCTAGATAACGATGAAAACGGGGACCCCCTCGAAAAGAAGGAGGAGCTTGCCGACCAAGCTCCGGATGCCAATCCCGAGCGTAACGCGCATGTCGCCGACATCAAACAACGTCTCCGTAAAGCTCTCAATAAACTTTCACCCTCTCACCGTGAGATTGTTACCCTCTGCGATATCATGGGGCTTTCCTATCAAGAAGTTTCTAAAATGCTTCATGTTTCCGAAGGGACTCTTCGGTCTCGTCTTTTTTACGCTCATAAACTCCTGCAAAGTATGCTCGATGATATTGAGCGATAATTAACTTTCTCTCTCAACACGTGCAATGGAACGCTTGCTTCTTCCTTCGCCAAGAATTTTCTCGGGATGAAAGTAAGTTTTGATGAAAGAATCGCGAGAGTGACCACGTAGTCATAAGCGAGATGAAACGACATGTACAGTCACGCATAGTATGGGCAGCTTGCATTTTAATGGTTGCGGCAGCGTTAAATGCACCGGCTCAACAAGTACCCCAATCGCAAACAACACCGACGGTATCTGCCCAAGTGAGCGACCTAAAACAGGACCCGCTCATGACTGTCGGTATACTCGACAATGGTCTGCACTATATCATACGACCGACAAAAGAACCTGCCGGGCGTGCATCGCTACGACTTTACGTGCACGTTGGTTCGCTGGCAGAAAATGATGAAAATACAGGATTTTCTCATTTGTTAGAGCACATGGTATTCAATGGGAGCCGGAGTTACAAACGCGGCGAGCTTATACCCGTGATGCAAAAACTTGGTTTAGGTTTCGGAGGTGACGCGAATGCATACACAAGTCTGATGGAGACAGTATACATGCTGCAATTACCTAATTTAGAAGAGAGGACCGTTGATACAGCTCTTACCATCCTGCGAGATTTTGCGGATGGCGCAACTTTGGAGGATGATG
This sequence comes from uncultured Akkermansia sp., assembly GCA_964545935.1. Classification (GTDB taxonomy): domain Bacteria; phylum Verrucomicrobiota; class Verrucomicrobiia; order Verrucomicrobiales; family Akkermansiaceae; genus Akkermansia. The sequence goes on along the minus strand of CAZJIH010000026.1, from coordinate 6,198 downwards.
CCATTGACAAGGAACGAGGAATAGTAATCAGCGAATTGCACGCGCGTGAATCTGCCACAATGAACTCTCACATTGCGTATGTACAGCAGATAGCGGAGGGTACACGTGTGGGTAAGTACTTACCTATCGGCAAGGAGGAAGTGCTGCTGCACGGTGCTCCGGAACTGGTTCGCCAACATTACCGTAGCTATTACACACCGGATAGCATGACGCTTGTTATTACGGGCGACGTCAAACCCGCTGACGCAGAAGCTTGGGTAAAACAGCATTTCGGCAGTATGGAGGCGCGTCAACAGGCTGAAAAACCTGCTATGGGAACTTTAATAGCATCTACGGAACCAGAAAAACTGATCCCCAACGCTGAACAAGCTGACACAACCGTCAATATTTCTGTAACTAAACCCTACAAGGCAAAGAAGGACAACGTGCAGCAGCGTATCAAAGACCTCCCGCTTAAGTTAGCTTGCTCTATGGTCAATCGTCGCCTTGCGCGCCTTTCCCACACTGCGGATTGCCCGTTCACGGCTTCTAATGTCGGAACTATGGATATTTACGAGACAGTTGATTTGAAAGCTCTAACTATCAAGAGTAAACCGGAAAATTGGAAAAAGGCGATGGACACGTGTGTGCAGCAGTTGCGGCAAGCCATAGACTTCGGATTTGATGCTGCCGAGGTGAAAGAAGCTACGGATGCCCTTTGTGCTGAACTGGAAGAAGCATGCGTGACGTGGGAAACCGTGCCGGCTACGAACATGGCTGATCGAATCATAGAGGCAATTTCAGAAAAACGAGCTCATACTGATCCCTTCGAGGATATGAGGGTTCTGGAACCAGTGATTCGTCAAATCCGCGAAAATCCGGAATTGTGTCGTCAAGCTTTGAAAGAAGCTTTTGATTTGCATGCACCTTTGCTGACGATGCTCGGCAATATACCTTCCGGTCTTAAACCAGCCGCCCTGCGTAAGCAGTTTACACATGCAATGCAACAACCGATTTCTCGTCCGGAGGCTATTTCCGTAAAACCTTTTGCCTATGAAACGATCGGGATGCCGGGTTCTATCGTACACCAAGAAAAATTGGAGGATGTAGGTGTCACAACCCTTACACTATCCAATGGCGTTCGTGTTAACCTTAAACCGGTTGATTTCCGTAAAGGTAGTATCAACGTGACAGCAGCTGTCTCCGGTGGTCAACTGGCACTTCCTCGTACGCCGGGACTGGCTCTCATGGTTCAGGCGGTTATGGATCGCGGGGGGCTCCGGGAACACAGTTACGATGAACTTGACCGACTCATGGCTGCTAAACATGTTACCCTCGACTTCGGCATGAACCACTCGCACTTTGTATTCTCGGGTACTACTTGCGCGCAAGACTTAGAGTTACAGTGCAAATTACTTGCGGCGGCTATTCTGCATCCCGGGTATCGCTCCGATGGTGAGGTGATGTTACGACGAGCTCTCGATAATAGATTCCGGGAGTTAGAAACAACGCCGCAGGGTGCCCTCGCTATGCAGGCAAACCGTGTCATCTTCGGAAACAATGTCCTGTTTACCTTACCGCAACGCTCTGAGATCGAGGCATGTAGTGCCAAGGACGTAGAACAGGCAATGAGTCCTCTCCTGAATAAAAATTACATAGAGGTGACACTGGTGGGGGATTTTGATGTAGCCTCCGTACTTCCGGTGCTGGAGCGGACCTTCGGTGCTATGCCAAAACGTGATGCCGAACCAATGCAAATCTCGCCGGAGACACGACATGTCGCGCTGCAACCATGGGGACAAAACCGTTTCATTGAGTTCTCCACAAAACTGGATAAAACCATTGTAGCACGTGTTCATGCCGCCGGTAACGGACGCGATATTCGGAGAAATCGTAGATTGCAAGTGCTCGCTTCCATTGTACGGGAAAGACTCTTCAACGTTTTACGTGCCGATATGAATGAAAGTTATTCGCCGCGCACACGCATTCAGGTTAATGATGACTTTGATAATGCGGCTCTGCTAGTCGCATCAAGTGCCGGTGTTAAGGCGAATCGCGCTAAAGTTTGTGCCGCTATGGAAGATATCTGCAACCGTATCGGTCAAGGTGATATCAGCGAGGATGAGTTCCAACGCGCTATCTTACCCATCCGTGCCGCGGCTCAAAAGGACCTCGTCTCCCCAGATTATTGGCAAAATCAATTGCGCGACCTCCAAGCTAATCCGGAACGTCTCGCTCGCATCCGCGATTTCATCGAGGATATGAATTCAATATCTCTCGATGAGATTCGTACCGTTGCCCGCGAAGTCCTCGGTTCAGCAGATGCTGCCGCCGATTTCTTCTTCGTTGTTCCGAAGGGAAGTGCGCAAACTCAGGGGAAGTGAGACGACATCCGGTGGCAATGAACCCGAAAAACGATGTGCAAAGTATGCAAAACCGGGGAGAAGCACGTGTGGCGTGGTGCCTTTACGGAATTCGTTCTTCCTACTCGCTCTCACTCGCCTTTCCCTGCCACAGAATCATTGCCAACTACTGAGTCTACTGCCTTCTCTGTACAGATGTGATTTTCATTCCATTTTATCAAAATTTTTGCTTGACAGACTGGCTCTAATTTGAATATAATGTCTCAGGATCGTGTTCTGATCTTCCGATATGGCCATCAGATTTCGTTCATCAGATTCAGCTCAAGGGGGTACAGGTTCGCCGCTTAGTAGGTCGCAGCGTTCAAAGTCTCTCTTGCGTCGGGCAGGTATACTTACCGCAATCATTCTTGCGTGTTTGCTCGTGACATTAGCTGTTACAAAAATTTTCATTGACAGACAGCAACCATCAGAATTTGTTGTATACCAAGGTGTAGTAGAGGAAGAACAAACGCAGGATGCTCCTAAAATGCAAGAGATTACCGGTGGTAAGCCTCCGACTGCCCCCCCTATAACCCCCGTTATTGTAAGCACGGCAACTGTAGAACAATCGCCCTTCCCATTTGAAACGGACATGCTTGACGCGCCTGCAAGTTCGGAAACCGGTGGCTTAGGGGGAGATGGCATCGGCGAAGGTTTAGGTGAGGGTACAAATCGCGGTGGTATGGGCGGGAAAAAAGTGCCCTCTTCCTTCGCCGGATATTTCTGGGACTTAAAACGAAAACCGGACGGTAAACCTTCTTCCTTTTCTCAAGCTTCCAGTAATAATCAGGTGTTAGAGTTTGAAAGTAATTTCTACAACAAAGATTGGCGGATTGCGTCGTTGTCGTCATACATGCGTGCCGATATGCAGCTCTTCAGTACGTGCTTCTTCCTACCTAATTGCCGGGATGAAGAAGCTGTACATGCTTACGATCCTCAGGGTAAACAAAAACTCGAAAAAAGCCGTTGGGTAGCTCTGTATCGTGCCAAAGTCAAAGCACCGGAAACAGGTACTTTCCGCTTCGTCGGTGCAGCCGATACGTTGATGGCTGTGCGCTTTGACGGTAAAAATGTCTTAGCTTGCGGTTTACACAATTTGCGTAACCCCACCTGGAACGAGTGGGTCAATAAACCCGACATTAAAAGCAAACGTCCCCTCGTCCAATACGCCGGGATAGAAGCTTGGAATACATCGATGGGTGGTTTTGAAGTAGGAGACGAATTCAGCGTAAAAAAGGATGAATGGTATGAGATGCAGGTCATGATTTCTGAAATCGGTGGCGGTGAATTCGGTTTCTGTCTGCTCATTGAAGAAATCTCCCCTCTTAAAACTCCCGTCAAAAACGGTAAACCGCTCTTCCAACTCTTCCGTACAGCTTTCTCCGCACCTACAGTCAAAGAAGCTTACGAAGCTATTCCTGCGGCTAACAAACAGAGCGATGTTGACGGTGATGTTATGCTCCTTAAAGATATCCCCTACGACCCCGATAGCCGTATCTGGGAAGCTAAACCGGTCAATCTCAACGAATCCATGAAGTAAATTGATCCCTAAATGTTTCACTTCGTTCTTAATCGTTCTCGTGTCACCCTCAACTGCATCGTCTCTCAGCTTTTCCGTAGCCCTTTTTCCTAGATCGTGTCTAAAGTCACTTCTTATTTACAGTTGACAAATCGTCCATTTAATGCTACCCTAAAGGGGCATTTCTGACACTTTTCACTTTATGATAAAGTCCCTCATAAAACGTATGACTATCGCTCTCATACTCCTAGTGTGTGTGTCGTGTCTAACCAGCTGTGAATCCCTTCAGAGTATGGTAAGTTATGTCCTGCGCATCCCTTCCAACGTTTTTAACTCTGTTACGCCATGATCAACATAAACAAAGTTTTCTTTCGTTTCACCTCCGTCCTTCTCTGTCTGTGGGTAGTTTCCTGTCAACAAACGCCTCCGCAACAGCCTACACGAAACGTCGGTCTACGTAATTACTCCGATGCAGTCGTAAATATCAACCAAGTAGACCCCGCATATCGCTCGTATTTCCGTGCCCAAAATGCTGCAAATTATTCGTTAAGCGACCAACGACGTGCCTATTACGCCGCTGCTCAAACTGCCCGTACTCCTGTTCGTGCTTCAGATTATCGTCCCGGGAATGCTCGCCGTATCGTAAAAACTTCCAATAAACGTATCGCCGGAAAACCAAAAAGTCGGCTCGTTCGTAAAACAATTATCGTATCTCGGCGCCCAACTTTAGCCGTTCGTAAGCGTATCGTCAGAAAACGCTGAACCGGACCCCCAGTCCCCACACACCGCATTTGCAATCTTAGTTTTTTGATTGACGATTGAAAAATCTAGCGATCCGCTGCGCCTAATTGCTTGACTTCGTACGCCGTTCTTCGTCCTTCGTACTTACTCTCCCACGCATCTTCCTGCCGTAGAGTCATCTCCCTCCACTGAGTCTCTAATTTTCTCGGGACAGATGTGATGTCTATGGTTCAGGTGATACGTATTTTTAATACGTGTGTCAACCCTTTTTTAAAACTTTTTCCTCTTTTTTTTACAAGGTTATAGTCAGAGGAAACTCTCTCCGACCAAGCATAATTCACGTGCATTGTAATTTTTTTACTGTTTAGTATGAGAGAGTTATCCTGCAAGAGACACGTATTAAAAATACGTATAATACCCTTGCGCGCTCCATGGCAACATGGGGTGCAACAAAAATTAAATCATAACTATCCCATATTATGAAATTACATATACCACTTCCACTCCGCTCTGCACTGTTAGCAGCTTGCGCAGTGGTTTCGTTGTCAACCCTCTCCGGGGCAGCTGTATTCGAGAATCTTGAAAACGGCGCGACTGACGCGTTTAAGAAGCAGTTCCCGGATGGCCCTCCCTACACGATAACAGAAGACCTGTATTTCCGAAATAATCACGTTACGGGATATTCCGCGACAGGTGGTGCGCTTGCTCCGGGATTCGGAGATGAAGTTGTCTTCCGAAATTGCGGGGAAATAGAATTCACAGGGAATTATGCAAGGTCGACCAATACAGAATCTTGGGATGATCCGGATGAGGATGACGTATACGATATGCAGAGTGCCCAAGGCGGCGCAATTTACGTTTCCGGAGGCAGTGGGCTCGTCTTTGATGGCAATGATAAGGTGGTGCTACGCGGCAATTATGTCGTCGAGCAAAGGCTGGGTGAACTGAGGTATGTGCTTAATGCCATTTATGTTCTTCCGGGTTCCCCTGATGTAAATTGCGCGTTGGAGATCAAGGTGAAGGAGGGACAGGTGTTTGAATGCTACGATAGCGTGGCATGCGATGGAGCAATACTTTACATCAACGGCGATAGGGATCACCAAGGTTCCGCAAAGGATAATGCAAATCGCTATAATGGTAGGGTTACTTTTTCCGGAAAGTACACGGAAGAAGACCTTAAAAAAATTACGGGGGTGCAACCGACGGCAGAACAGCTGGAAGCATCCCGACGCGTTTATGTCGGCGCTGTTCAAGTATGCGATGGAACGCTGACTCTGGAGGATGGTATCATCCTAGATGCCGATCGAGGATACTGGTTTCCGGAGATGAGTGCAGGTGTCGAGGTACCACAATACAGCGTCAAGATTGAAGAATCTGCCAAACTGGAGATGAAAGATGCCGTTATTCGAACCCAAACACCTCTCACGGCAAAGGATGTCGAACATCTCCCGGGTGGTGGTATGGGATGGTCGGAGGACGACATCGCCGCCGGCGAAGTGTACATCTCTAACGCGAGTTTTAGCGGCACCAATACAATCTACGCCCATACCCTAGAGT
>CAZJIH010000025.1:0-23145 GCA_964545935.1 uncultured Akkermansia sp. | reverse complement strand
TACTACAACTACCGCTACTATAATCCGCGCGATGGCAGGTGGACGAGGAGGGATCTCGTGGATGAAGGAGTGGAACCACTGAGATACGTATACGTAGGTAATCGCCCTATTTTTTCAACTGATGTAAAGGGGGAGATCGATTGTCATAAATATAATGATGAGGATTATGCAAACTGCGTAGATATTAAAATTTCAACTAAGGTACGCTCTTATCTCTTCTTCTCAAGAACGATAGATTGGCTGCCAGGTAAAGAGAACGCTGTGCATAAGACAGAAGCTTTTTACCAATTTCCTTCAATTACTATGGAAGTGATTTGGAAGACTGATTCTAATTGTAAATGTGCAAAGAAATGTTTTGATGCATCGGGGCATACGATATGGTACAAATTATTCCATAATAATAGAGATAGAAGATGGCAACATCCTACGCCGGGGAATTATACATCCAGCACATTATATGGACCGCCGGAAGAAGGAGAAATTACATGGGCAAATAAGATGGGGTTGAATCCCATTGGTGTAGGTAGGTCGATAGTTGGACTCGGGTTAATGACATCTTGGATAGAATTAGAAATATATATAGGATCACATACTCTCATAAATGATAAATACTATCTATAAAATGAAAAGAATTATTATAGGCGTAATGCTCAGTTTGATAATAGCATGCGACGGTTCAAGGTCGGGACAGGAAGAATTGCTTGAGTTTACTCGCGAAATAGTGGAGAACAACCGGGAGAATCTCGTCATAGAAACTGTGCAAGATAATCTACAGGCTGCGCAACGTGGTGATGCCGAAGCGCAATGGAAGTTGGGGAATTTGATGCTACTTCTATGGACGTACGGACAGAAGGAAAACGATGCACAAAAGGAAGAGGTGCGTCTGGCAGGTAATCGATGGTTACACAAGGCCGCCGAAAAGGGAAATCCTTACGCGATGCTTGATTTAGCGAGTGCGATCAACGGAGTAACAGAACTGGAGGAAGCTCAAAGACAAGCATACGCGAAAAAAGCCTTTGCCGTTATTGAAAACAAAAGTGAGAAGAACTCAGATGATGCAAGTTATCTGAGTCGCTGCTACGTAGGAGGATTCGGTGTTGAGAAGGATCTTGAAAAAGCATACCGGTGGTACAGTACGATGCTTGACATGGATAATGTGCCTCCGGAAAGAAGGAAGGTACTTGAAGCACGTTGGAGGCAAGTCTATTCCATGGAATAGGGTAGAGAGCGAACCCGGATATTCTCCTATGCATACCGGTTGTGTACTCATCTGTCTCGAGAAAAATAAGGGCTTGGTGGTGGAAGATGACACTACGGCAGGAAGACGCAGGGGAGAGCAAGTACGAAGAACGAAGGACGAAGTACGAAGTGAAGAGGAGTTAGGCGCAACGGAATCGCGCAGGGGGAGGCGGAGGAAGCAAAGCCGAAACGATGCGTGGGGAAAATCCATGCACCCGTGAGGTTGGAGCCCCCATGGTACGCGGAGCGTCTGTAACGCGCATGGGAAATAGCTTTGCGGTGTTTATCAAAAATTTTCTCGGGACGAATGAAAAAAAATAAAAAATTTTACTTGACGTCCGCCTATCATTATGATAAAAGGGCGTTGTGGCATCGTTGAAAGGCGGTGTTACGAAAGCTGAAAAATTACGTCAAGATGACTTCCGGTCTCAAGCGATTGTACGTGCATGGGTTCCCGAGCCTGTATGGAGGCGCGAGTGCGGAGCTGCACCACCGAGTCATCTTGCGGCGGAAGATGGGTACGGAGGTACATCTCATACCGGCGTGGGATTGTTTGCGCAAACAACAAGTGGCGGAAGATGACTCCGCCATGGCTCCTACGCTTTACGAGTACGACGCCTTCGGTAATTTTACATACGGCTACCTCGCGGGGAGTAACTTACTTGAGATACTCACCATGCCCAACGATATGACGCTCACGCAGAGTTATGAGGTCAACCGTGATTTATTGACGGATATGGTGTACAAGCGCGGGGAGGACATGGTGACCCACCGCAGCTATTCCTACGATGAGATCGGGCGTCCCACGGCACGCGGTACCGATTACCCGCTTAAGGACATCGCTCACCACGATTCCTTTGGTTACAACAATCGCTCAGAGTTGACGCAGGCGCAATTGGATGATGATTCGTACAAGTGGATGTATGATCATAATGGCAATACAATATACAACAAGCAGAATTGGAAATGAAAGCGTACATAGTAAGTCTATTGTGTTTTGGAATGATGTCCTGTACCTTACAGACTGAAACAAGTTCTATCAGATTTGAAAATGAAGCAATTCGGAAAGAAGTTACGGAGATATTAAAAGAGCAAACATTAACTACAGAACGGGTTGTAGGAGATTTCAAGGTTAAAAAAAGAACGATAACGTGGCAAGAGGCTGACGCCCGTTTTCATCGTTTTATGAGAAATCGTTTGTTGGAAAAGAAACCATACATCCTGATAGCTATATTCAAGAAAAATAGAAAGAAGTCTTTAGGAGGTGGAACACGGTTCCTTTTATACGATAAGGATTCCTATGAATGTCTTGCGTTTTACAGGACAAGATAGTATGCTGCGCCCCCAATTCCGGAGATAAATTTGAGCAACCCTGAACGACAGTAGGTACCTTTCTCCTACCACGCAACCATTCCTAGGGTGTATCCTTTTAACAATAAGATATGAAAAAAATATACGTGATCATAATATCGTCTGCATTTCTTGTAGTGCTTGCGTTTTTAACTCGAACGGAAAATCAATATATATCAGACAAAATTCTCCCAATCGTTTTAAAAGCTGCAATAGGTTCATTGCTCGAGGGAAAATCATCTTCGAGTTGGGAAATACTACACCATGAAATTGATACCAGTAATAATGACTCACACTACTATGTGGCAACAATCGACGGAGACAAAGTAGAAATTGTCATATATTTATCAATGATGGGCTGGGAGGTACACACTTTGCGCAATAACGGAGAAAATTGAAATGAATAAGCATCAATCGTTGTATTATATCACTCCATTAACGTGGGCGGTAGTTCTTCTGCTGCGTTGGGTCACGTTCTCCATAGATCCTGACAATTTGCAATTTCAAAAAACGACAGGTTGCCTTCCCGGTGCATTGATACTAATTCCCTATGTCGTTTTTGCAATATTTGCTATAAAATATCTGTTTAATTTTCGTCGAGAATGGGGTAATTTGGTTGAGATAACTGCGTATATATTGCTGTTTGATATACTGTACTCCCTTGCCTACGATTTACATGGGACGCTGGGTTTTTAAGAAAGTAGAGCAAGTTGGCATCATTACTTTCCACGAGCGTTACCTATACCGAGGATACCTGCGGATCGCATCCCTCAACATGACGGATGCGTCGCGAGCGGTCATTAATACATACGGCTACTTCTAAAAACGAATAGCCCGGGAGTGAAGTGGCATTGCGACGTACTCATACATGGCAGTAACCGAGGGGCGATGTGCGAAGAGAAGCAGTTAGGCGCAACGGAGTTGCGCGAATACAGCGGGAGGAAGCAAAGCCGAAATGATGCGTGGGGGAAAATCCATGCACCTGTGAGATTGAAGTCCCCCATGCTAAGCAGAGTGTCTGTAACGCGCATGGAAAATAGCATTGCGGCGTTTATCAAAAATTTTCTCGGGACGAATGAGAAAAAATAAAAAATTTTACTTGACGTCTACCTATCATTATGATAGAAAGGCATTGCGACATCGTTGAAAGACGGTGTTATGGTAGCTAAACATTGATATTAAGATGACTTCCGGTCTCAAGCGATTGTATGTGCATGGGTTCCCGGGTCTGTATAGAGGTGCGTGTACGGAGCTGCACATCCAGAGAGTGGGGGTACCCGAACAAGGCTACTTCACCTTAGGTTCAACCACGAATCCGGACCGGAGCTAAACGATAGAGGCATCCTTTTGCCGAATAAACCCGCAATTAGAACATCTCTTATGACCATGATTTTACGGGTATTTGCAGTATTTGCTGTGTTACTTGTGGTGTCTTCGTGCACCGTGTTCCGTGTAACCACACATAGAGCTGTTGATTCTATCGGGGAGAAACAAATTCCGGTAGAAGATAAGAGTGGCAAGGCTTCGGTTTCCCTGTATCAGCTGGATGGTGTAATTTACTTGGCATTACCTGTATACTACATCAGTGATCCCGCAACCATAGTGGAAGCAACGAGCTTTCCTTATCCCGACCGATACTATCTTGACATCGCAGAGTCCCAAAAGTTGGAACTGAGTGAAACCTGTCTTTATAAGCCGGTAGATGAATATGACCTTATGGCATGGAACAGTGAATTTAAAACGGCTTTTCGCTATCAGAGATGTAAGAACACCCTCCGTCACTACATAATGAAGCAACTTTTCCTAAATCAAAGGCAAAGTTGCTCGATAGGAGAGAGTTTTCAGGAAACATCGTACATGAGATTGGTATAAGTCGCGAAGAAGAAGAAATACACACACGGAGGAACAGAATAAACGAGGTGGCTCACGTTGTATCCTATCCTTTCTACGTGGTCGATGTGGGATTAGATATCGTCATCAATCCTGTTTTTTGGATTTTAGTAAATACTCCGGTAAATGTGTACAGTTTGATCAGATATGGTATACCGGACTTGTTTCAGTAAATTCGAATGGACACATCTCGCATAGTCTCTCCTTCTAGGTATCGGTGCAGTTCTCTCTCGGGTACGTTGCAGAGCAGTCGCGTTAGAAAAAAATGGGGGATGAGAAAGCTCAAAGGAGTTTTTCTCGTGCCGCTACATGCTGTCCGAACAGAATACAGCGATGGCACCACGCCGCAATGGAGCAATGAGTTCGAGGACGGGGAGCTAGGCTTAGTTTATTGTAACTACAAACACTGTAATTCAGCTTGCGGGAGATGGATCGGGAAGGATATGCCGGAAACAGCTAATTCGTATCTGATGTTGATTGCGTCTGATGTTTTAGGAACATTCCAATATTCTTATACCGGGGCACCTATGGCAGGGGAGAATGGTCCGAAACCGACATCGGGACCATGGTATGATCCCTTAGAACACAATAAACCTGAGTTATTCGTTTGTTAAGGAGCTTGGAAGTAGTGCATTTGAGGATTCTCAAGATGTCGCATGCGTCTGGAAGAGATGTAAAAGTAAATGATTAAGGATGAAACAGGCAACATTTTCAGAAATCTCTTGTGCTCTACCTTATGGGGGGCTTGTACTCTACGTACGTATCGGCAGGCTGATGGACTATTTCGCGCATGACCCGATTGGAGACATGTACGTAGGGGCTGCCACTCTCTTTTTTTAGTACCATCGATTCTGGCATTCCTTGCAGCAAAAATTAAACGTGATACATGGAGATATACGGTTACGATATCTATTCTTGTTTCCGGATTAATATACCACGTGTTATTTATTGTCGGTTTGACCGGGTATGTAGCATTTTTTTATCGTTTCTATAAAGAACCTTTTATATGGACCTATGTTATTAGTGCAACAATTTATTTTCTTGTGCTTAACTGGTATCACAGGAAAGCATGCTGCTTCACCCTTCCGAAAAATTCGGACGCAAATCTGAGCAAAACTGAACGGTAAAAAGGCACTCCTGCAAAAGCGTTGACAATTGAAATTTTGAACACGCTAGGCAGTTTATTCTCGACACTGATTCAAAAACAGTAGATAATGCCCCCGGAGGGGAGTATATGTACTATGGGATTTTGGAAGTTGCTGCGGAGTATTGCTGTGAGCTTCTCAGTTCCGGCACACAACCAAAACTTGAAAGGGCACAAAACCGGATAGGTACGTAAAAATTGAAATATGAAAGTATTACTTTACAGAGGAGTGTATGCGTTGTCACGCCGGATTGCCGTTATTGCGTTCGTTGGCAGTATATTTTCATTAGCACAGTGTTGTCATAGAAAAGCTTTTGATGTCATACCTGAAGCAGTCATGGATGCGTTGCAGCCTGACTATGATCTCGAATTTTGCCCTGGCGAGCTTGAGGAATACAGACTCAGACAACTTCCCTCTCGAGTGGACAAATTAGTCGAACACTGTTTTGAAAAATGCAGACTCCAATTAGGGTCGGAATTTGAGGAAAGATTCCATTATAAAGACCGTTGCATTAGATTCAGGATAGGGGTGACAAGCAAGGGCAATGGTACTATAGAGATACCGACCCGTTGTGGGTTATTGGCGTTACGTATATATGATTCTCATGAAGATGAGTATATTTTTTCTCCGCATCTTGCCCACATAATACTTACGCAATCTTTCGAAGGGGACAGACTTGAAATGGAAATTATATGGAGACTTATGAGCGTGGACGATAAAGGCGATAAAATACGGTATTATAAAACCTATAGTATGAGGTTCCGTGAAATAGCGGTTACTCGTCAAAATAATGTAGTATGGGAAATTATCAATTAAACAGACTATGAAAGGACACGCTGTCTCCCCCCGATTCATTAACGAAAACTTGATCCGAGACGGGCAATAACAAACATTCTCCGGTATGCAACCGGTTTTGCTAAAATATCCTCACACTCTAGCTCCGGATTTGTCACACTGTTACGGTTCGGAAACTGAAGCCCGGCAATAATGAAGAAAACAAAATACTGTGGTAAAAATATAAAGGGTGAACCCGCTCAACCGAGATTATTTTCTGGTCATACATTTGGAGGAAAAGTATATTGTGAGGATAAAGAAACGTATAACAGGCATTTGAATCCATAGCTGTAGAGGAACTAAAGAAAGTCGGCATCCATAGGGAGAGGAAGTCTTTACAATATGTTGAATATTCGATTTTTACTGTTGTGTATCCCGTGTATTGTACTGACATCATGAAGTCATGAACCGTGCATTACGGAAGATGCATCCTCGGTTACCTTTCAACAGCTTGAATCTATCATTTTTGAGAATGACATCGGTAAAATAGAAGAAGTTTTAAAAGCGCATTCTGACTATGTGCGTATGAGAAAAAATCACGTACAACTTTCTCAAGAATTTAACGTACCGGAACCAGCTTGTGCGTACAAACGACCGGAAGTTGTAGAGGTGTTTGATTCAGCATGGTGCTAATACCGGATTTAGTTCCGGCGAAGCAGGTTGGACACTGCCGGATACTGCAATCTCTTGTGATGTAAAAAAATGTGAAAAGATATTGAGAGCGCATGGCGTTACCGATCATCCGAATATAGATAGTGCTGGATGTTCAAATCCGTCCCATTAAATTTTTTATGGGGGAAAAAGAGGGGAGAAGAAAAAAAGAGTAGATTTGTTCTCCCCGTGAGTGGTATACCGGGGTACATTCTAATGGGATGTTGAAGATAGTATCAGTTTTCGCACAAATGATACAAATACTACCTCGTGAGATGGTACAGAGTCCGGCGAGGAAATTCGGCACTGACAGATATGCGGAGTGGTTGGACATGTGGACGCGTCTGTTGACATTGCTCTTTGCACAACTATCCGGATGCAACTCTCTACGTGATAATGTCAATGGGGTACGTTCGATGCCGAGTCACTTATCGCACCTAGGGATCACGCATCCACTATCGTCCGGTTGACTGCTGAGCGCGCTTTCGGATAACGTAAAATGAGCATCGCTATCATTGCAGCTCATATCTGACACATGACCGCGCTCTTTGATGTCCTTAAAACTCAGTCAAAGATCGAAAATCCGGCGGGGGGATGCGGGCATCGGGGCAGGACTGTGGTTCAGCGCTTCGCATTTTAAATGCTATGTCCATAAAAAAATTGCTTTCCCATTAAAAAAAAGTAAATTATGCCATATCAACGGGAGAGTGATGGCAAGAACATTTTGTCACATAAATGAACAAAAATTTGCATAAAACATTGATTATTAAATAGTACGTATTTCATTCCTGCTCACGGCATTTAAAATGAGATATACTATCAGTGAACAAAACGGGTGAAGGTGCGTTCGGGTGAACGTTATCTATTCCGTTCTTTATCTGTTACCTACACACAATCAAGATCATGAAACTTCATCTTCCGAATGTACTTCGTAAGGCGCTTTTAGCGTGCCTCACAGCCGTAGCTTTTCCCGCTACGTTGTCAACTACTATCGGTACAGCATCCGGTATAGCTGCTACATGGTTCGCCTCATCTCATCATGTTCAAGCGGATGAAACCCCTCCATCATACGAACAGGCAGACGCAGATGACATCGATGATGACCTAATGCTCATAGCTGAAGACGGTAGTGTCTCTTGGACGACGACCGATGAAGAGTCGACTCGCTCGTGGGACACATCAACCAGCTGGGATGATGATGAATTCTTTGTTGAAAATGACAGCGTTTCGTTCTTGGGAGCAGGTGGTATCGTCAATGTAGGGGCACCTGTTACTGCCGGTACACTCACGATTGGGGATAGTACAGCTGGGAATGGGGCTACATTTACCCTCAGCGCCGGAGAGGATGCAGCGGCAAACACGGTGACTGTTACAGGGCTGGTGACAGTGAACGCTGGCTATGTGTTGAAGCTGGAGAATGTGACGTTTAATGCGCAAGCCGGATTTGGTGATAAAAGTAAGCTGGGAACGCTGATTGTGGGAATTGGTGCTACAGCAAATATTTCTGGAGCAGTCACAAATAGTCCAAATACATCACCCTCATCCCTCGTGGTGCAGCAGTTGAATGTTGAGGGTGGCACGGTGAATGTCACGGGTGATGCTACTTGGGTGACCACAAGCGGCACGGGACCGGACGTATTTAGTACCCAAGTCACTGCAGGTGGACATCTAAATACGAAAAATTTCAATTCAGCTCATTCTGTTTTAGTTACGGGTGATGGCAGCGAGATGCTTGTAGAGGGCAATGCATGGATTACCAACTATGGACGTTTCGTAATCAATGAGGGAGGATCAATGACCATCACGGGTACTCTGTTTGGGAACAAACCATCAGGCAATAATAGTCACGCTGGAGCACTTGCCGTAGGAAGTCACGATGATGCGGCGGGGAGCAACACGAGTGGCAAACTAACCCTTGGCACGGAGGGAGTAACAGTAACTCACCAAACGTATGCTGTCAAAGTTTATGGATCAGGTTCTGTTCTTACAGTCTTTGGGCATCTTTCGGCAATTGGAACTGAGCATGTGGGCAGTAGCAACGCCACAGCAAATGATACTAACCTTGCGCTGGAGGTTAAATACGGTGCCAGTGCTTCAGTTTCCGGTAATTTGACCCTTGGGGCAAGCGATGACAACCTAGAAATCGGGGGTACGGAAGCCGGCAACACGGGAACTCTGACGGTGGGTGGGAATTTGGCGGGTGCATTGGTTACAGTACAAGGAGAAGGAAGTACACTCACGGTGGATGGTACAGTGACGCTTTCCGCGTTGAATGTAAATGGCGATGAAAGCGAGGTTACACTTTCCGGGGGATTGACAGCGGGGAATGCTACGATTACGGCGGGAAGCATAACTTTATCCGGTGGGAATGTGAGTGTTGCTACGATTACCCTCGGTGGAGGGGAGGGAACGGTGAAGGCTAAAGTGTCGGGAATAACGATCACATCGACCGGGACGTGGACGGTGCAGAAGGGAGCGACACTGGAGATAGCGGCACCGGAAGAGACGGGGGCGGCACTCTCTGTGCAGGCAGATCAGAAACTGACCATCACTGTGACCACGACAGGGGAAGGGAGGGGTGGGAAGTTGCGGTTGACGGACGCGGTGATGGCATCGCTGCTGGAGTTGAAGAAGGAGGATCCTTCCAAACTGGAACTGAGCCTAGGAACGGGACTCAGCACCGAAGAATGGGAATACGCACTCTTCGATGTAGGGGAACTCGGAGGATGGAGTGCTTCTGCTGCAAAGGATTTTCTGCATGGGATGCTTCCTGATTTGGGTGGCACGTTGAAGGTTTCGGATGATGGGGTCGTGTACTGGGAAAGTGGTAGAGAATTGACATGGTATGGCTCGGACGATGCGTCCACGGGCGGCACGTGGAGCGATGCAGCCCAAAATTGGAAGGAGGGAGGTCAAGGGAGTGCTGTCGATTTTAACACCAAGGATTCTGTCATTTTTGATGACAATGGTACAGCACACGCGGATGTAATCCTCAGCGGCACCGTTGACCCACGCAACATCACCATATCGACCGGTACATACACCTTCACCGGGGACGATGCAACGACTGCCAAACTGTCAGCTTTCGGAAAATTAACCGTAGAGAGAGGCGCGAGTGCTACTTTTTCGACACTCGGTGGCTTTACTGTGGCAGGCGGGCAAATCGACGGAGCACTGACTCTAAACTCTGTGGGTGCAACGAATTTGGGAATTATCACGGTAAGGGAAGAAGGTAGCATTACCATCACGGACGGTACGGCTGTGAATTGGACCGGTACTACTATCACCGGGGAAGGGAAAGTGGTGTTGGGACTCGGTACCGAAGGGGATGCTGCACAACTGGAAGTGATGGTGGATACCAACAACCAGCTTTTCGCGGCACTCTTCGCGGGCGGAGACGGCAATGTGCAAAGGGATGGGGGGCACCCGGGGATCGGTACCTTTGAATTGGCTAACGGAACGGTACTTACGCTGAATAATAAGAATGCCATAGGAAAGAGTTTGAGTCTGATTCAAACGTTGCAGGTAAATACCGGGGCGTCGTTGGTTATTTCGGATAATGTTTTTGATATCAGCGATGCGGGGTATGAATCGGTCGGCGGCGGTACCATTGTCTTAAACGGTAACGGAGGAGCAACTGGGCAGCAGGGAGCTTTAGTATCCAATAATACAAACAGAAATGACGGCAATGTATGGGTGAAGTGGGATGTAGAACTAGGCTCGGATGCTACAGTTTACAATACGAAAGGAACGTTTTTCTTCACGGGGGGAGCACAGTTGGACGCAAAAGGACACACCCTGACACTGGATGGTGGAGATAGCGGCAAACATTTCTACTTCGGTGAGGCAAAAAATGTCTTTCATGCGGCGGCGGGATCGACCGGAACAATAAAACTTGTCGAAGGGGTGGATTTGACGGTACATACGGATCAACCGACGAGTTTCGCGGGGTATGATATGGTCCTTGGGTCGAATTCTACTCTCACGGCGCAAAGTAGCGTTAGCCTCAAGACCTTGAGTGGTAGCGGAAATGTGACGGTGCAACAGAATCAGACACTTACCCTCGCCGGAGCTGCAACGGGGGAGCAGGTTTACACCGGAGCTATCACCGGAGGCGGCACCTTAACCGTGGGTGCCGGGGCAACATTTCGATTGGGGGATGGAGCGAGTATCGGTACTGCGCTGACACTAGCACAGGGTGCAGACAGTGCGACAGGCGGAGTGTTGAGTGTAGACGGTGGGACAGCGACGCTTAGCAGCACACTGACCGGGAATGACGGAACCATTACCGGAGCGGGCGAATTGAAGGTGACGAGTGTGGGGGGGACGTTTGACGGGACGCTGTCGATCCATCAATTTACCTATGCCGGTGGAGCTACGGACGGCGTAAACAACACCTTCACCCTTTCCGGTACGATTGATTCCGGCACGACACTCGGTATTGAAGGTGGTACCCTCGCTCTGTCCACAGGGGATGAGGTAAGTATAACCGGTTTATCGGTTGTGGGTACTACGGGAGTATTGACCACTACTCAGAGCTTGACCATCGGCACAGCGACGCAGGTCGACGATGGTTCACTGGCGTCCCTGACGGCGAACAGCAACCTTACCCTCAATGGTGGGACACTTGTGGCGGGTTCAGACCCGGCAGCTACTGCCAATGCCCTTACTCTTGGGGGTGCGTTGACGGTATCCGGTGCTACAATGACAGTGAATGGGAAATTTGGTATTTCATCTTTAACCGGGCAAGCTGCATATGTAGAGGGCAAGGGGGGAATCAACGTAGCAGGTGGGGGTAGAATGGTTATTACCGGCGGTACATCATCTAACTGGCATGGACAAAATGGAGTTGGTTATATCGGTAAAGTAAATGTGAGTGGGGGTGGTAGTCTAGTTGTCGGAGAAAATGAAGCATCGGTCGATTTCAATATATACACACTAAGTGTGAGTGGAGCATCTAGTTCTGTGACTGTAAACGGCATTGTGCGTATCTTTGAAAACACCGGAGCATCTATTACTGTACAAGACGGTGCGCATCTTACTATTACCGGCGATTTAGTTCGTGATGGTAAAAAAAACGCCACCGGCGCTTTCGTCGTAGGCAAT
Organism: uncultured Akkermansia sp.; assembly: GCA_964545935.1. Classification (GTDB taxonomy): domain Bacteria; phylum Verrucomicrobiota; class Verrucomicrobiia; order Verrucomicrobiales; family Akkermansiaceae; genus Akkermansia. The sequence continues at coordinate 10,930 of CAZJIH010000025.1, read as the reverse complement.
GACGCAGCTACCAACGAAGATGCAAACAATACGGTAACAGTCGGCGGTCTCGCAAACGTATCTGCTCTGACCATGACTGCCGGCACGGCGAACTTTAACGGGGGGTTAACCGTTACGAATGCGACGGTAGTGACCGGGGGTAGGATGAATTTGGGAGGGGGAGTAGTGAATGTAGGGGGAGGCATTCAAGCGGAGGATGCCGTAGTAGTGGTAACGGGTGAGGTGACAGCCACACGTGGGCAAAGGTGGAGCATTGGTCATGGAGGAATTTTTGAAATGGGGGATGGAGGCAGATTTTCGGTAGGGGACAGTGGAAGTGAGGACTTTACTTTAGAAATTGTGACCGGGGGGAGCATAGATGGGAATGGACGAGTAGCAGACGGTGGTAAACTACACCTAAGCGGGAGCGCAGTGAAAAGTTTAATGGAAGCCAGTGGATTGGTATTTGAATTAGCTACCGGAGACGTGGAACTTTCGGCACGTACCACGTGGAGTTACCAACTCTTCGACATGGGTGCAATAAATGGTGCGGCTGCGGCTAGTGCTACGGAGCTTACGGATTTGGTACGGGAGTTGTTGGGGAGTGAATTTGAAGCGCGAGCACTGAGTGTGGATGAGAGCGGACTCCTTACTTTCAACAGTGCGGCGGCAGATGTAGAACCCCATGACTTGATCTGGCGTGAAGGAGTGAGCACGTGGAGCAATGGGGGACAGGAGTGGACCTATCAGGATGGCACGACTCCATTCTACACTGGCGATTCAGTCACCTTTGACACGACGGGTACGCACGATGTCGCGATATTCGGCAATGTAAAACCATCGAGTATGACAGTGAAGCAAGGGGAATGGAACTTTACGATTGCCGGGGGAGAAGCTTTCGAACTTCTATGCGATGGAGGACTGACGCTGAATGCAGGTACGAGTGTAGCTTTCAGCGGAGATTTACATCTCACGTTCCAAGGAGGAGCCGTGGTAGGGGAAAATGGGAAACTGAGCGTGGGTAGCACCGGTGTAAAGGATTTTGGTGAAGGCGGAATAACTTTGGGAGAAGGAGCGGTTCTTGAAGTGGTAGGAGGAAGTGGCGGGTGGGGATATACAGGTACACCAAGTAAGAATGCAGTTTATGGAAATGGTACGATCATTCTCAGGGATGTCGGAGGAACCTATACATGGGGAAATGAGAAGGTTACGGGTAACACCTATTTTAATGGATTGCTGAGAGCGTTTTTGCAGAACGATGGCAGCAGTGCAAAGACGGTTAAAATTACCGGCGACAGCTTAGTGATGACCGGTTCAAGCAATGACCACCTCATTTTTGAACATATTCAGAGTGACCTATGGATAGAGGAGGGAGCGACGCTGAATGTGAATAAAGGCGACATCTTTACGGCAGCTAGCGGCGAAAACACCCCGAACAAGCAACTGCACTTAAGTGGGAGAGGGGGACACGTGCATGGTGAAGGGGAACCGGAGGCTGATTCCGGTGGTGCCCTAGTGGTGGGGGAAAACATGACCATAGGTTGGGATGTATACACGGAGGGTACCGGAGCGACACTGAAGGTAACCAACGGTAAAACAGCTACCCTAACCGGGGCACTCGTTTTCGACAACAACACCCTGACAAAGGACGGTCGCGGAACACTGACATTAAACAGTGCAGAGGTCAACGGCAACGGAACACTGGACATAGAGGATGGAACAGTGAATCTTGGAAGTGACATATTGACAGGTATCGATGTAGAGGTCAATACAAGCGGTGAGGGGGATACACTCATGGAAGGAGAACTACACATTACGCAGGACGCTTCGATACATTCACTTTTCGGTAACGGGAAGGTAACATACGAAACCGGGGGCACACTTACCATAACCGGGGATAGTCCGGAAGGAGCAGAATTCACCGGCAGTGTAGCACCCGCGGGAGTAGGTTCGGTACATGTTGCGGAGGGTGGAACACTGAGGCTGGGGGATGGAGCACACATAGGCAACGAAGTAAATGTAGACGGCACAGTGGAAATCGACGGTATCGTTACGCGGGATAAACACGACAAAGCGTGGAATATCGGAGAGGGAGGGCACACCGTATTGCATAATGGATCGACGCTGAAGGTAGATGACAGTGGAGTTTTTGAAGTGGGAGTGGAAGGTACGATGACACTGGGAGAGGGTGTAAAATTATCACACGCCATAACCTTCAACATCGGGCGCACCGGTGTATTTGAAATGACCGGCGGGGGATTGGCATTTGTAACTGACGATGGCGAACGGGTAAATCAATTGGTGCTGAATGTTATAGCATCAGATAACGGAGATGGAGGAAAGCTCCGACTGAGCGAGGTGGCAATGGATGCCCTAGAAACATTCGGAGCCGCGGGTAGTATGAAACTTAATCCATCCGACCTCGATCCTTGGGAAGATTGGACCTATCATCTCTTTGATACGAAAGGTTTAGCAGATACGTGGGACACCGGCAAGGCAGAAGCAATGTTACGGGCATTATTGGGAGCGGAATACACGAGTGGGCGGCACCAAATAACGGTAGATGTGAATGGGATTGTGCACTACTCCACACTCGCTAAATTACTTACGTGGACCGGAGGTGCTTCGACTACTTGGGATAATGTCCGTGAGGAACGAGATTGGAAAGATGCGGAAGGAGCAGAATTTTTTGCGGAGGGTGACAGTGTACTTTTTGATAGCGCAGAGGCGACACCCGGTGAAGTAACGGTTATCGACACAGTTAAGCCGGTGGATATGGTAGTGAAAGCCGGGGAATGGACATATACCGGGGAAACCGGTGCTCTGATTGATATGGTAGGGAATTTGTATATTGAAGTCGGTGCGAATGCGACATTATCCGGGGCAGTGGGACTGCGTACCGGGCATACCTTTGTCAGCGGAGAACTTCACTTGGAAACCACCGGTAGTAAAGCACTTGGGGTAGTGGAAATTAAGGAAGGCGGAGCAGTCTATCTCGATGGAGGAGACGCAACGAGCGAGGCTCCATGGGGAACCGGTACCGCTATGAGCGGAGATGGAAAAGTGGTGCTGACAGTTGATGCCGATGTGAACAGCAACAACAAACTCTTCACGCGAATCTTTGCGGCGGGGGACACCGATGTGCAACGTGATGGCACCCACCCGGGCATCGGTACCTTTGAAGTAGCAGAGGGAGCGACACTGAAGCTGAACAACATGAGAGACAACGGCAAGGGATTGAGTCTGATTCGCGACCTGCAGATAGATGCGGGAGCTTCGCTAGTCATCTTGCATAATATGTTCGATAATACAGATGCACAATATAACCTAACCGGCACCATTACACTAAACGGCAGCGGAGCGGATGGGCAAAGCGGCGCAATGGTACTCGATGCAGACGGGGGGGCAAGGATAAAATGGGACGTAGAATTAGCAGGGGATGCCACCGTGTATGCTCAACAAGGAGAACTATGCTTTACGGGGGACTCCGAGATAAATATGAAGGGACATACCCTAACTTTGGCAGGGGTACAAGGAAGTAGCTTTGTATTCGGAGAGAGAACTTCTATGCAAACCTTCCACGCGGCGGATGGTTCTACCGGGGCGGTGGTGCTGGCAGAAGGGGTTAATCTTACAGTCAATACAGGCCAATCGGGGAGCTTTATAGGATACAATCTGACAATGGGGAATGGGACGAGCCTTACCGCGCAGAGTGATGCGGCATTTAACGAAGTAAGCGGCACCGGAAGAATTACAGTGAACGACGGTAAAACACTCACCGTGGGCGGGAATTTGCAACTCAGCGGAGCGGACGGAACACTTACTTTAGGTGGTGGTGGCAGTTTACAGATAGACGGAAGTGGACCGAGCGCAGTATCCGCACTTACGATGAACGGTGATGCCAGCTTACAACTCACCATTGGGTCAGAGGTAGACTATAAAGCCGCCGGAGTACTGGGGATTGGGAGCTTAACAAATGCGACCGGGGGAACCCTTCATTTGACATTGGTTGGGGTAGCGGACTACATAGAAAAGCACACGAACGGAGGTACGATAGAGGCGTTACAACTATTCACCGGTGGTGCAGTAGGAGACCTTTACACCCTGTGGAAAGAGCAAGACAAACTACACATTGAAGGCATCATCGGGTACACATGGGAATTGAATCAAGCCGGACAGATACTCTTCACCGAGATAAGCGGTGAATACACATGGACAGATTCGAAGCACAACAACTCACACCTACTCACGTGGAGGAATGGAGTAGTCGGGAATGATAGCGGGTTGTGGGACGGAGATAGAACCTACACAAACGGCACAAAAGTCAACATAGTAGGCGACACCGGGGAAGCAGCAACGGTAGTCGTATCCGGCTTGATAGAAGCTAGGGAAGTAAATATCAGCGGCAGTAGTGCTTTTACCTTCAATGGTTCAAACGATGGACACCTGCATGTAGTAGATATGAGTGTAGGAGCTGACAGCACCTTCAAAGCAAAAGTAACCTTGGAGAGAAAATTAACAGTGCAAGGGGGTAAGAAAGCAGCCTTCACCACTGCCTTGGCGGTAGCAAACGGAGGTGAAATAGCACTGGAAAATGGAGCGAGTGTTCAACTTATCGGACCGAATGTACTGCAGGCGGATGTAAAGAAGAGCTTGAAAGTAAGTGGTACCGGGACTTGGGAAGTAGACTTGAGTGGAGAGAATAATTGGAGTTACGATGGGAACGGAGTGAACTTGGAAAAAGGGGTACGCATGCGAATAAAAGGAATCTCCGGTAAAGAAGATTTGTGGAGTAATTTCGCGAATCTGAATGTACTCGGAGACTTACAATTGGCAGCAGGTAACCAACTTATATTCAACGGAAGCAATAAAGTAAGCAGTTTATCGGCAGTTTATACAAACGAAGTAGATAACGCAAATCCGGAACGCTTGATTTTGCAGGACCCAACGGCTGTCTTTGAAGTAACCGGTACCGGGAATTCGGATATCGCGCACGTATGTCTCGAAATTCGTAGCGGTACCTTCATTCAAAAAGCCGGAACCTTAACGATAGGCGGCTTGCGTTCCAATACGTGGGTTGATGGACAGGTCAATGTCAACAACCTCGTCATTCAAGCGAACGATACATGGAATATAAACAATGTTGAGGAAACCGGGGGACAACGTGGGTACAGCGGTACCGTGCAAGTAAGCGGTAATCTGACTATGCAAGGTAAAGAAGGAGAGGATTTTACGCAATATTTGAACGGAGTGACAGGCGTAGGTGGGGCAGTAGAAGTGCAGAGCGGCACGCTGGATGTAGGCGGTAGCATGACAGTCGGAGGTGAATTAGGAATAAGCGGAGGTCAATTTACGTGGGAAGGGACGGAATTGAAGGTCGGCACACTGAAAACCGGCGGTCAAGGTACGGCGAACTTGGTAGGTGGGAATGTTACGATAGATTCCGGGATAGTTGGGGACGGAGGTACGGTAAGTATCGGAGGAACTGCCGGGGTAACAGTAAACGGGGGAGCGAACACTTACGGAGGGATGGTAGAGCTCCGGACAGGTGGTCGTTTGACATCTGAAGCGAATGGACAGGTACTCCGGCGAGTCACGGCGGCGGGTGGTACCCTGCATGTGGGTGAAAAGAAGAACCTGACGATAGAAGTACTGCAAGACGCATCAGAAGGGACGGCAGAAGAGCCGCAGGGGAGGGGGCTGGTACTCGAGCTCGGTGCCGGTGCCGAATTAACGTTGCGCGGCGGTAGTTTTACCCTTGCTGCCCCCCTGACTTGGGGCAGTGGAGCAAGTATTATCCTAGACACCCCCGGTGGTGCATCCATACCGAATATCCTGCTGGGCGAGGGCTTTAGTGTCGGTAACAACATGACGTCCGACAGCCAGCTAACCTTCAGCATGAGTGCCGCCTACCTCAGTGCACTCAGTGAGGGAGCCGAAGCCAAAAACGGTGTGTACACGGTAGAATTTTTGAATAATGGACGAGGTGGAAGCGTTGGATGGGCACCGGGGTTGGAGGCATACTTCCGCGTTCTGGCAAATGAAAATCCGTGGTTATACCTGAATTTGAAATTGACGAACGACGGACACCTGACTTGGGATGTCGAACAGGGTACTACTTGGAATGGTGGCGCTACGGGTACTTGGTCGGATCAGTCATCCGGTGAATGGGTGGATATGCAGGATAGGACACCTAACGCTGCGACAAAGGACGAAAACATTTACCTTACAAAAGAAGGAGCCGGGGATGGAGGCAGAGCAACCCTGACTGTGCAAGGAACGGTGAACCCGGATAATGTATTTGTAAAGAGCGGAGTGTATACTTTGACATCGGATGGAAGCGCCGGCGGTCTATCCCTCGAAGATGGGGACAGCAAAGGGATGCTCGTGGTAGAAGAGGGCGCACAGCTGAACCTGAACCTCAAGAACACGAGTCTACCGACAGTTATTGTGGAAGGGAAATTAGGACTCGGGAATGATCATGCCCTGCCGGCGGAAACGGACTTACGCTTGAATAAGGAAGGCACCCTACTTTATACGGAAGCCGATACAGCTCAGGATGTTAGTACCCTCGTGAGTGAAGAAAGCACGAGTACCGCTCTACATATTGAAGTAGGCGAAAAAGCCGGTGCGAGTGGTAGTGTGACTTGGGGACAGCAGACACCTGACCCAACTGCGAACAGTGGCTTAAAATTAGCTCTGGACGGAGGAACGGTGAAAAACGGGAAAGGTAACTTTACGTTACACTGGGAAGACGCCGGGACACATGCCGGAAAGATGGAAGTACGGGAAGGCAGCTTAACGTTAGAATCCGCCGGAAATTCGACTTTGACCGGAGCGGCGGATATCGCCAAGAACGCCGAAATGTCGCTCAAGAGTACGGGTGGCTCGACCTTAACCTACAACGGAGTCATATCCGGGGAAGGAACGCTGGAAGTTCAATCCGGAATGGTTGCGCTCGGCGGCGCCAATTCCGTGGGACGTGTGCAATTATCCGGTGGTACAACTATTTTGGACAATGACGCGGCATTGGGGAATGAAAAGACCACACTTGAATTTGCCGGGGGAGATATCCAAGCCGGAAAGAGTAGCAAAGTAAAGGCGGGGAAGGTAGAAGTAACGGGTGATTCGTCACTCCTGAAGGGTGATATCGAAATAAGCGGTGAGGTCAGTGGTAAGGGTACCCTCCATCTTAAAAACTCGGCAAAGGGTACACTTAGTGGGAATATCGCCGGATTTGAGGGAACTCTGGATACGGGGACAAGTACGTGGACACTGAAAGGAACTTCCGGTGAAGTAAAAGCGGGAGTCAGCGGAAAAGGGACATTGGTAACGGATTCGGACGCGGAAATTACCTTGACCGGGAAATTAGGGATGGGAGAGGATGACGCTTTAACATTACGAAATGCCGGTAATGGGGATTTGGTGATAGCTACGGATATTGTAGGAAGCGGTACAAAATTGGTGACCTCAGAGAAGGGTGCTATCGTACTCGGTGATACGGCTGTGCATCTAAATTCTTGGAGCGCGGGCGCGGCTTCCGGTCCGGGTACTATCGTACTCGCGAATGTGACCTTAGCTAATGCCAATGTCTTCGATAATTTACCGGAGGAAACAAAGTTGATTGTACGCACGGCACCGGCGGCTGAGGTTCAAACCTACGCGGCATCTGCCGGAACGCCGGTGGTTGATGTAGCCGGGATGAACGCGGGTAACTTGGATGATATTACAGTGAACGCGCACGGTCTCCTTAAAGGGATAACCGGTAAGTACACGAAAGATAAAGGACTTTCACTGTACTTTACGGCTGAGGATTGGACAACCTACTCCGGAGCGGCACCGGATAAGAGTAAACTAAAATATCTCATTGAAGGACAAAGCGGCTTTACCATTGAACGTGGAGAGAAAACGCAATTGGCGTTTGATGAAGATATACTGACGGAGCTGGTAGAAGATAACAATTCTTTTTACGTACTCGCGCTTAAAAACGCTACTTGGGGTACCTCCGGGAATTTGTACGATGATATGGGTAAATCTTCGGATCAAATTGCCAATATACTCGCTATGGCTATGGACGCAAACGGTGAAAATAGGTACACCGAGGATGGATTAATCTTAACTATACAACCGCAGTACCTCTACTTAGTCATGCCGGGAGATGGTATGGGTGACCCGAAAGTCTCTACCTCACCTCTGGATATGTTCGTAAAGAAAGCTACAGTAGTGATGAAGGGTCAAACCTTAACGCTGGATTGGAGCGCAAACGATCCTTACGCGGATAGAGCTATTGTACGTAACCTGCTGGGACTTGATGGATCTCAACTCGTCATCAATAACAAAGCAGAAAAACCGACTGAAAATCGCCTGAATGTCATCTTTGATAATACCTTCTACAAGGACGTGGAAGATGACCGATATGATGACGGAGATTTGAGACCGGAACCCGGATGGGAAGCTGTACACGGTCAGGATACAACCTTTAAGGGAGCAATCACCGGTGCGGAAGGAGTGGATATCACAAAGACGGGTATGGGTACCTTGACCGTAGGTGGTAATTACACACTGGCGAGTGGTACAACGTACATCGAAGCGGGAGCTCTGGAGCTACATGGTGCGGAAAATAATGTGAAAGCGATTGAGTTTACATATTCTGCGCCGCATGGGAAAGATGAAAAGAGTGAGGATGAAGAAGAACGCGGATTGGTACTAGCGGGTGGGCATACGACCTTAGAGACACTGGGTGACGCGGGAAGCGTAGAGGATGGTCCGGGGGTTGTCATGCGGGATGGAGTCGTACTTTCGTTGACCGGCGCGAGTACGCTATCTCATACCGATTTCAGTGGCGGCGAGGGTAGCGGTACTCTTCAGTTGGTTGAGATTCAACATGAAGAAGCCGCAGCGCAAATTGGTTCACTGGTACTCACGGGAGACGCTTCTCTTAACGGGGTAGCGGTGCAACTGCAAGGTGAAAATACTTTACTGGATGTAGGAAGCGGGAAGCATCATGTGACCGCTTTGAATGGTAACGGAACCTTACGGGGGACTAATGGTGGTTCACTATCGGTCGGCAGTGGTACCTTCTCCGGAACATTTAGTAGTGGGAACGCGCCGAGTGGAAAAGGTGGTAAACTTGAGATTGGGGACGGCGTGTCGTTTACTTTGAAGAACGCACGGAGTGATACACCTGATAAAGCGCATGGTTGGGATGTTGATGTGCAAAAAGGTGGTAACTGGATTCTGGATTTGACTGAAGTCGCGACAAATACGCCACCCTTGATTTTCGGGCAAGTTACTCTGAACGGTGATTTAACGATGAATTTGGATGCCGACAAAGGAGGCGCGCCGGTAAAAGGTGACCTAACCTTGTCGGATTCTTCTACATTCACGGTTTACGCTACCGGAAAACACGAAAAAACTTTTTCACTCGGATTCTCCGCTACGGATGAAATGCTGGGAGTGTTGAAAGAGATGCAGGGGAAGGATAAATTTAAACTGCGTGGCTCCGCCTTTATCATCGATGAGGTGTATGATATTACATTAGAAGGGGAGGATAAGACGATAACGGTTACTACTCAGGTAGCTAAGGAAAATAAATTTGACCGAGCGATGCCCGGTGCTCATAAAAATTCACGCGCGGGGGCTACTTTACTCTGGGATTCTTTGACTGATCCTTCATGTGCTTTCCTTGATCTGTTGACCAATCCGAATTCAGATTACGCGAAACTGGCGTTGAGTTTGTATAACATGTTGGAAAACGGAGATTCCGCCGGAATGGAACGTCCGCTCGCGGCTGTCGCCGGCTCATCTATTTCTACCTTAGGCTCAGCTGTCTCTCAGGATTTGCACCGTCAACTTTCGGCTATACGCAATCGTACAACAACGATGGCGGCTGAAATATCTGAGCGTTTCCCGCTCTGGCACGCTTGGATTAACGGAGAAACGGATTACCAAAAGTTAGAGTCGGATTCACTTGCGCCGGGCTTTACTCTGAATAGTTGGGGTGGTACCTTCGGGGTGGACGCGGATATTTCATCTCACACGACAATCGGTATGGCAGTATCGGCTATGTACGGAGATTTGAAGACGGATGCGGCGGATTCAGCAAACGGTGATGTAGATTCCGCTTACCTGAGCGCGTTCTTACGTACATCGCAGGGCGCGTGGATTCATACTTTCGTGCTCAGCGCCGGAATGTCGGATATCTCCCTCGATCGTACCGTAAATTACGGTGCCGGGTCGTACCATACATCGGGTAGTACGGATGCTTTCTCTATCGGTGCTTTGTACGAAGTGGGGTATTCGCATGTGTTGAATGAACGTGGTACGCTGGCTATTCAACCGGTCGCTAATATCGAAATTCGACATGTTTCGGTCAGCGGATACAATGAGTCCGGTAGTAACGCGGGCTTGAGTGTGGATGATATCGAACAAACGACGTTTACCGTCGGTGCGGGTGCCCGTTTGCAGGCGGTTGTGGCGGCGAACGCTTTCAATCGCACGACAGTGTTTGAGGCGCGTTTACTGGTCAAAGCTGATGTCGGAGATCGCTCCGGGACTGCTACAACGGGTATTGTCGGTAGTAAAACTTCCGCTGAAGTAGAAAGCGCGGAAGTGGGTGCGGTAGGTATTGAAGTTGGTGCCGGTATCTCTGTGCCCCTCGGTTCATACGCCGGAAGTATCTTCCTCGACGGCTCCCTCGAATTCCGCGATCAACAAAATTCAGCAAACGCAACAATCGGGTATAGGACTAATTTCTAAGGTCAACCCCGGTACCGAGAAAATTAGAATCAAACATTTCCTTGGAACAGATTCCCGCATTTACCCGCAGCGCCGATCATTGCTCAGCTATTCATTTTCTCAGCATGGGTGCGAAAATGGGAGGAATCTTTTCCGGAGAATCGCGAGATTGGTCGGGTACTCAAATAAAAAAAATGAAAATTTTTTATATTGA
>CAZJIH010000024.1:0-24149 GCA_964545935.1 uncultured Akkermansia sp. | reverse complement strand
GCGGCAGGTAGTGGAGGGAGTGGTGGGAAGGACTTTTGGAATTTTGATTTTAGATTTTTGATTGAAATTCTAGGCGCTGCCGTGGCGCAAGGATTTTTTACGATGCTAAGCCGTGTTGCCACGTAACGAAGTTATCGCTTTACTGTGAGTGTTTGATTTATTTGGGAGAGGTGTTGGGTTAGTATACGTATTGACAAACATAGACATATTTGCTAATATGAAGGCATGGAGAGAGATGAGACAGAGATGCCGGTGGAGCTTATTGATACGCATTGTCATTTAGCGTCGGCGAGATATACAGATATAGTAGCTTTACGGACAGAGAGTGAGGCGATGGGAGTGACACACTGCATATCGCAGGGGACATCGCCGACGGACTGGGGACGGACGCTTCAGCAAGCGCGGGAGATGCCTGATTTTATATCAGCTTGTTTGGCGGTGCATCCCTCTGATTGTACGGAAGCGACGGAAGAACATTGGCAACAGATGTGTGAGCTGAGCCGCAATAATCACTTGGCAGCCGTGGGGGAGACCGGATTAGACTACTATTGGAAGGCGCCGGAGGGGTGGGACGAGGATGCGTATCGGACGCGTCAACATGACTTCTTGGAAAGGCATTTTGAACTTGCGCGCGAGTTAGGGTTGAATATATCTCTGCATACACGCGACAAAGTAGGTGCCGGGGACGCGTGTTTTGAAGATGCCTTCGCGATTGCGCGGCAATACCCGACTGTACGACCGGTGTTTCACTGTTTTATAGGTACACGGGAGCAGGCGGAACGTATTTTTTCGGATTTGGATGGGATGGTGTCATTCACCGGACTTATAACCTTCAAAAAAACAGAGCAAGTACAAGCTGTAGCCGCGTGGTGTCCGGAAGACCGTTTTATGGTTGAAACTGATTCACCATTTCTTTCACCGGAACCGCATAGGGGAGAGTTGAATATACCGGGGCGGGTTCGCTACGTTGCTCAGAAATTAGCGGAACTCCGGCATGTTGATGTTGAGGAAATTTGCCGTGTGACGTCCCGTAATGCACATCGGTTTTTCCGTTTTCCGAGCAATGAGGAAAACAATACTCTACCGCAATGCTCACTGAATCGCTGATTGTTGATGGAGAAGACGCATATTCCGTCGCGTATGTGAAGTGAACGCTGAAGTGGATGAAGAACAAGTGAGACCGGTGTTCAGTGCCGGCGTAGGCGCACCCCTTCGCCGACAAAAATTAACGGGTCGGATGTGTGGGCAGAGGCGAGGAAGGCGGCAGGACAGATGACTGAGCTTGAGACAGCCATTGCTGCAGGGAATCTCGCTGACCATTTTGCAAGAGACGCAGCACGTCCTGTAAATCGCGGATACAGAATTCGAGGAGAGGGCAGATAGCGTCCGCGTTTTGGGAAAGGATATCGGTCCAAAGCGTGGGGGAACCGCTGCAGATACGGGTAGTATCTCGGTAACCGGTGGAAGCCAGTTGACGGAGAGAAACCGGAGACAAGTCGGGATTGGAAGTAGCGGCACGAGCGATTAAGGCGGAGAGAATATGAGGTGTGTGGGAAATAGCCGCCACGAGTCGGTCATGCAACAGGGGAGGGAGGGTAATTGTGCGGGCACCCAGTTGCGTCCAGAAATTTGTGAGGTGTTGAACGACATGCGGCGCAACGGGGTGTTCATCGGTGATCACGACGGTAGCGTCGTGAAAGAGATCAGCACGCGCATATTCGATTCCTTGTTTTTCTGACCCTGCCATGGGATGCGAACCGAGGAATAGGTGACCCTTTGAAAGGAGGAAACGACCGACTCCGGCATGTACATCCCCCTTGGTTGAACCTACGTCCGTAACCAGAGTCTCCGGAGCAAGAACATCGACAAATTGCTCCGCGAGTGTCAAATACGTAGTCGTCGGTGTCGCTAATATAACTAATGCGGCACCACTTACGACATCGAGCAGGTTAGTCGAACAGAAGTCAGCCAATTGATGAGACCGGGCATACTCGAGGGGAGCTTCACGGCGGGCCCAGAGTCTGACACGGACGTGCGGCAAAGAACGCCGGATAGCCATAGCCAAGGAACCACCCAAGAGACCGGGACCCAGTACGGCGACGTCGGGAAAAGCCGGTGATCCGGATGTATTCACGGCACGTAAAACTGGAAGTTTGTTCCACGCACCTTTAGCTTTTTGCCACTCGGGTAGGGTTGATTGGTCTTAGGATTGATGATGCGAATTTTTTTACTCGGATCCAAGGGATTCCACACACGTGTGGGGTCACCTTCCACTCGCGCAGCTGTCGGTATGGGACCGGTGTTAGTAATTTGTTTGAGGTCAGTGGAAGGCTTCGATGATGTCGCCGGAGCGGGAGCCGTGGTAGGAGAGGGTGCAGGAGACTGAGGCGGCAAATCGATAACTGTCGGCTGAGTCGGTCGTTCTGCAGGTGCCGGTTGTTCTACGGGACGCGATGCCGGAGCGGGTGAAGTAGCCGGCGAAGAGGAAGGAGTTACCGGTTTATCTGTTGGGGACGGACGTGGTGTGGACGTCGCATCCGCTGCATGGTTATTCGAGGGACGCGGTGTAGGGGTCTGCGTAGTGATGAAAGGGGAAGGAGCCGGAGATTCCTCCCAAGTGGTAGACTGCACGGGTTCCTCTTGTTTAGGTTGAGCCGGTGGTGTATGCTTTACTGCACGCGGGCGATAAGGCATCTCCGGCAAGGGTTCCGTATCGAAGACACAACCGGACAGACCGAGCGCAACAAGACCGGCAAGGAATAACGTGTAGTGATGCTTATTTCGCTTCATATCAAGAACGTTCAACATCGCGTTCATTGTACCCGCATCATCACCATTTGTCAAACCATTTTCAAAAAATGCGCAAGAAAAATTTGCCATAGTCTGAGGGACATGGTAAAATGGGGGGGAATTTTTGGAAATTTTTTTGAAAATTACGGAAAAAAATTAATAATTTATGAAATTATGATTGACGGATGGGAAAAATGGGTGTAAATTTTTTGCGCTTTTCCGTTCCCTTATGGGGCGGCTCATGAGCGTGATCGCTTCCGTGGCTCAGTGGTAGAGCACATCCTTGGTAAGGATGAGGTCGTGGGTTCAAGTCCCATCGGAAGCTTTGATGCTCTGCAAGAGTAAGCAGCTTAAACATAACCAAATTATTATGGCTAAAGAAGCATTCCAGAGAACGAAACCCCACGTGAATGTGGGGACGATAGGTCACGTTGACCATGGTAAGACGACCCTCACGGCTGCGATAACGAAAGTTCTTGCAGACCAGGGTAAAGCAGAATTCAAGGCATACGATCAGATAGACGGAGCCCCTGAGGAACGTGAACGTGGTATTACGATATCGACAGCTCACGTTGAGTACCAAACGGATAAGCGGCACTATGCGCATGTTGACTGCCCCGGGCATGCCGACTATGTGAAGAACATGATCACAGGTGCGGCTCAGATGGATGGAGCTATCCTTGTGGTATCCGCAGCAGATGGACCTATGCCACAGACACGTGAGCATATTCTGCTGGCTCGCCAGGTAGGTGTTCCCTATATTGTAGTGTACATGAACAAGATGGACTTAGCGGATCCGGAACTTGCGGAGCTTGTGGAGATGGAGATACGTGAATTACTTTCATCTTATGACTTCCCCGGTGATGACATACCTATCATCAAAGGTTCTGCGACGAAGGCGCTTGAAGGTGATCCGGAAGCAGTGAAGTCTATCATGGAACTCATGGATGCAGTCGATGAATACATACCGACACCGGATCGTCCGACTGATAAGCCTTTCCTGATGCCTGTGGAGGACGTATTTTCCATATCCGGACGTGGAACTGTTGCTACCGGACGTATCGAACGCGGTGTTATCAATAAGATGGAAGATGTCGAAATTGTCGGTATCAAGCCCACAGTAAAGACAGCTGTGACCGATATAGAAATGTTCCGTAAGCTCCTCGATAGGGGTGAAGCCGGTGATAATGTCGGGGTACTGCTTCGCGGAATCAAGAAAGAAGATATTGTACGTGGGCAGGTGATTGCTAAACCGGGTACTGTGACACCGCATACAGACTTTGATGCGGTGGTATATGTACTGACCAAGGAAGAAGGAGGGCGTCATACCCCGTTCTTTACCCACTATCGTCCGCAATTTTACTTCCGTACAACGGATGTTACTGGAACGGTTACATTACCGGAAGGTACAGAGATGGTGATGCCCGGTGATAATGTTACCATGCGGATAGAGCTTATTACCCCCATTGCAATGGAAGAGGGAATGAGATTTGCTATTCGTGAAGGTGGACGTACCGTTGGTGCGGGGCGGGTAAGCGAGATTCATGGTTGAAATTCATCTATCTATAACTCCTCATGCGGCAACTGTCTCCGAGTTTTTATATTGAAAACGGAGCAGTTGCTTCGGGAACCGGAGGATGTTACGTACATTGCGATGTGACATCCTCCGGTAGTCCGGCAGAGGAAGGATGTAGGGTATTAGCTCAATTTGGTAGAGCGGCGGTCTCCAAAACCGCATGTTGAGAGTTCGAGTCTCCCATACCCTGAGTACTGAAGTATCATACATATTACAAAAAATACCTAATAGCCATGTTTAGAAAACTTTCCCTCTTTATATCAGCCATTAAGAGCGAACTTAAGAAATGTTCGTGGCCGTGGGAAAGTGATCCCAAGGTAAAAGGATTTAAGAAATATCGTGAACTTTGGAGTTCTACGCTCGTTGTGTTAATAGCAATGGTACTACTCGGTGCGTACGTTGCATTCTTTGATTTTGTGATGGCACGTGTTGTTACATGGGCCGTTGAACAACTCTCCTAACTATCATATTACCCATGCCACGCTCTTACGAAAAGAAATCAACAGCTCAACCCATAGCCTCGCAGGATCAATGGTATGTGTTGCACGTACTTTCTAACAAGGAACGGCGAGCGATGGAGAATCTGAAGCGACTCTTTAGGGAAGATGAAGAAGTAGGGAGTTTATTGCAAAGTGAACCACTGGTCCCCACTGAAAAAGTGGAAGAAGTGCGTAATGGGAAAAAATATGTACAGGAACGGAAACTATATCCGGGGTATGTTTACCTTAATTTTGCTTTACGGGACCCAGTTACCGGAGCATTAAATAATGACGCATGGTACAAGATTCAGGCAGTGGATTGTGTTATAAGTTTTGCATGTGGACGCAACAAAGAGCCTCTTCCTATGTCAGCTAAGGATGTTGCTGATTTTAAGCGTGAAGTGGCACGTCGTAGTAAAGTAGCGCGACCGAAAATTGTTATCAACATCAATGATGAGGTAGTAGTTTTGGAAGGAGCCTTTCAGGGGGAACGAGGGATAGTTGAGGAAGTAGACAATGAGCATGGGAGGTTACGCGTTGGGGTAACTATGTTCGGACGTTCCAACCCGTTAGATTTAGATTTTGCTCAGGTACGGTTGGTTGCAGAGGATGAGCGTAACCTTACACGAAATGAATGAAACATCTTACGATCTATTAGGTAAAGAACCGATAGGTCTCACTACAAATAAATAAAAACCATGGCAAAAGAAGTAGTAAAAACCATCAAGTTACAGATACCTGCCGGTGCCGCGAATCCTTCGCCGCCTGTAGGACCTGCTCTCGGGCAGGCAGGTGTTAATATCATGGCTTTTTGCAAAGAGTTTAATGCAAAAACTCAGAAGCAAGCCGGTGATGTGTTACCTGTTGTAATTACAGTATACAAGGACAAAACTTTTGATTTTATCACTAAGATGCCGCCTGCTGCTAATATGTTAAAGAAAGTGGCGGGCATATCTTCCGGATCGGGCGAACCTAATAAGAAGAAGGTTGCGAAGATAACGAAAGAGAAACTCATGGAGGTGGTTAATGCGAAGATGCCGGATTTAAATACAAAGAGTCCGGAGGCAGCTGCGCGTATAATTGCCGGGCAAGCCCGCCAAATGGGTATCGATGTCGAAGGTATCTAAACACACTTCTCTTCCGCAGGAGGGAATTTTTATTCATCTATAAACCCGTACGTACTGCATTATTTTATGTCTACAAAACATTCAAAACGTTATAAACAGGCAGCGGGACTTGTCGATGCAGGGAAGTCCTACTCAGTCGAGGAAGCGGTGGAACTTATGAAAAGTTTCCCTACTCCTAAATTTGATCCTACGGTAACAGTTTCTTTTCATTTGACGGTTGATCCACGGAAATCTGACCAGATGGTACGTGGGTCTGTAGCTTTACCGCATGGAACCGGGAAAAATGTGCGAGTAATCGTATTTGCGCAAGGGGAAGCGGCGCAGGCGGCACTGGATGCCGGTGCGGAGAAAGTAGGTATAGACGAACTGATAAAAGAGATACAAGGAGGATTCTTAGCTTTTGATAGTGCTATAGCTACGCCGGATGCCATGGTGCAGGTACGTAAAATTGCGCGTATACTTGGTCCGCGTGGGCTTATGCCCAATCCGAGGACGGGTACTGTCACCGATGATACAGCTAAGGCTGTGAGGGAAGTGAAGGCGGGACGCGTCGATTACAAGGTTGATAAGAATGCCAACATATCGGCAGCGGTCGGTAAACTTTCTTTTACAGCGGAGCAATTAACAGAAAATTTACGAGCGCTTATAGCTTCAGTGGTGAAGGCGCGACCTTCTGCCGCCAAAGGTGCATATATCTCTGCGGCGACGGTTTCGTGTTCGATGAATCCGGGAATATTGCTTGCTTCTACAGAATACTCCAAACTTTGAATGATATAATTTTTTTAATACGTTTATGAGTTCCGAAAAGAAAGTAAATATTGATAAGGGTACTATTATAAAAGACCTACTTGCCAAGGTAAATAGTTCACCTTTTTTGATAGTGATAGATTATACCGGAGTTTCCGTACCTGAGTTTACTGCGTTGAGAGCTTCTTTGGCAGCCGATGGTGCTTCTTGCACAGTCGCTAAAAATTCTTACATGTCAAAGGCATTATTGCAGGCGGGCTTACCGGATATATCTGAAGCACTCAAGGGACAGACTGCGTACGTGACCGGACAGAGTGATGTATGCGCTGCGGCTCGAGTTATCAATGCCTTTGCTAAAACTTCCAAAAAAGCGGAATACAAGGTAGGTATACTCGATGGTGCTCAATTATCACCTGAACGATTACGAGAACTCGGTGATTTACCGAGTCGCGAAGTTCTACTTGCGACACTACTTGGAACACTCAATGCTCCGGGCGCAGCGTTGGCACGTGTCCTTCAAGCATACGTCGATAAACATCAGGAAAGTGAAGTATCGTCTGAATCTGCATCATCCTGAAGAAAAAAACTTGACCGGATGGCTGATGTGTGGTATTATGGAGCACATTCGCCTGTAAAAGAAGGGTTCTCTGTCGGCTCTCCGGCCGGTGAGAACTGAAATGGGTGGGGAGCCCTCACCCGCGACAAGGACCAAAAAAATAAAAAAAACTATGGCTGATATACATACAATTGCCGAAGAAATCGACAAGCTCAAGATCATTGAGGTTGCTGAGCTTGTAAAGTTGTTGGAAGAGAAGTGGGGAGTTTCTGCTGCTGCACCTGTAGTAGCGGCAGCTGCCGGAACCGCTGCTCCTGCAGAAGCTGTTGAAGAGAAGACTGAATTTGACGTTGAGCTTACTGAAGCCGGAGCCAACAAGATAGCCGTTATTAAAGCGGTACGAGTTGTTAAGACCGGTTTAGGGTTAGCTGATGCGAAGAAGCTTGTTGAAAGTGCTCCTGCACTTGTTCTTGAAGGTGCTTCGAAAGAGGATGCCGACAAGGCGAAGGCAGAGCTCGAAAAAGCCGGTGCAAAAGTTACCATCAAGTAAAGTTTCTCATTCATTGAGAGCAGGGGAGGAATACCTCCTCCCCTGCGTTGCGTACCCATTTTACTTGACTGATTTTCTTATTTTTTCTCGGATATTTAACCCTTAACCCCTCCTATACCTAGAATCGACCCGGTGCATGTATGCATCAGTCAACATGTCCCGGGTCGGTTTTACAAATAAGAACCGACCTGCACTCGGGTACCGAGTGCATAAACCCATTCCCGCCCACTCCATGTCAAAGCCTAAGCAAGAGCGTATTAGTTTCGGAAATATAGTAGAAGTTATCCAACCCCCGAATCTTATTGAGATTCAGACGAAGTCATACGAGGAATTCCTGCAGCGTTTTACTGCGCCGGGGAGTCGTCTCAAGGTAGGGTTACAAGCAGTTTTAGTCGAACACTTTCCGGTAGAGAGTTATGACTCGCAGATAAAGCTTGAATATATATCGTACGATATATCGCCACCTAAGATGTCGGAATTTGCTGCGATACGTTGTGGAGAAACGTACAGTTCTTCTCTGTACATAAGATTTCGACTCACGTGTAAAGATTATACAACTGAAGAAGATGTTTTCATGGGAGAGATACCTATGATTACGGATCGTGGAACCTTTGTCATAAATGGAGCTGAGCGTGTTGTTGTGGCACAGCTTCATCGTTCACCGGGTATCTGTTACGAAAAAACTCGTCATTCCGGCGGGAAAGAACTTTATTCTTTTCGTATTATACCTGATCGGGGTTCATGGTTGGAAGTACAGTTTGACACGAATGACCTGATGTACGTGTACCTTGATCGTCGTCGCCGCCGTCGTAAATTCTTAGCTACAACATTTTTAAGGTATTTAGGGTATGAGACAGACCGTTCCATAGTAGAGCAATTTTATACAATTCAGAAATTGCGGATATCTGATGCGGGAGGTGATGATTTAGAGTATCTTGTTCCCTTTGAGGATGTTAAATATAAACAGAAAGATTCGGAGCGGCCTGCGTCAATTATTGCGAAAGCGTATGAACCGTTAAGTCTTGCTACTATACGGCGTATGCAGGAGTTAGGGATTAAGACGATAGAAGTCATTGATCAACGCGAGGATGAATTACTCATAAAGACCCTAAAGAAAGATTTATCTCACGACCGTGAGAGTGCTCTTAGGGAGATATTCCGCAAGTTTCGCCCCGGGGATCCATCCTCTGTACAACAGGCTGCCTCTGCACTGGATCGGCTTTTTAAAGATGAAAAGCACTATGATCTCACGCGTGTAGGGCGTTACAAGCTCAATCAGAAACTAGGTTTAGACGTACCGGAGGATGTACGACTTGTTCAACCTATCGATTTCCTAACTGCCATGAAATACCTTCTACGGCTCAAACACGGAGAGGGGATGGTGGATGATATTGATCACTTGGGAAATCGTCGTGTCCGTGCAGTGGGTGAATTGATGGCAAATCAATGTCGCATAGGTTTTGCACGTACGGAACGTTTGGTTAAGGAGCGCATGACACTTTGTGATGCGGCACGAAAGGATGTTATACCCAGTAAACTGATAAATCCCAAGGCACTTAGTGCAGTGATACGCGATTTCTTCGGTCGTAGTCAACTTTCCCAGTTCATGGATCAGATCAATCCGTTGTCGGAGCTTACCCATAAGAGGCGACTTTCGGCGTTAGGGCCGGGTGGATTGAATCGTGATCGTGCCGGGTTTGAGGTACGAGATGTGCATCCTTCGCATTATGGACGTATTTGCCCGATAGAAACTCCGGAAGGACCCAATATCGGTCTTATTAATTCCTTGTGTACCTATGCACGGATTGATGAATACGGATTTATTGAAACACCCTTCCGAAAAGTAAAGACTATTGAGAAGAAGAATCGGAAGGGGGATGTAACGAATGTGGAAGTAGTGGTGACCAATGAAGTTGAATATCTTACTGCTGAGAAGGAGGAATATCACCTTATTGCGCAGGCTAATAATCCCATTGACCACGATGATGGAAAAGGACACTTTGTTCGTCCGCGTGTAACTGCTCGTGAACATGGTGAATTTATAGAAGTAGACCCTCGGCGTGTGGAGTATATGGATGTGTCGCCGAAGCAAATCATTTCTATAGCTGCCGGGCTTATACCCTTCCTCGAACACGATGATGCTAACCGAGCTCTGATGGGCGCGAATATGCAACGTCAGGGTGTGCCGCTTATGGTCAACCAAGCGCCACTTGTCGGTACGGGTATAGAGGCGAAGTGTGCCCGTGATAGCGGAGCTGTTGTGGTAGCTGCCGGTCCGGGGATTGTAGCTTCTGCAACAGCTGAATACATCGTAACGACACCGGATGGAACTTTACCGGTTTCGCCGCAGCGTTGGTTGAGTGAACCGGATAGTATAAAGACAGACCCGGACAGTGGAGTCTATGTCTATCAATTACGTAAGTTTATGCGTTCTAACGCATCTACGTGTATCAATCAACGGCCTATCGTTATGCGAGGGGACAAAGTGAGTGCGGGTGATGTGATTGCGGATGGACCGTGTACGGATGGAGGAGAACTTGCGCTGGGGCGCAATGTATTGGTCGCATACATGTCGTGGTATGGATATAATTTCGAGGATGCTATTATTATCTCTGAGCGTTTGGTACAAGAGGATGCGTATACATCTATCCATATTGAAGAATTTGAAGAGAAGGCGCGAGATACAAAGCTTGGGCCGGAAGAGATTACACGTGATATTCCTAATGTGGGAGATGAAGCACTTAAGAATCTTGGTAGTGATGGTGTAGTACGGATAGGAGCTGAGGTACGTCCCGGTGATATTTTGGTTGGTAAAATAAGTCCGAAGAGCGAGACAGACCTTGCACCGGAGGAACGTTTGTTACGTGCCATATTCGGAGAGAAAGCGGCTGATGTAAAGGATACATCCCTTCGTGTGCCACCGGGTACTACAGGAGTCGTTATGGATGTACGAATTGTACGTTCGGCAGCTCCCGGCTCTCCGGAACTCGATTCTGAGAAGGAGATACAAAAGCAACGCAAACGAGTAGATGAGGATTATATACGCAATAAGAAGAATCTCATAGATTCGCTTACGAGTAGGTTATCGGATCGTTTACTTAATGAAAAGATACCTTTGGAGATCACACGAGTCGGTACGGGTGAAGTTCTTATTCCAGCAAATCGTAAAATTACTAAGACATTGCTTCATAATTTGGCCGAGCATCACGACCAGATTGAGATGAATGATAGTCCGGTACGTAACCAAATATTTGAAATTATCAATGCGTTTGAACCACGGTTCCGCGATATTGATGATGAACGTGAACGACGTCTTGATCAAATAGAAGCCGGTACAGAGGTAGACCCGGGGGTTGTGACTGAGGTAAAGGTTTACATTGCTACGAAGCGTAAGCTTGGTGTTGGTGATAAGATGGCAGGACGTCACGGTAACAAAGGTGTGTGTTCGCGGGTACTACCTGTGGAGGATATGCCGTATTTGGAAGATGGGACGCCTGTGGACATCATATTGAATCCG
Source organism: uncultured Akkermansia sp. (assembly GCA_964545935.1). Classification (GTDB taxonomy): domain Bacteria; phylum Verrucomicrobiota; class Verrucomicrobiia; order Verrucomicrobiales; family Akkermansiaceae; genus Akkermansia. Next base: position 12,807 of record CAZJIH010000024.1, on the reverse strand, counting down.
CTCGGTGTACCATCACGTATGAATGTAGGGCAGGTGTTGGAAGCACACTTAGGGGTTGCAGCTAAAGCTTTGGGTTTCCGTGTAGCTACTCCTGTATTTGATGGTATTGATGAAGATAAAATTTGGGATTACATGAGTCAGGCTAAGAAAGTACCGGGCTTTACATGGGTAGGTGACGGAAAGGATGGTACAGTGGCAGGTAAGAGTCGACTCATAGATGGACTCACAGGTGAGTATTTCCACTATCCTGTTGTGGTTGGTTATACTTACATGCTTAAATTGAATCACCTTGTGGCTGATAAAGTACACGCACGTGCTGTAGGTACCTATTCTCTAGTTACCCAGCAGCCACTTGGAGGTAAGGCACAGCATGGTGGACAACGCTTCGGTGAAATGGAAGTGTGGGCCATGGAAGCGTACGGAGCGGCTTATACATTGCAGGAGCTTTTGACTGTTAAATCCGATGATGTGCAAGGACGTACACGTATATACGAAAATATAGTACGTGGAGATAATTCACTATCAGCCGGGACACCTGAATCGTTTAACGTGTTGATTAAGGAGATGCAGGCACTCGGTTTGAATGTACAACCGATGGAGAAGAAGCACAATGACAGCGCAGATAAGCAAATCGATGTGTTCCAGGTACTCGCGGATGTAGCCGATGAGGAAGAAATCCGGAATGATGTCCGTGATTACGAAAATATGCTTGAAATACATTTAGATGATCCAGATATAGACGCATCTGATTCCCTTGATATTCAAACAGATGAAGATGATTCCGATCAGTAATTTCACTTTCTAACTTTTTCTTTTTATGTCACAAGCCGATTTTAATTCCGAAAAACCTAAAAATTTTGACCAGGTCTGTATTACAGTAGCCGGACCTGAAGATATTTTAAGATGGTCCAGTGGTGAAGTTAAAAACCCTGAAACAATTAATTATCGCACATTTAAACCGGAACGTGGAGGACTCTTTTGTGAACGTATTTTTGGGCCTACACGTGATATGGAATGTTCTTGCGGTCGGTATAAACGTGCTAAAAATAAGGGAACGATCTGCGATCGATGCGGCGTAGAAGTTACATCTTCACGTGTACGTCGTGAGCGTATGGGGCATATTAATCTCGTGGTACCGGTTACGCATATCTGGTTCTATAAATGTATGCCTAGTCGTATAGGACTTATTCTTGATCTGACTGCTAAGGATTTGGAACGCATCATTTATTACCAAGATTATATCGTGACAGATCCTCGTGGTGTCAGTGGTTTTGAGCGTGGTCAGATACTTAGTGAGGAGGAGTACGATAACATAAAGGAAGATTACGGAGATGAAGCGCCGGAAGCGGAGATGGGAGCCGTCGCTATCCAGCATCTTTTGAAAACGATAGATTTGGATGCGCTTATTGATCAACTCCGTCACGAGATGGATAAGACTAATTCAAAGCAAAATAAGCGTAAAATTGCGAAGCGCTTACAACTTGCGCAAGGTTTCCGCGATAGTGGATGTCATCCGGAGTGGATGGTTCTCACAGTTCTTCCTGTTATTCCTCCGGACTTGCGTCCCCTTGTTCCTTTGCCTGGCGGACGTTTTGCTACGAGTGATCTCAATGATCTTTATCGTCGTGTCATCAACCGTAATAATCGTCTTATGGAGTTGGATTCTTTGCAAACTCCGGAGATTATACGCCGGAATGAGATGCGTATGTTACAGGAGGCTGTTGATGCGCTCTTCGATAATGGACGTCATGGGCGACATGTTACAGGTACCGGGAATCGTCCCTTAAAATCTCTTTCAGACATGCTTAAGGGGAAGAGTGGTCGTTTTCGTCAAAACTTGCTTGGGAAACGCGTAGATTACTCCGGACGTTCAGTAATAGTGATAGGACCGAATCTTCGGATGAACCAGTGCGGCTTACCCAAGAAGATGGCACTTACACTTTTTGAGCCCTTTATCATACATCGGCTCAAGGAACTCGGATATGTTCATACGGTACGTTCTGCGAAAAAGATGATTGATCGTAAGGAATCGGTTGTGTGGGATATTTTGGAGGAGGTAACCAAGGGGCATCCCGTCTTCCTTAATCGTGCCCCAACGCTTCACCGTCTTTCTATTCAAGCCTTTGAACCTGTTCTCATCGAAGGGTCTGCTATACGTTTACATCCGCTGGTATGTACTGGATATAATGCCGATTTTGATGGTGATCAGATGGCTGTGCACGTACCGCTTTCAGTGGAAGCGCAATTGGAAGCACGTTTACTCATGCTAGCTCCCAACAATATTTTTTCACCTGCTTCCGGTAAACCTATTTCTACACCTACGCAGGATATTATTTTAGGGGCATATTATCTGACGCATACACGTGCAAAGATTGTGAAAGAGAATCAGGATAATCAGCATCTTTTGCCTCTTTTTGAATCAATTTCGGAAGTTGAATTTGCTATCGCTTCTCGCAAGATTGGATATCATGAGTGGATACGTCTTAAGAACCCGGATTACGGTAAAACCGGTGTAGCTTTTGATCGACTCTCTTTCAATCAGGAAAATGTCGATAAGAAAACTATTGTAACTACGGCCGGACGTGTTCGTTTTAATGAAATTTGGCCTAATGAGATGGGTTACATCAATCGGAATGTTGGGAAAAAGCAACTCGGTGAAATTATTTGGAGGTGTTACCAAACGTGTGGACAGAAACGCACGGTAGAGACACTGGACGCATTGAAGGAACTGGGTTACAAGGAAGCGACGCGTTCCGGTTGTTCGATAGGTATTGTAGACATGGTGGTACCTGAAAGTAAAGGAGAACTTATAGCAGCCGCATACGATGAGGTTAACAAAGTTGCGGAACAGTACGAAGAAGGGCTTATTACGAATGGTGAGCGTTACGAAAAGGTAGTTAACATATGGTCATCAACGACCGATGCTATCCAGAAGGAGCTTTATACCAAGTTGGAATATAACGAAGGTTCCGCCGTGGCGAATCCTCTGTTCATGATGGTAGACTCCGGTGCGCGTGGTAACAAAGCTCAGATTAAGCAACTTTCCGGTATGCGTGGGTTGATGGCTAAACCTTCCGGTGAAATTATCGAACGTCCGATTACAGCTAATTTCCGTGAAGGTCTTTCCGTCTTAGAGTATTTCATTTCTACGCACGGTGCGCGCAAAGGACTGGCCGATACAGCTCTTAAAACCGCTGACTCGGGGTATATGACACGTAAGCTTGTCGATGTTGCCCAAGATGTCATTGTACGCGATGAGGATTGTGGCACGCACAACGGAATTGTCATGTCTGCTATTTATGATGGGGAGGATGAAGTTGCGTCACTTTCTTCACGTATTTACGGACGTGTCGCTTGCGATGAAATTCTTGATCCCACCACTAAAAAGGTTATCGTAGAGAGGAATGAAATTATTACGGATGATGCGGCTAAACAGATTGAAAAAGTGGGTATAGAGAAGGTACGTGTACGTTCTGTTTTGACCTGTGATTTGGATAAAGGGTGTTGTGCTAAGTGCTACGGGCTCAATCTTGCTACAGGAAAGGCCGTAAAAGTCGGGGAAGCGGTTGGTATTATTGCAGCCCAGTCAATCGGTGAACCGGGTACCCAGCTTACCATGCGTACCTTCCACGTCGGTGGTACGGCTACTGCTACCACGAATCGTCCGGAATTTGTTTCTAAATCAGCCGGTCGGGTTATTTATGATGAGAATTTACGAGATCGATGTGTAGAGGACGAGAATGGGAACAATGTAGTTCTTTGTAAGAATGGTAGTGTAAAGATATATGACGCGGAGGGGAAGGAACAGGAAGCTTATCAATTGACAATGGGGGCTATTTTACATGTTAAGGATGGTCAGGAAATTGAAGCACAGACTATCATTGCAGAGTGGGATCCCTTCGCTATCCCGGTCATTTCCGAAGTCGGTGGTACGGTAGAATTTGAGGATATCATTGAGGGTATTACTTGTCGTACGGAGATAGGTCATACTGAATCCGGTAAAGGTACGACGGTTATAATTGATCACCGTCAAGACCTTGCACCTCGGGTGATTGTTCATACCGCTGATGGTGCTAAGGACCGACCGCGTGTTTATTCTATTCCTACCGGTGCATACTTGGCGGTGTCTGATAACCAAACAATTGCGCCGGGTACTCAGGTGGCAAAGACGCCGCGTAAGATTCAAAAGACGAATGATATTACAGGTGGGCTGCCGCGTGTGGCGGAACTTTTTGAAGCACGACGTCCGAAGGATACTTGCGTTCTTGCAGAAATTGATGGTATCGTAGCCATTGACGATGCGATGATTCGTGGGAAAAAGGTTGTAACGGTTTATCGTGATGCAGCTGCCCGCGATGCAGCCGCTAAAAGTCGTAAACGTGCTACCAGAATTTCCGAAAAGGATGAGAATGCGGGTATGATTTCTTACAAGCACCTTGTCCCCATGGACCGCCATATCATTGTTCACGATGGAGATTACGTGCACGCCGGGGAACCACTATCTGACGGTTCTGAGGCATCCGACGAAATCCTGCGTATCTGTGGTAAGGAAGCTCTCCAGGAGCACCTCGTCAATAAGGTGCAGCAGGTGTACCGTGTTCAGGGTGTGGAAATTAACGATAAGCATGTGGAAATTATTGTTTCGCAGATGCTTCGAAAGGTTCGTGTGAAAGACCCGGGCGATACAGGGCTTCTATGGGGTGATGAAGTCGATCGTTCGGCTTTCATGCATATCAACAAAGAGACTGCTGCCATGAATGGGCGTCCGGCTGAATTTGAACCTGTTTTGCTCGGTATTACTAAAGCTTCCCTTAAGACGGATTCCTTTATCTCTGCCGCATCCTTCCAAGATACAACGCGTGTGCTTACAGAAGCTGCGACTCTCGGCAAGACGGATTACCTAGAAGGTTTCAAGGAGAATGTCATTCTTGGACATCTTATTCCGGCGGGTACAGGTTTCTTTAAATACCGCAATATCGCTGTCGAACCGGCACCGGGTTCTGCCCCTATCCCGCGTCCTACTGTGGAATCTGACGAAGATTCGATTCAATTGGACGATACAATATCTGTTGGTCCGGAATAATATCGCCACTTGAGGTGCGGTTTTTTGATTTACGCTTGAGAACGAACTAACGCGCGCCCTCGAGCCGCGGTTTTACGAGTTGGGTGCTGCGTTGTGTAGCGCCGGAGTGGACACTAAGAGTGAGGTAAGCGCGTTCGGTGCGGGCGGATGATTCTTGGGGGGCATCGAAAATACGCTTCAGGGTAGCGGGTAATTCATCCGGTTGACAGCGGAGGATGGCGTCGCGGCTGAGGAGCAGGCTGACGAGGTCGGCGAAGTTGCTCATGTGCGGACCGACTACCACGGGCACGCGTGCCGCTATCGCTTCCACCGGGTTTTGACCGCCATCCGCTAAAAAACTCTTACCGATAACCGCGACGTGCGAAAGGGCAGTCCACTCACGTAGTTCCCCGGTTGTGTCTGCCACGTAACAAACATTCGGCGGAGGGTTTTCCGGGAGAGGAGCGTTTGAGCTACGAAGAATGGGGGAAAAGCCGGCGGAGCGTAGGTCATGTACGACTTCCGCGCGTCGCTCCATGTGGCGTGGTACAATAAGCGGGAAAGCACCGACAGCTCGTGCGGCTTCAGCGATGAGCCTCTCTTCACTGGTATGGGTGGAACATGCGAGAACAATGGGACGCGTACCGGCGAGGCGCCGCAGAATATCCGCGAAATCGCGACGCGGGGCAGGGGGGGTATCCCCGAGAACATCAAACTTAATGCTACCGGTAACCGCAATAATTTCACGTTTTACCCCGATACCGACAAAACGCTCGGCATCGTGTTCATTCTGTGCACCGAGGGCACTGAGATAACTGAAAAGCACGCGGGTAAAGGGACGTATAGCAGCGAAGCGACGTTCACTGCGCGGAGAAAGTCGGGCATTGAGCATTACCATGGGTATACCCAATTTTCGGCAAACGACACCTTGGTTCGGCCAAAGTTCGGCTTCGATGAGTACGACTACGCGTGGTTCAAAGCGGCGCATGACCGCACGCACAATGCAGGGGATATCCAAGGGGGAGAAGATAACGCGCAGGTCAGCGATGTTTGCCGCTCTCGCAATTTGCAGACCGGTAGCAGTTGATGTAGCCAGAATAACCGGGCACTCATGCTCAGCGCGTAGATTACGTATCCATTTCAGGGCAATGAATACTTCCCCGACACTGACAGCGTGCACGTAAACCCCACCCTTAGGTTCTGCCGGTGCCGGTATACGATACCGCCCGAATCTCTCCGATATATCTTTCCCGGTACCCCCGCGTCGTTTGTTCTTAATCAAAAATCCCGGCAGCGATACAAGCAAAAATATCGGGTACAGAACGTTGTAAACGAAGAAGAGCAGGGCACGAGTCATAGCTGATGTCGGTAAAATAGCAATGTATTTTTCCCGTAGGTACGTTCATCAACAATACGCCAGCCGGGGAAGTCACGGGACAGACGGTCTCCCACCCCGTACCCTACCTGCGCTTCCGCGATGAAGTAACCTTCGGGTAAGAGACATTCCGCCACTCCTCCCATCAGGAGTTCCGCTATCATATCCCGGTCGCCTAAACTCTTGCAATAAGGAGGATCAGCAAATATAATGTGAAATTTTTCGCGAGTACGTCGGGTGAAAGATACGCAATCCGCCTGCACAATATATCCGCCCGTAAGTTTTGTTTGTTCGTAGTTTCTTTTAGCGGTCGTGCAGGCGATCTTCGATGCGTCTACCATACACGCATACGCTGCCCCACGACTCAGTGCCTCCAGACCGACCGAGCCGGTTCCGCAACATAAGTCCAGCACCCGTGCCCCGGATAATATCGGCGTAAGAATATTGAAAAGAGCCGCTCGCACGCGGTCCTGCGTCGGTCGTATATCCCCCTTCGGTACGTATAAGGGCATGCCACCCACTCGCCCGGCTATTATTCTCATGCTGTGTTTACGAACATTCTGTCAGGGTTCAATGCTCACAATTGCATATCCCTCACGCAATTGAGAACCACAAAAGCCGCGACGGAACAAAACTCCGCCGCAGCTTTGCGGTAAATGACAACTTTCTCGTTCGTATCGCTAGGCGCAACACACCACTCTCGCACACCGTACGAGCAACGGAACCACGCACCACGACACCGAACATGCAACTTCTTTAACGCTGCCCCGGCTTGCCGACATTCGCCCCGGGTGCTGTATTCTCAAAGCGCAGAAGGTAGTTTCCGCGAGCTATCGATGTGTCTGGACTTACCTTTGAGCGTTCATCAAATGTGTACTCTAAGTAGACGTACTTACCGTCTGTCGTACGCGAAACGCGCAGAGTTTCCTTAAGCGTGGTGAGCGATGTTTCCTTTTCAAGCACCCATTTTGTTCCGGTCTGCGATCCGTAGATACTGTCAGCGGATTCTGTATAATCCTGCGGTTTCAGAATTCCGTCATTGGATATCCATTCGTTTTTTTCTGCGTCGTAACGTAGGGCACTCAAAGTAAGAGGTATCTGGCTACGTGTACGGGCATCTACCGTAACCGACAGAACGCGCCATGTACCCTCGGATGTTTTTTGGAGACCTACCGCTACCTGAGTTACCGGAACGACACGTGCTTTATTCCATGCGTCCCTAAATTCTTCATAATCCGCCCGACTCGGCCAAATTACGGGGTTGTACTCCGGGCACCGCATAGCGGCAAACGCCTCCATGAACGCTTTTCTTTGCTCCAGTGAGAGTTTACCGATATTCTCATTAATCTTACGAACAGGTCCTTGAAGACTCTCGTCGTGAACAACACGTACATGTGCACCCGGGCGAAGTGTTACACCTTCAGATGTAGGGAAGTATGCTTCCATAACTCCGGCCCTATCATCCGCTTGTACTTGCGCGACAAGCGCGGGCACGGCTAACGCTGCTATAATATAAGAAAACGCTTTCATAAGAACGGCGTCCAGTGTAGCATGAATTTTTACCCTTGGCAAGTGCAAAAATTTGTGGTAGACTTAATTTTGTTCATACGGAATGCTTTCAATGCTGAGTTTATCTTGCATCGTGGGTATTTGGTCATGACAAAAATAATGCGAAATTGGATATGAAAACAGTATTTTTCTTTACGATGATGACGTGTGGGCTCATAGGATTGAGCTCGTGCACCGGTACAAGGTCGCTGAACACTGTACCGGCAAGCTCGCTCGGTTCGGTCGGGCAGCTTATACCCGGTACCGTAACGGGAGAACGTACGATAGATGTAGAAGCGACGGATACCGCACGAAACCTCGGTACAGGTGTAGGTGCAGCTTTGGGTGCCGGTGCCGGTTCTATGTTGGGTAGTGGCAGTGGACAAATCGTTTCGTCAGTCGGGTTCGGAGTTCTTGGTGCGGCGGTCGGACGCGGTATAGGCGGTGAGGTCGGCAAGACTAAAGCGCAGGTACTTACCGTTCAATCGGATGTCGGTGGGCAATCCTACACGGTTACGCAGCCTATCTACAAGGAGATCGGAGCTATTCAGGTCGGTACCCACGGCAATCTTCAGCTGGGCGGTGCCGAAAGTAAGTTCCTGCCGGACGGATTCTGATTTACTTTTACGTTTCCTACTTAAAAAATACAGCAATGCCGACCGAACCCTCATCCGTTACTCCGGAGTCATTACAATTCTACGAGTTACGTAATGCTCCGCTTCGTGTACGTGTATCAAATTACGGTGCGCGCGTGGTGTCGGTGCAGTACAAGAACCGGGATCTCGTATACGGGCCGAAAACTCCGCAGGACATACTGAGTGATACCTGTTATTGCGGAGCCGTATGCGGGCGTGTCGCGAATCGTATTGCCGGTGCAGAGTTTACGCTCGACGGGCATTCTTACAGACTCTATGCCAATGACGGCTGCAATCATTTGCACGGCGGCAGGGTCGGTTTCTCGCATCGTCTCTGGCAGGTAGATGACTTCAGGAAAAATGAGTTTTTGTCGCTTTCACTGGTTTCTCCCGACGGTGAAGAAGGTTACCCCGGACAGGTTTCTGTTCACCTTACCTACCGTATTCGTGGTTCCTGTCTCAGCCTCTGTATGTCGGCAACCACGACCGAGCGAACCTTACTCAACCTTACGAGTCATGTGTACTGGAATATGTGCGGCTGCGATACCATCGACGAGCATGTCCTCTTTGTGCACGCGGAGCGGTTTACCCCTATGCAAGAGCACATCCCGGACGGACAGATATGCTCGGTGCGTCACCTACCCTATGACCTGCGGCATGGGGTTCCGCTCGGTTTTCTCCGGCAGGTAGCGGGAATCGGGCTGGATGACAATTATGTTCTCTCCGCGGAGCCGTGTAGCGAAGTGCGTAAGGCGGCGCATCTGTATTGCGATGGAATCGAATTAGAGCTATCCACTGATGCACCGGGATTACAAGTGTACACCGGGGATGGTTTGAGTCCTCTCCCCCGCGGCGGTGTCGCCCTAGAACCTCAATCTTGGCCGGATGCCCCGCATCACCCGCATTTCCCCTCCATCGTGCTCTCCCCGGAGCAAACTTATAAACGCTCTATTATCTGGAATTTTCACACATCTTAATATTTCTCGTTATGAATTATACAGAAATCGGTAAAACAGGTATCCGCATCTCGCGGATATGCGTAGGTGGTATGTCCTTCGGAACTCCGTCGGAGGATTTTCATCTGTGGACTCTCGATCAAGCCGCTACCACTGCTATGCTTGCCCACGCCTTCGAGCTGGGTGTGAATTTTGTAGATACGGCTAATTGTTATTCACACGGTACAAGTGAGTTATTTATCGGGCGTGCTTTGAAGCAGCTGGCTATCCCGCGTGATAAAGTTGTGCTTGCTTCCAAGGTATTTTTTAACGAGGGCGCGCTTTCCCGTGCTGCAATCCTCCGGGAAATTGACGGTACCCTGCAGCGTCTCGACACCGATTACCTCGACCTCTACTACATCCACCGGTTCGATTATACGACTCCCATTGAGGAGACAATGGAAGCTTTGGATAGCTTGGTGAAAGCAGGTAAAGTACGAGCTTTGGGGGCTTCTGCCATGTACGGGTACCAATTCCACAACATGCAGATAGCAGCGGAGAAAAATGGGTGGACACCTTTTTCCGCCATGCAGAACCACTACAATCTTATTTACCGGGAAGATGAGCGCGAGCTAATCCCTATCTGCCGGCAATACGCAGTGTCGCTCATCCCCTACAGTCCGCTTGCCGGCGGTCACCTCACACATCGGGGCTGGGACTCTCAGTCGCCGCGTAGCAAAACCGACCGTGTCCTGCATAAAAAATACGATGCCACGCAGGAAGCGGATACAAAGATTGTGGAGCGTGTGTACGAGATAGCGCTCAAGCGTGGAGTTCCCATGAGTGCCGTGGCTCTGGCTTGGCTTTTCTCGCGCGGGGTGGCGGCACCCATCGTGGGCGCGACTAATGCCGCTCACTTCACCGATGCTGCCTCCGCTGCGGATTTATCCCTTTCCTCGGACGAGCTCTCCTCCCTCGAAGAATTATATTCCCCGCACCCCGTTGTGGGCGCAAATCGTTAACGCATACCGGGCAATTATGTTACGATATCTTTTTTTATTCATCTGCGCTATCATGCTGACACGCACGGATGCCGCGGAGTCGGTGTGGAAGAGTCCGCATTCACTTGAAGCGGAGGAGAAGGCACCGGTAGCGTTGTTACCGTTTCCGCGTGAGGTGAAGTGGGGGGAGGGAAAATCCGAAGTGACGTCACCGACGGATTGGAAACTTGTGACGGATTCCGCATGCGAGGCAATCATGAAAACCGACGATGGCACCATGATTACCACCGCCTACGATAATTTTATGGCAGAGCTCGGCAAACATTCGCGTCGTGCCGGGACTCACCCGCATCAACTTTCCCTCCGGCTCGATGGGCAGCTCGGGATACCTGCCGAAGGCTACCGACTCAGCGTGAACGCAGAGGGAGTTCTCGTAACGGCATCCGACGCGGCGGGACTTTTCAATGGTTTGCAGACATTGCGTCAGCTCGTCTTACCGGAGGACGGGGGCATCCCGTACTGTGAAATCACGGACCACCCGGCGTTTGCCGTACGGGCCTTTCACCACGATTGCGGACGCAACTTTCAAACCATCGAAAGTTTGAAGCACCAACTGGACTTAGCCTCGCGGATCAAGGTAAATTACTTTCACTGGCACCTCACGGACCATCCGGCATGGCACGTGCAATGCAAGGCGTACCCTCAATTAAATGACCCCGCGTACCGTACCCGCGATGTGAATGACACCTACACGTACGAGCAAATTCGTGAACTCTTCCGCTATGCCCGCGCCCGCCATATCACCATCATCCCGGAACTCGATATGCCCGGTCACAGCGATTACTTCGACCGTGCCTTCGGTTTCCCCATGTACAGCGAACAAGGCATGCTCATCCTCGAAAAACTCATCGAGGAATTCTGCGCGGAAGTACCCGTAGAGCTTTGTCCTATTTTACATTTCGGAGCGGATGAGGTACGGGTACCGAATGCCGAGCAATTTGTGGAGCGTATCAGCCGAAAAATTATCTCCCTAGGGCGCACCCCCATGCAGTGGGAAGGGACGTGGGATTTACCGGTAGGTCGCCGTTCCATCGCGCAGCGTTGGATGCTGAAGCCTAGCTCCCAAAGAGCGGAAAGTATCCGCTCCCGTACAGTCGATTCTTCTATCGGCTACAGCAATTTACTCGATCCCGCCTTGCTCGTGCGTCGGTGGTTCTTCATGCGTCCGTGCGGCGTTTCTGCGGGTGATTCCACCCACCTCGGTGCCATTTTTTGTACATGGCCGGATATTCGGGTGGACGATAAATCGCGCATCCCGTTGCACAATGCGCAGTGGCCCGGAATGTGTGCCATGGCGGAGCGAGCTTGGAACGGCTGCGAGACGGACGGTGATGAGTTCACCGTAGCCCTGCCGCCCTCGGATACCGAAGCCGGACGTGCCTTCGCGCTCTTTGAAAAGCGTTTATCGGCAATACGTAAGTCTATTTTTGCGGAAGAATACTTCCCGTACCTGGCAGAAAGTGATTGCAGTTGGGATGTTATCGGACCCGTGCCGGATGCTCAAGCGGATGCCGTACGCGAGCGGGTGTTGTCCGGGAACTACGCCGGTCTGCAGGTGCTGCGCGGAGTGCGCGGGGCTAGCCTGTATTTCCGAACACGGGCGGCATCGGGAAACCTCGGACTCTTCCCGCAGGCGCGTCCGGGAGTTCGGGTGTGGGCGGTCACAAGCTTTCATGCGCCGGAAGATGGGGAGTATCCGTTCATCCTCGGGTTCGATGCGCCTGCTCGTTCAAATCGACAATACACCGGGGTTCCTTTTCCCGGTGAATGGTCTCAATGCGGTACGCGTATCCGGGTGAACGGTACGGAAATCCGAAATCCACGGCATTATTCCTTGGCGGGGAAAAGTCGTATCCCCAATCCGACATGGAAGACTCCGGACGAGGAGCGTCCTATCCGAGATGAGGAAATTTGGTGGGCTCAGCCTCCTACCATGCTCCGTATGAAGCGCGGTGAAAATATCATCATCATCGAACAACCATACACAGATGAATTCCAATCCTGGGGAGCAAGCGTGAACCGCTGCTCCTGCCTCCCCGCCCCGGTGCCCGCCACAACCGCCCCCCTGCCGCATTTTTGATTTTTGATTTTAGATTTTTGATTTACCAATAATGCGCGCTCCGTTGCGCGGTCCCTCCGCGGAAACGAGCCCACCCAACGCCGGCGGTGCTCCCCGGCTTTGCTTCGTAAC
>CAZJIH010000023.1:0-24417 GCA_964545935.1 uncultured Akkermansia sp. | reverse complement strand
TTTAGATTTTTGATTGAGAATAGTGGCGCTGCCGTGGCGCAAGGATTTTTTACGCTGCAAAGCCGGGAAGCAGCGCCTGCATTGGGGGGCACCTTTCCGTGGAGGGATCGCGCAACGGAGCGCGCTAACTTCTTAAATCGTCAATCGTAAATCTAAAATCGTAAATGCGGCAGGGCGGATTGGAGGTGGGCAACGGGGTGTGCTGTGGAGGGACTGCGGTTCAGCGCGCTAACTTCTTAAATCGTCAATCGTAAATCTAAGATCGTAAATGGGGAAGAGGGGTGTGCGTTGCGGAGGGGCAGCGGTGATGCGATAGGCAGCCTTTTTGGGAGCTGGTGAGGTTATTGTGCGTCGTTTCTCAGTATTTCTCTCTCTATATCAAAATTTTTAGGGGAGAAAGAGGAATTAGCTTGACTCTGAGGCGAAAAAGTGGTAAAGAAGAAATAACATAAACACATCAGAAAAATGAAAAAGCTTGTATTGGCAATAATGCTAGTTGTAATAGGTTCGTTTGCAGGGTATTGGGCAGCATTGACGTGGTTGAAACCTGCGGATGTATGGGATGAATGTACAGAGCGGGGAGTAGAAGATGTATTGACGCAGGATAAGGGATGTGATGTGCATAAAGCGGCACGAGAGGGGAATGTACGCATGTTGTTGAGATGGGTATTAAACAAGGAAGCACTTAATCGACCGGATGAGCATGGGAATACACCGCTACATGTGGCGGCAGGCGCATCGCAACGTGAGGCGGTACAGATATTATTGACAGCCGGAGCGGATACGGGCATACGGAATACAGCGGGGAAATTAGCGGAGGAGATGGTAACAGATATGGCGGTACAATTTGCTTTTGAATATGCAAAGAAAGTACGTAAGGAAGAATTGGCAGCCTATCAACATGCGAGGGACGGCGAAAATGACGCGGTGATCCAGGCATTAAGGGAAGGAATCAATCCGAATGCAGTGACAGATAATCAAAATAATCGCGGGAGAGATTTGTTAGGTGAATCGTGTTGGAAGTGCAAAGCAGAGGTGGTACAAGCACTTTTAGATGCCGGAGCGGACACATCGTTGAAACGTGGGAAAATGAGTGCGATTTCAGTGGCAGTGCAAGGGGATAGAGCTGATTTGATACCTATATTGATACGTGGAGGGTTCAGTCCCTTTGCTCAAAATCCCGGGAATGAAGCATTTTTGCTTCACGATGCCGTATATTCATACCGTCAAAAAGCCTTGCAGGTACTCATTCCTTATTTTCGTTGTATGGAACTCTCTCCGTATAGCCATGCGCTGGGTACACCGATTACCTTAGCTATCGATCGGGGTAATCCGGAAGCGTACAGGGCACTGATACAAGCTGGTGTAAAACCGGAGGACCCGCGATACAAGGATAGACCCCTGTTGGTTATTGCAGCTATCAGGAATCGCCCGAAGATAGCTAAGATGCTTATTGATGCCGGGGTCGACAAGAATGCAAAGGATAAATTTGGCAAATGCGCAGCGGATTACGCGAAGGGGCAAATTGCCGAGCTGTTAAAAAACAAGTAGTTGTATCCACGTCAGCCCCAAGAAAGATATGAGTTTTGCAGAGGGAGGTGACTTTGATGCAGGAAAACGCGTGGGTGATCAAGTACGAGGTACGAAGGACGAAGAACGAAGTGAGGGAGTTAGGCGCAATGGAGTTGTGCAGGTGGAAACGATGAACGCAAAGCCGGAACGATGCGTGGGAACTAAATCCATGCACCGCGGGGGTGAATGCCCAACCCGCATAAGAACCGGCATTGCGGCGATTTTCGAAAATTTTATTGGGACAGGTGTGACGAAAAATGATTGGCAGCTTGTCATACGAGATTTTTCTGCTATAATGCAGACATGAAGTGGGGTAATTATAACTTATTGAAGCGTGCATGTTTGGATAGGTTTTCGGCATGGTATGTTTTGGGTATGGTCTTTTTGTGTATGAGTGGAATGGGCAAAGCCCTCGATATATCTGTCGGGTGGAAAAGTGGGGAAATATGGAAATTGGAACGCAGTGAGAAATGGGAGGACATGGAGATGACGGATGTTGATGCGCACACGTCTCATCTCCAAAAGGGAAGTGCTATAGCTTTTGATGATATAATAGTGACCAATATGGAGCTTACGTGGAAGGAAGGTACAGATGCCAGTGGTGGGAAAACACAGACAACTGAATCAGAATCGAAGAAAGGTGCAAAAAAAGGGAAAAAGCACCCATCGTCGACGTCCGACAAAGAGGAAAAAGCAGGAAAATTGAGTATGATTACCTGCGATATAATGAATCGGAAGGATGAGCTTGTTATTGAAGAGAAGAAATATGAAGAGAGCTTAAAGCAATGCAAAGCAGTTCTTTCAAAGGTCAGTGGAGTTAAACCCAGCAGGATACGACTTGCAAGCGGCAAGGGTGCCACTAAGCAAGAATGTCTACAATGGGAAACAGAACACGGAGTAGCTCGTCTTGTTTACGCAATTACGACATTGAAAGGCGAGCAAAAAAAGAAATATGGCAGCAAGAGACCGGAGTACATACGGCTTATCCTTGCGGAAAAGGGTAGTGCTTTTGGTTCAAATGCGGTACTTCGTGATATGCACCCGTTTGTAGTCAATGAAGACGATGGGACAGTATGGATCAAAGACATACCGATGGTAGAACAAGGGGAGAAGGGATACTGTGTTCCGGCTACACTGGCACGCGTTCTTACCTACTACGGAATCAGTGGTGCGGATATGCCTACACTTACAGCTCTTTGCGATGCTACATCAGACGGAGGAATTAGTCTCACTGACATGCAGGAAGACCTAGGAATTGTAGAAAACGAATATCATCTCAAGCTTAAGCAACTTTCTCTTCCCTACGCTGAACATGCAGCTTTCCTTAAAGATTACCTTACAACCTACAAACGTACCAAAAAAACGGATGCGCCATACCCGGAGAATCCGGATGATATGACGTGGTTGCGCACCGTTGATCCGCAGATTTGGTTAAAAGTACGCGCGAAAAAGGCATCCGATGTCAATAAATGGTTTAATTCTATCCGTAGCAATGTGAGCATCGGCATACCCGTTATTTGGATTGTCTTTGCGTCTGATCTTTACGGTAGCGATAAAAAAGCGGCTGATGCCGGAAACGAGCAAATGCGTATTATTATCGGTTATAACTTAGAAAAAAAGCAAATCGTTTATAGCGATTGCACAGGTGAACATGCTGAAAAGCGTGTGATGTCCATTGCGGAAGCGTACGCGATGAGTAGTGCCACGTACGTCCTCAAATAACCGAAGTCGTCCCGAGAAAATTCACATCTGTCCCGGTAAAATAAAGACTTAGATGTGGGAGGAAGCAAAGCCGAAATGATGCGTGGAGGAAAATCCATGCACCGGTGAGGTTGAAGTACTCTCGGTACGTAGAGCGTCTGTAATGCGCATGGGAACCAGCATTGCGGCGATTTTCTAAAATTTTATCGGGACAGATGTGGAGCGTGGGCAGATATGGTTTGACACAATTTAGGATTGGTGGTACAATGCTGCCCGTATGAATACGAGCCAACGTATAGTTATCGGAGCGGACCATCGGGGCGTAGAATTGAAGGAAGCGGCTGTAGAAATGTTGCGTAAATGGGGGTATACGGTAGATGATGTGGGGACGATGAACGCGAAACCTTGCGATTACTCGGACTACGCGAACGAGGTATGTCGCCGGATAACGGACGGACGAGCGGATCGCGGGATACTCATTTGTTTTTCCGGATTGGGTATGAGCATAGCTGCCAATCGTTGGAAAGGGATACGCGCTGCTTTGGTGCGGACTCCGCAGATAGCGGCTCTCTCCCGCCAACACAGCGATTCGAATGTCATGTGCTTGGCTTCTGCATTCATTAAACCGGATGATTTGGACGATATCCTGCACGCTTGGCTTATCGCGGAGTTTGAAGGTGGGCGACATGCGGCGCGAGTACTCAAGGCAAGCGGAAGTGCCTTGGCTGTCAGTGATCCCGAACTCGCCGGGTTCATCGAAGAAGAGCGTCACCGCCAAAATAATAATATCGAACTCATTGCTTCGGAAAATTTCGCGTCTCGGGCTGTCATGGAAGCTCAGGGGTCTGTTCTTACCAACAAATACGCGGAGGGGTACCCCGGAAAACGTTGGTACGGGGGATGTGAAGTGGTCGATAAAGTTGAGCAATTGGCGATAGATCGCGCAAAAGCTCTTTTTGGTTGCGAGTTTGTTAATGTGCAGGCTCACTCCGGTTCCCAAGCCAACATGAGCGTCTATCTGGCATGTCTGAAACCGGGTGATACTATCCTGAGTATGGACTTAGCGCACGGTGGGCACCTTTCCCACGGTTTCTTCGCCAATTTCTCCGGTAAACTCTACAAAGTAGAACACTACGGGGTGAGTCCGGATACAGAATGTATTGATTACGAATCGCTAGCGGCTAAAGCGAGGGAAGTAAAGCCTGCTCTGATACTTGCCGGTGCTTCCGCCTATTCCCGCGTCATCGATTTTGCCCGCATACGGGAGATATGCGATGAGGTAGGTGCAATCATGTTTGTCGATATGGCGCACATAGCGGGTCTCGTTGCCGCGGGTGTACACCCATCCCCGGTTCCTTACGCCGATTTCGTTTCCACCACTACCCACAAGAGCCTGCGAGGTCCACGCGGCGGTCTCGTGATGTGCAAAGAAAAATGGGCTAAGAAACTGAACAGCGCGACTTTCCCCGGGATGCAGGGCGGACCGCTCATGCACGTGATAGCGGCTAAGGCTGCCTGCTTGGGTGAGGCTCTGCGTCCGGAATTCCGTGAATATGCCGCGCAAATCGTTAAAAACGCGAAGGCAATGGCGGAGAAATTGGCTGAGCTCGGTTTTCGTATCGTGGCAGGCGGTACGGATAACCACTGCTTCCTCGTTGACCTCAGTGTAAAGGGGCTCAACGGTGCCGAAGCTCAGGTGGCTCTGGACAAAGTGGGTATCACAGTAAATAAGAACGCTATTCCTTTTGATAAGGGAAGTACCGCCACACCTTCCGGTATCCGAATCGGCACGCCGGCTGTCACTACTCGCGGTATGAAGGAAGCGGATGTTCGCAAAGTCGCTGAATTTATCGGACGTTGCCTGGATATCCTCGCCGCGCAAAAAGTGAGTGAATCTCCGAATCCTTACGGTGCCCTGCGTGCCGAAGTCAGTGCCTTCAACAAAGATTTCCCCTTACCCTGAACTGCGGGCTTGCCTCAGTGCCCGCTCCCCCTACCGATTTTGTTCGAAGTGAACGGCACTCCCACCGCAGGATCGGGGGATGTATGCGTCAATTCAGTTGTCCGGGTTTACGAACCGACATAGAGAAAGATGAGGTAGACGATGCCCGTTGAGACGATGAGGAGTACGGCAAGAGTAGCCAAAGCTACATAGACATCACGCGATGCACGTCGGGAACGGGGGGGAATCATTGATTCGCTGTGGGGAGATTTTTGGCGTGTACGCGCATAATCTCATCCGCGATAGCTGTGAGCATCCCACGCTTATCCTGAAGGTCCATCCAAGCAAATTGACCGTTCGGATTTAATTCCAAGAAGGTGAGCCCCTGAGCCGTGCGCAGAAAATCGAGTCGCGCAAAGGAAAGACCGGTTTCACCCATCAACTCACACACGGCACGGGATTCCGCGTCGGAGAGTTCATACGGCTCCCACGATGCTTCGCCGGTTATGGTGGCTTGGCGACTGTCCGTGTGACGCAACCCGGTGCGTTTCATCCGGCTGGCAAACACACGTCCGGCAATGTAAGCGACAGTTACTTCGTACTCTGCTTCACCTGCCACCTGCAGGAACCACGGAAACGAGATATCGATGCTCTTCGGGTCTATGCGATTGACATTGAAGCAGTGCTTACTGCCCATGGGCGCGCCGGTGTTGGCTTTGCAGACGACGGAATCTCCCAGCTGCGGTGCCACACCGTGGAGCATTTCCCACGGCAGCACGGGAAAGTACTTGCGGGCGAGTCGCATCTGACGCATCTTGTACCAATTACCTGTGGGGGAAGGATGAATGAGAGCCAGTTTTCCTGCACCCATTGCCAAATCCTTAATTCCCGCCCAGATGGCGAATACCTCCTCGCGTAACCACGATTCCTGACTCCCAAACGCCGGTACATCGATGGTCGGTGGGTCAAACATCACCTTCCGCTCATACACTGCTCCCACTTGATCTTCCCGGCAGCTGCGTCCCGTCGGGTCGGAGAGTTCGTACCCGTCGGCATTGATACGCCAATGGTAGTCGCGCCACAGATCGATGTTGAAGCGAAAGACCGCTTCCCGTGCCGTGAGGTAGGGCATCAAAATATCAGTCGTTATATCGTGGCTGTTGGTCAGGAGAAGTATCATAACCGCAAATTTCGATTGTTCGGATGAAAAAAGTGCCGCCGCTTCCATGATGAGAAACGGCGGCACTTGAAGATGCCGAATCAGGCGAGGTGCCAGTCGTCTACTACCGAGGGTCCACCACCGGGGGTAAAACAGAAAGAACCCTGAGCACCGTTCTTCAAATCCTCATCGGAGATGATGGGCTTGGCATTCTGATCGCTCCAGTTGTAGGACGCAACAGGAGTCTCCGGCATCGTAGCAGCCGTGTCAACCGGCTGCGCCGCCATAAATGGCGTTACACTAGCTATGATTGCAGTAATCATGATTAGGTCTTTTTTTAGGTTAATGCAAACTCTTTGCAAATCGATCGCAAATAGGAAAGCTTGCAACGCTATTTATATAGCAAAAATCTAAATCAGTCAAGAGAAAAATCGAAAATTTTATCAAAAATTATATGTAAAATCGTAATATACATAGCAAGAACGCTATATATCACAAAAAAATTTTGTCATCGATATCTCATCGTATAGCTTTTGGGAGATACTACCGGTAATTTAGTAAAATCCGAGGGGAAAAGTCGGGGAAGTGGGAGTGAGCACGGAAGCCCGAGTTCACACTCCGTGCGACTTTTCCGCTTCGCCACCCGCGCAGCCTCGATGAGCCTAACTGATTGACTTCGTACATCGTTCTTCGTACTTGCTCTCCGCGGTGTTTTCTTGCCACGGGGCTATTGCCTTGCGCTAAGTTGTCAGAAGAGTTGGGGGAAGAGCATGGCAGGGTATAGGGAGCAGAGCGCGTGCCCAGTAATTGGAAAGCATGTGGGCATCTGTGGCTTGTATGACTTCCGGCCAGAAGAATGGCAAAGCGATGTGCGCGTCGATAAGCTCATCGCGTAGACCGGGAATACCGGAGAGTAAAGGATAGCAATATGGAGCAACAGGTGGGGTATCCGGCAGGCTGAAACGATTAATGGAGGCGTACAGCTCGTGGAGTATACGGTAATTTCGTAAACGGCGCTCAGCTCCGCCCTGCCAATCTATGCTGCTGAGCAGGATACGCGTGAGGCGACTCATGCGCTTCGGTGGGCCGATTAAATCTCTCTCCAGCGCGTCAAAAGCGGGTAAAGAAGCCTTCGCTCCGAGTTCCGTGCGCTCCCACAGCGCGACCGCTCGAGTACTGCTGATATCTACCTCCGCCGGCAATTTCAACGGATAAGGTGCCACCGCTACTCCTCCATCAGGTACGCCGGCAAATTTTCGTAGACTGTAAAAACAAGGAACATCCGGCATGGGGGGTGCGTAAAGCGCTGTCGCGGCATCTACGACGCATGGTCCGGGATGCGCCCGCGCGAGTGCCGCCAAGTGCGCACCGTCACTCATGCCGAAATAATTGGTAAGTAAGAGTAAATCTTCCTTGCCCACCCGTACCGGTAACTGCGGAGTCGCCGTGCATAAATCTCCGCATAATTCATAACGTATCACCGGTATATCCAAATGTTCAAAAGGTTGCAAAATTGTATCGCAGGTAAATCTCGGTACAAAAGCGCGGGTAGGTCGCTGCGGCATACTCGCCAAAATACACTCCAATGCGGCACGTCCGCTGTTCAGATAAGCACAACACTCCCCCTCTACCAAGTGAAAATTGTTCACCTGCGGTAACTCTACACCGAATCCGCCGCCTATCATGTCCATGCGGTCAATATAACACAAGCGCGCGGAAAGCGCAAGAAGATGAAACCGGTGGTGCGAGTACAAAGTGAAGGAGTTAGGCGCAACGGAGTTCGTTTTTCGAGAATTTTTCGGGGCAGGAGTGGGGGGGACGGAGGACATTGTGGCAGACTTGTGGTTCAGGTTAGGGACAAGATTTGGTATAAGATGAAAAAAAATTGCCCTATAAATTGTGAAAATTGCGAAATAAAGCTTGTCAAGTGGGAAAGATGCTGTAAAATGAGTGCGTATGTTGAAGAAATTTTTTATATACGCAGGATTTGTATCGGCAGTATTAGCGGCAGTGGAAGCGCCGCCGCCGATACCGGACGGACAGGTAATGTACGATGAAGTAAGCTATCCGGGTGGGGGAGGCGAGTTACCACCGGAGTTTACGGAGACAGCTCCCTCGCCGGGTGGGTATGACGCGATGACGGTGATGCCGGCGGCGCAGTCACCTTCCTCAAATCCGAATACGGTGATAGACCTCCTGCTTTACGCGAACAATTACGAAGTACGTGGCATGGGGGTGACCGATGATATGAACAAATACGGTACCTCCCACGTGTACGCGTCGCACACTTTCGCCAATAGAAATATATTTAACAAAGGGATTCAGCACCGAATCCACGGGATGGCTGGGGTGATTTGGGATGCATCGTCTCCCTTGGGAGATATTATGCAATTTGAAGCAGGGTATTCGGTTGGTAAGGAAGTAGCCCCAAATTTACTTTTAGAGTTGGGATACGGTTTCAAACGTGGTGGATTGGAAGGGTTGATAGCCAAGGGATTTGATAGGTGTTCCCATAGGTCAGCTCAGGAACTCAATCTATCGGCTACCTACAATGATCACCAGAAGGGATTTTTCGGACGCGCCATAGTCGGTGCCGGATTTTACGGATTGACCGGGTATTACGTTGACGCTGAAGTAGGATACCGTTTTACCAACATCATCAACGGACCGAATCTGGGAGCTGATCTTGAAGTATCCGGCGGTGTGGCGCCTTCATTCAGTTATTGGGGGGCAGGGATAGACGGCATCGATGCCTATCGCGTGCGCGTGGCACTTAAACCCTTTACCCAAGGAGGAAAGCTCGGACGAGACGGACGTATGAGTATAACCCCGTGGATGCAGTGCTCGTGGTCCGGTAACAATGCTCGCAAGATACACCAGCACACCGGATCGGCAATGGTGGATCACCTGCAATTTACCTTCGGCATCAATGCCGGTTATAAATTTTAACTTAAGGAGGAGCGGAGATGGGTGAACATATAGCCACACGCAATCCGGGTGAGATTGCCAAGTTGCGACGCGCGGGTGAAGTGTCTGCCAAAATTCTCACCGAAGTGGCAAATTATGTACGTGTAGGTGTGACTACAGCTGAAATAGACGCTTATGCGGCATCTTTGTTTGCCCGGGAACGTTGCGGAAATGCCTTCTTCGGCTACCACGGCTACCCCGGTCATATCTGCATCTCGGTCAACGAGGTCGTCATCCATGGGATAGGCGGCAAACGTGTTATTGCCGACGGCGATATCGTCAGTTTGGATGTGGGAGCCATTGTGGACGGATGGTACGGAGATAATGCGCTGACCGTACCTGTTGGGAACGTGCGAGATGATGTGAAGCGGTTGTTGGCTGTGACGGAGGAAGCGCTTTATCGCGGCATTGCCGAAGCGAAGCAAAGTAACAATTTGATGGATGTCTGCGGGGCTATCGAAGATTGTGTACGACCCTTCGGTTTCGGTATCATTCGTGATTTTGTGGGACATGGGGTGGGACGCCACCTGCACGAAGACCCCTCCATCCCGAATTATCGTCCCAAGGAACGGTTGCCCCATTTGAAACGTGGCATGATTCTCGCCATTGAGCCTATGGTAGCCTTGGGGGGATATAGGGTAAGAGTGTTAGAGGACAAGTGGACAACGGTGACCGTTGACGGATCACCCGCCGCGCATTTTGAGCATACTGTAGCGGTTGGTTCACACGAAGGAGAGATACTCACTGAGCGACCGCGTTATGCCCTACCGGAACAACTCGGTATCTCCTTGTAACAGCATTTCCTTTTCGATGATAGAACACTGGATTCACCCCTATGAACAGCTCAGCCTCTTCACGGCGGGAGTTATTATGGGTTTCGTGCTGCTGATTTTGCATTTGGTGGTATTGGTCAAGCCACGAGAATTTTTGGAAGTCGGGCGCCGGATCGCTGCGTCGGTACTCTGTGGGCAGATACTCATGACACTGGATTTCCTCTGGATCATGCTCCTGCTGTGGGGGTCGGCGAGCAACCCTATGCGTATGGAACTCTTTGATTTTGAGGGGTTACGTACACCTTTGCTCATCCTTTCACCCATCATATGCTATGTGCTTTGCACGCTGTCGAAGCAGAACCTTACCGGGCGTGCGCTTGGACTTTTTCTGTTACTTTTGGGCATTGTACCGTTGAGTGCGGCGTATCTGAAGGAACCGATTTCGCGCATGCTCATACCGTTGTGGTGGTACCCCGTGCTTTGTGTAGCTATCTTTCTGGTACCTAAGCCGTATATACTACGCGATTGGTTGGCGTGGCTAAGCGAGCGCATCACCCTTACCCGCGTACTGGCGGCACTGGGGACAGCGTACGCTGCCGCCATCCTCACCTGTGCCTTCCTTTTTTGGTGATGAAGCCTGCGTCCGACATCTCTCTTTACACGGCAGATTACGTTGTGACGCAGAATGCGGCGCGTGATGTGATTTCGGGGGGGGCTTTGGCGGTACGCGGCGACAGCATCCTCTGTGTGGGACATGCCGAAATGCTCACTTCACTCTATCCGGAGGCGCGTCGCGTCGATTTAGGACACGCGGTGCTTTTACCCGGACTCGTCAATGCCCACACCCATATCTCTATGAGTTTATTGCGAGGTTTTTCGGATGATAAAGCCTTGCAGGATTGGTTGCAGACCGATATCTTTCCGCAGGAGGCTAAACTGACCCCCTCCCTCGTAGAACTCGGAGCCCGCTTCAGTTTAGCGGAAATGATACGCACTGGCACCACGGCATTTTACGATATGTATATGTTTGAGGACAGCGTGTTCAAGGCGACCGATGAAATGGGATTACGCGCTGTGTTGGGGGAGAGTACTACTCGGTTTTTCCCCACTTTGACGGCAAAGACGGAGGCGGAATACTGCGAACGAGTTCGACGCTACGCGGAAGAATGGATGAATCACCCGCGCATTCGGCAGTCGGTTGTGCCCCACGCTCCGTACACCACTACGCCCGAATTGCTACGGGTATGCCGGGAGCTTGCCGATGGAACCGGTTCCCTCTTCGGCATGCACTTGGCGGAAACCGCGTGGGAAACCGGGCAATGCTTGGCGGAACACGGGTTACGTCCTGTCGCCTACTGTGCTCAACTCGGTCTCCTGCGACCGGATGCCACGTTCTTCCACCTCGTCGATGTCAATGAACAGGATATGCAAACCTTAGCCGACAGCCGATGCGCGGGGGTGCATAATCCAGCGTCTAACATGAAATTGGCGAGCGGGGTCTGTCCGGCGGAAGCTCTACGCAGAGCAGGTGTAAGCATGGGACTGGGCACGGACGGACCTGCGAGCAACAATGCCCAGAATATGGTACGCGAGATGTACGTGGCGTCGCTTTTGCAAAAGGTACACGCGCTTTCACCGACAGCGGCTCCCGCGCAGACGGTGTTGGATATGGCAACCCTCGGCGGCGCGGCGGCACTGCATGCTCCCTACATCGGTTCGTTGGAACCCGGGATGAAAGCGGATTTCATTGCGATGGACCTCACCGCTCCCAACATGCAACCCCTCCACCACATCGTTTCCCAAATCGTTTACGCTGCGTCGGGTACGGAAGTTTGCCTGACTGTTGTAGACGGACGTGAGCTTTACCGCGACGGAAAGTTTTTGACCTGCGATTATCCTGCGCTGAGGGAAGAAATACAGAAAGCGAAGGGATGGACACATCGTTGACAGAGTGCCCTATAGCACGGATTACCTTTGCCGCGATTGACTTTGAATCCTCCGGCGCGGCACCCGGAGAAACAGATATGCCTATACAGGTGGGGATGCTTCGTGCTCACTCCCTCTTTGAACCGGCAGAGATTTTTTGTTCCTACCTAGCCTGTGAACATCCCGTACGCTGGGTCGCTTCTCGTAAACACGGTATTACCACAGCTGACCTGAAGGACGCACCCACTATGCTTTCCCTATGGTCTACTTTCCGTCATTTTTTGAGCAAAGCCGTAGTAGTCGGGCATAACCCTTCCACGGAACGCCGATTTTTACGCCTATTTCCGGCACACGGGTTCAATCCTTGGTTGGATACCCTTGCCTTGGCGCGGCATTGTTTGCCGACTTTGCATGATTTATCCTTGGCTTCAGTCTGTGAAGCCCTTGCCGTGGTGCCGGCAGTTGATAAAGCGGTACCCGGTAAAACTTGGCATGACGCTTTGTACGATGCCGCCGCTTCGTTGGAGGTGTTGCGCATGGTTGTACAGGCATTGCGGTTGCACGATCGTCCTTTGCGTACCCTCTCTTTCGCTCTTAAATCTTACGAATTACCATGATGTCAGAAGCTCTGCTCCGAGTGCGTCACCTCCACGTGGAATTTCATTCCCGCGGCGAAGTTGTTTACCCGGTGGACGACGTGGATTTTGATCTTTATGCTGGGGAAACTTTGGGCATGGTCGGTGAATCCGGTTCCGGAAAATCCGTGACATGTTCCGCTTTGCTCGGTTTACTACCTTCTCCGCCGACTGTTATTTCTCCGGATTCCTCTGCTCTCTTCGCCGATAAAGACCTCTTGCGGCTCCGTGAACGTGAGTTGCGGCGTATCCGCGGTGCTGAGATTTCTATGATATTTCAGGACCCCATGACTTCGCTCAATCCGTGCATGCGTATCGGCGACCAAGTGGCGGAACCCCTCCTGATTCACCGCCGCATTTCGCGCCGCGAGGCTTGGGACCTCGCTGTCCGTGAACTTGAGCTGACGGGTATTCCTGACGCGCCGCATCGCGCGACTTGTTACCCGCATGAATTTTCCGGCGGAATGCGCCAGCGCGTGATGATTGCTATGGCTCTCATTACTCGACCGCGTATTCTGATTGCCGATGAACCGACTACGGCACTTGATGTTACGGTGCAAAAACAAGTGCTTGACCTGTTGCAAGAGCGTCAGCGTGAGCTCGGTACGGCTATTATCCTGATCACCCACGATCTCGGTGTAGTGCGCCAATACGCCCACCGTATTCAGGTCATGTACGCCGGAAGTATCATTGAGCATGCACCTACCGAGGAATTACTTTCTAATCCGTTGCATGCTTACACACGAGCTCTCATCGCCGCCGTGCCTTCCCCCCCCAGCCGTAAGCAAATGTTGCCGACCATCCCCGGACTTCCGCCGGACTTACACTCCCCTATCCGTGGCTGCTCCTTCCGTCCGCGCAACACCCTCGGACACCCCGAGCTTTGTCTTACCGATTCTACCCCCCCGATGATCGAAGCTTCCCCCGGTCACTTCGTCCGAAATTGCCCGGGATGTGTCTCGCAGCCCCACCACTGAACCACATCCCTGCAGCGACCAGCCTCGGTGTCTGCCTCCTCCTCTTCTCCGTCGCATTTTTGATTGGAACTCATGCGCACTCTGTTGCACGTGACTTTTTCCCATTGCGGAGCTTAGAAGCAGCACATGCAGTACGCTGCGGTTTTGCGTCGTAATTAACTCCAAATAAAAGTACTACGGCATTGCCATGATTCTTCAAGTGGCAATCGGAAATCATGCATCAACGATGCGGTGGGGACGCAAGCATTCAAGGCAGGTCTGCGGTTCATCGGTGTATATCTCATTTTAAATGCGGTTGACAAGCTAAAAATTGCGTTTCCCTTCAAAAAAAATAAATTAAGCCCCAGTTTCGGGGAAAAAAATGACAGAAAATGCCTGCCATATTTTTATTCCACAAACTTGTAAGCGTTTGACTATTAGGAATTATTCATGCCATCCCTGTTCACGGCATTTAAAATGAGATAATCTGGTGGTGTGGACGATACTGCGAGGAGGTGCACCGGCTGAGTGGTCGGTGGCTCCTTCGCATTCTATCGACGTAACAAATAATTACAGACTATGAAAATTCATCTACCCGTAGGACTCCGCAAGGCATTGCTGGCTTGCCTTGCTGCAACGATTGTTTCCTTACCTGCCACCCTCGGTACGGCTTCGGGGGTTGCGACTTTTGCCGCTGTCATGATTTTGATGCCGCAGCAGGTTTCAGCCGAAACGCTGCAGGTGACGGATACCAATGATTGGGCAAGTTTATACGGGGACGTGGCGGGTAAGGGTGATCACTCCGCGATTAACGAGCAAGGCAATACGATAGAAATAAACTTGAATCCGGAAGCGGAGAACTACGACTTTTATCTGACGGACGCTCGCGCTACCTCGGCAGATATTTTGGCAGATGTACTGCTTTCGTCAGACATGCTTATCACCAATGGATTTTCGCCGGATGATGGGCACCCAAGTCCGACCGGCTACACTGTGTACAATTTCAAGGGAGCAGTTTCCGGGGAGAACGACATTATCTTGAATTTTGTGAATCACCCCAACCTGAGTCTCCAGAGATACGTCTTTTCCGGCAATCTGAGTGCGTGGTCGGGGAATTTTGAAAATACGAATGGCAATGGTAGCAATGTTTTGGAATTCAATAACAGCCAAGGAACATTTCAATCCGGCACGGGAAATATCACACTAACGTCCTCTAATAGCACGCTCCTCGTAGATGGAGTGGAGCTCAAGAATGCTTCCATCACGGCATCCAAGCTCGAAATTCAGAATGCCGTCACCTTCAGCGGTCAAACCGTCACCATCAACGGAGAGACCACGATCGGGCAAGGTGCGACGCTAACGTTGGGTGCGAATACTGAAATGCATCTGGCAAGCTTGGCAGCCAATTCAACCCTGACAACGCTGACACTGGGTGCCGGTTCAGAGCTCGGTTTGGAGACCGGTGGACTGAGTATCGGCACGCTCGTGCTTGCCGGGGATGATGCAAGTTTGGCGATGGATGTGACAGGAGGAGCGCATCTCTCGCTCACCGAGTTCACCGATGGTGGGCATACACTCACCATTCATCTCTCCGGGCTCACAGAAACACTGGTAGGGACAGACGGCTATGATATCTTCGGCGGCGCGTGGAATTCCGCGTGGGATGGCAAGATTATTGTGGAGAGCGATGGACGAGCCGTAAGGTTAAATGAGAGTGGTAAGGTCGTGTGGGCGGCAGAAAGGGGAAGTGTCACGTGGACTGCATCGGACACGGCACACGAGCTCACTTGGACGAATGGCGGTTCGGGCTGGGACGAACAAAAAAACTTCAACAACGGTGACGACGTCACCCTCAATGGCAGTGGAAGCACGGCGTTGCAGGTGACCGTCACCGGAGACATTCTGACAGGGGATCTCACCATTTCGGGCGAAACGAGCGGTGGGTTTGTGTTTGCTGCCGGGGAAGAAGGAGGTTCCCTGACCGTTGAGGGGAATCTCAATATTTCGGCGGATACGACACTCAATGTGTCGAATGACGCTGCCACCAACCTAGATGTGACAGCGGGGAGTGTTACGTTGGATTCTGCTACGCTAACCATATACGCCGCAAGTAATCAGCAGTACGCCGTGAACGCAGCGAATACATTCCATGGTACCGGGGAAAGCCTGACAATAGAAGGAACGGGAACTTTCAAAATTGATTTGAGTGGAACCGCTAATTCCGCAACATTCAATGCAGCCGGGCTGTCTTTTGCCGAGGGTATCGTGGTGGAGTGCGTCGGGAACGCGGGCTGGAGCAACTTTGAGAACCTGAATGTGCAGGGAACGTTGAAATTAACCGGACATGAAATTGTGCTGCGGGGTACGAACAGCATTAACGGTACAGTCGATGCTACGGGATTGACTCAGGATCAAGGACATATCACATTTGATGGTGGCAATGTCTCCACCACGTTCGCACAAAAATTAACGATGGAGCACGCTGGTTTGGATGTACGAAAGGGCACAGTCACCCTAGAACAGGGAGCGGACGTGTTCTATTATACGCAGACAGGCGGCTCGGTGACAGTAAATGGGGACATGGAAGTAACTGGGGTACTGGGAATGCAGACTAGTGGTGGATCGTCTCGAGATTCTACCCTGAGAGTGGAAGGAACCTTAAAGGCAAAAGGCGGACTTAGCAGTTTGAATCTATGGATGGGGACGATTGAAGCGGGTGTGTTGGAGTTGGCGAATGAAGACAGACAGGATTATGATGGCGCGCTGCGTGTAAGCGGTGATCTGACTAAGACCGGTGCCGGAGAACAGATTATTCACGACGGCAGCGAGGCATTTGAGGTAGGAGGCGATGTGAATGTGCAAGCCGGTATCTTACGGGTGGGAGCTGTGGGCGGATCTAACAATCAGCACCAGACAGGTACCGTTAATGGCGCGTTAAATGTGACCGGCGGACAATTCATCTGGCAGAGCGGTACCAATGAAGGCACGTTGACAGTTGGTTCGCTGAACCTAAGTGGAAGCGGTAGTATGCTGTTAGACAGCGGAAAACTCGTTGTAAATGGCGCAATTACAACCGGTGAGACATGTCGCCTACGGATCGGTTATCAGGCAACTGATGCGGGGCGACTGACACTAAGTGATAGAGGCGGATTAACGGATGGCAACCATCTCTATATAACATTTACGGGCTTTGAGGATCACATGGAAGTCTTTGATGGGGAAGGTTATCGACTGTTTACTGAAGGGGGGTTACCGAGCGGATGGGAGCAGTATGTGACATTCGATAGCGTTAATAATCGGCGTCTTACTTTGACAGCCAACGGCTATGTGCAATGGGCACAAGTGTCTGAACTGCAATGGAATAAGGATGGAGACAGCGATGTGTGGAGTGATACAGCTACAAATTGGGCAGGCAATGTAGCATGGACGGATCCGAACCAAATAGCCGTGTTTGAGGATGCTACCGGCAGGGGTGAAACGGTTTTATTGAACGGAGCGCTTGAAGCAGAAGGCGTTAAAGTGAATTCCGGTAACGATTGGCATTTCAGAAAGGACGGATCCGGGGGTACGTTGGAATTGTACGGCGACTTAGAAGTAGCAGATGGAGCCGGACTTACTATAGATGCTGATACTCGCGTGACTGTGGGAGGGAGTGTAAATTTGCACACTAGCGGCAGTTTGAAGTTGGCGAGTGATCTGCTGATACGGGGTAGCGTGACCGGGAGTGGAGGTTCTGTGAGCAAAGCAGACAGTGCCGCTGGTGATATATACGTACTATGGTATGTCGGAGCGTCCGGGGAAACGAATGATTATGCGGGGAAATATGCCGGTAATGTACTTGGGGCAGGAGTGGGGTATGGAGTAACCGGTGAAGAAAACTTTACGGCAACTATAGGTGGTGCAACATCGCTGAATCGCGTATTCAATGCAAGGGGCGGAACAACTACATTTACAGGGGCTGTAACCATGGAAGCCGGCGGTGCATTTTTGCTTACGGAGGGTGCTAAGGTTATTTTGAACGGAGGCACCATGGCAGGTGAGACATTCACGTTTACGGGAGCGAGTGGATCCGGCAATGAAACGGTAGAGATTAAAGGAACAAATGCAGGGAACGTAGGTGTAACAGTTGGGGAAGGTTTAACCCTACGACTGGTGGATGGAAGTGGATGGCACGACATCACGAGTCAGGGCGAGGTAGTGATTGTTAAGGCTACGGGAACAGGCGGTGATATTAACGTGGGCGGGACAAATAACGTATACAAATTGAGCGATGAAGGTTCTTATGCCAAAATGGTGGTCAATGCTCAAGTGACAGTCGGGGAGGGTGGTGTAAATATGGCAAATCGACTAGATGTACGAAGTGGTTTTGTAGAAGTCACAGGCGATATGGTCCTCGGTAACGGTATCTACTCTTATGGAGGAGGCTCATCAAGAATTACGGCGCATAAAAATGTGACATTGACGGTAGGAGAGGGGTATGTGGGGTATATGGGGAGTTTCAATGTAGAGGGAACTATTACTAAGGAGGGAGCGGGACGACAGACATTTCGGGGCGGGGATGCGAAGAGTTTAAGCTCGGGTGGGGTAAATGTGCTTGCCGGCGATTTAGTGTGGGGAGCGGATATAGATGGACATGGAAATGACTGGAATGGCACGCAAGGAGTAGCGGAGTTAGATGCCGCAATTGGACAAAGCGGACTGCGGGTAGCCCAAGACGCTCACTTCTATTGGGCAGGTCGTAAGTTAACATTGAGCGGGAATATTGACGCCGGTAACGGAGAATTACATTTGGGTGACAATTCAAGCGTAGCGGTGCACAGCGGGACGAAAGCGGAAAACACACTGGGGACATTGCACTTAGATGGAGCGCAGACATCTCTGGAATTTGTAATCGAAGGCGAGACCTATACATCCCTTACGCTGAATGGTCTTGATGCGCAGGATCACACACTGACAGTCACGTTAAGCGGATTGGAAGAATACGCGCAGGCGCACGCGAGTACAGCCGCGCAGGGATGGGAGTTTGATGTATTCGGATTAACGGGTGGCGGCAATGACGGAGTTCTTCAGACGTTGGAAACCATGCTACAAGCCGGGCATTTAGGGCTTGGGAACATGGGGTACAGTTTCCGGCTAACGGAAGAAGGTGCTTTGTTGATACAGCAGATGGCAGCGCTGGTATGGACAGCCGGAATTGAAAATCATGGGCAGGCACTCACGTGGGAAACAGGGAATACGGAAGGACGATGGGATGACGGAGGAAATTTTTCTGACGGTACGGAAGTACAATTTGTCGGCAATGGTCGAGCATCTGAGGTAACGGTGAATGGCGCGGTACGCACCGGGAGATTAACGACCCGAGGCGAGCCCGGATCGACCTTCGTGTTTACTGCCGGGAATGGGGCAAGTTTAACAGTAGGGGGAGCTGATCTTCAGGTAGACACGAGCTTCGGGATGAACCTTGCTTTGCAGGGCGGGACAGTGACCGTTACGCTCGGCGATGGAGTCACACTCAATATGGGGCACAACAGCATCACTCTCGTCAACGGCACCACCGGTACAGTGGAAGGAAACGGGCGTGTGGAATTTGACCGTGTAGGCGAAGGGAACGGAGAAGCCTTTGTTGGCACAGGGATTACCTTCGGAGAAGGGGTGACTGTGCATATAGCATCCAAGGATAATCCGGACCTCGCGCATACAAACGACTATTGGTCGAATGTTACGAATTTAAAAGTACTTGGCATACTAGAAGCGGATGGAATGCAGTACAACTTCACGGGGACGAATGAGGTCGGTACCATAGTACAAGCGGAGGGAAAACATTTTCATAAGCTACAGGTATCCGGAAGTGCGAGTTTGACGATAACCGGTACGGATGACATAGATTTATCTGAGTACACGATATTGAATCTTACCGGAGGAACGTTGACTAAACGAACCGGAAAATTATCCTTGGTAGGGATAAGTGGTACGGGAACTGTAGACGCTGACAGCATCGAGTTATACACAGACGAAGCGAAAAAAGGGAGGGTAGAAAGTTTGAACTTCAATGGGAGCTTTACCTTGGGAGGTAACCTCACAATGGATGGGAGTTGGGAACAAACCATTCGTGGAGCAACTATGCAAGTAGGAGGCAAGGTGACGGTAAGAGCCGGGGATTTGATCATGGGAGCTGCCGAGGCTAATCAAAATTTAACGATAGGAGGCGCATTGGAAGTGGTAGGTGGTTCCTTTACATGGGTATCGACCGGCACCATGACGACGAAAGGTCTATCCGTCCAAGGCGACGGAGTAGTCACCTTAAACGGCACAGCGGAGATTAACGGTGAAATCAATACAGAGGGGAAGGTATCGATAGGAACCGGAGGGAGACTTGAGGCGAATGGCGGAGGTACCATAGGTATGTTGGGAGCAGACGGAGGATCTCTGACAGTGGGAGACCGGCAGACACTTACTGTTAATGACATAGACAGCGGTAGTGGACTAAGCGGGCTAAGGATAGGAACCGGAGCGACACTGAATATGCCGACGGCATCCCTTACGCTGAGCGGGACACTTGGGTGGGGAAACGGAGCAACGCTCAAAATGGGAGACGACAGCAGTCAGAAACTCACCCTCGGTAGTGGATTTAGCCTTGCGGGGGACAATGCCGGAAGGTTAACCGTGCAATTATCCGTCGATTATTTGAACGGACTGGGAGGAAGCGGGAAGGGTTCGTTCCTCAACTTGCACGGAGTCACGTGGAATAATAGTTGGGCGGAAAGCTTTACCTTTGCGACAGATGCTCCTAGGGCATTTAAGAACCTGCACCTGAATGCGAGCGGTATGCTGGAATGGCAAGAGAAGGCGGGTGTACAGTGGAATGGTGGTGACGGAGATACTTGGAGCAGCGATAAAAACGATTGGGTAGACGCGAACAATCCGAATCAGAACGCGGAGAACGGACCGAATAACCAAGATGTCCACTTTACGGACGCGGCAGCGGGAAATGTTAGGCTTGAAGGAACACTGACACCGAACAATGTGTACATAGAGAGCGGGAACCATAGCTTCATGGGCAACGGACAGCTGAATATGTCAAAGGAAGCCGACGGAGGATACTTAGTGATAGGAGGTTTTGGGGAAGACGCGGACTTGGTCTTGGGAACCGGCAACGTGAACTTACCGTATATCGAATTAGACGACCGGGGTACACTGGAAGTAACGAATGATGAAGCACTTACTACGGCAGGTGAAGGTGGAGCTAAGGATACGACGAAGTTCAAATTCATGGGAGGAACCTTGAAATATAGTCAGGCGGGGTTGGAGAATACAGATTTGAGTATGCACGTAGCCCAAGAAGGAGAGGGTAGCACCGATAAGGCAAAGATCGAAGTAGGCAAGGGCTATGCGGATGGAGTCACTTGGGGTACGAAAGGTGCCGGGATCGGTGACAACGGAGGGTTGAAGTTAATCCTCGATCAGAGAGGTTTAGAAAAGACCGGGGACGGGCATTTTACTTTAGCGTGGAAAGCGGCTGCATCCGACGAAGAGCACAAAGCGGAGATGACCGTATCGGCAGGAACTCTTACCTTGGAAGTAAACACTGAAGCGGGAAGTGCGACAATAAGCGGGAAAAACATTGTAAACGGCACATTGGAACTTAAATCCACCGGGGTTGGGGGAGTGAACTACAGCGGATCGGCATCCGGCGATGGGACATTGAAGATAAGCGCGGACAAAGTGACACTGAGTGGCGCGAACACAGTGAAAAATATAGAATTGGCAGCTGGGTGTAACACGATATTGGAAAGCGATGATGCCTTGGGCAACAGCGGTACAACGCTTACCCTCAATGGGGTGCGCATCACCGGCAAGGAGTACTCGGTAAAAGCCGGTACCGTGCTGGTAACTGAGGGTGCCGAAGTCGTCATAGATGGACGACTTACCTTTACCGGCAGTACAATACGCGGAGAAGAAGGTACACTTTCCTTGGCGGATCGAGCTGCCGGTACTATCAACGCTACTGCCATGAAGGAATTTTCAGGTGTACTGAACACCGGAACCAACGGCACTTGGTCGCTCATCAGCGGTAATGAGTCAGCCATAGTGAGTGCGGGCGTGACCGGAAGTGGCATCTTGGAGACACAGGGGAACGGTAGAGTTGTACTGGAAGGGGACTTGACAACCGGTGCCTTTACACTGCGGAGCGCGGGTAGTGGTGCGTTGGTTGTTGCGTCGCCTGAGGTGTCAGGTGATGTTAAATTGGATACCGGTGGTGCAGGTGGAAGCGTCGTACTCGGCGCGGCGAGCGGTGCGGAGGCTCAGGTCCAATGGAATAGTAAAGCGCCGGTAGCGGGTAACGGCAGTATCGTATTTTCCAATGTACGACTCGCGGACGGTTCTCGGTTTAACAAAGGGGACGCGAAATTGCTCGTGGATACGGTGAATGCAGTTGTAACAACTTACGCGGCGGAGAGGGGACGTGCGGGCGGTGTCGTCGATGTCAACGGTATGGAAGTCGGGAAATTTGATGGCATCACCGTGAACTACGGTGGTCTGTTGACCGGGATTGTCGGTGGTACGTATAAGGTAACAGAGGGAAACGGACTACACCTGTGTTTTCGCGATGAGAACTGGGGGAGCGTGGAGGAAATGGAAGCCGGGCAACTTGACGCGCTCATTGAAGGGAGCGATTATACTTTAGACTTCGGAAACGGAGAAGGGATAAACTTTGAATTCAACGAAGGCGCTATCTACAAATGCTTTACATCCGAGGGAGAGACAGACCTGTACCTGCATGTGCGAGATGGCGGGGAATGGATTAATACCCCGGAACTTAAACTTTGGCAATCGTGGTTGCCCGGTCTGGTGAGAAAAGTACGTTATACGGACGATGGTTATGTGGTAGTGACAGGTAGCACGGATGACATTTATTTGGTAGCGGATGGGGGACGCGACAGCGAGACCTCGGACCAGCCTTGGCTCCTCGAATACAGGAAAGCTACCGTGGTATTAGATAGGAAGACACTGACACTGAATTGGACGGGTGGAACGGACAAGCGTATGGTAGTGCACAATCTCCTAGGAACTACCGGCACAGAACTCCGCGTCAATAATACAGCCGGGAAGCCGTCGGAACAACGTCTGCAATTGGAACTCGATAATACTTGGGCAGAAGAAATTTTTGATTCACAGTACAATGCGGAAAACATGCCGAAACCGGATCAAACATCCGTACACGGACAGCACACTTCATTCCAAGGTAAGATTACCGGTGGAATCGGTGTCGATATCCTTAAAACAGGCAAAGGCACGCTTACGGTAGGTGATA
Organism: uncultured Akkermansia sp.; assembly: GCA_964545935.1. GTDB lineage: Bacteria > Verrucomicrobiota > Verrucomicrobiia > Verrucomicrobiales > Akkermansiaceae > Akkermansia. The sequence continues at coordinate 1,473 of CAZJIH010000023.1, read as the reverse complement.
ATTACACCTTGGCGGATGGCACGACGACACTCCGCGAGGGCGCGCTCGTATTGAAAGGTAAGGAAAACAGTATGGTCAATCTCGACTTCGCGTATACCGCAAAACAGGATACGGAAGGCTACGAAACCTTACGGGGATTGAAGTTGGATGGTGGAACGACAACGGTATACGGTTCGATACGCGATACAGAGAACCTAGAGGAAGGCAGTGAAGTACGACTCGAAAACAGAGCACATCTTTTGTTGAAAGGCAACAGTCAACTAAAGGACACCGACTTCATCGGCGGCGAAAATGGTGGTACTATTACCTTGGAAGGTACCGAAAAAACCGATGAGCGCGGTGCCGGACTTGCCTTGGGTAGCGGTATACTCCGTGATGTGGCTGTTCAGCTCAACGGGTCAAACGCCACCCTCGACATCGGTAGCGGAGCAAGCAGCGTAACATCACTGAACGGTTCGGGTACACTGAAGAGCTTGACCGGCGGTGTACTGTCTGTCAGCGGGGGTAAATTCTCGGGTACCTTGGATAGCACCGGCGGTACGGGTGGGCAGTTAGTGGTACAAAAAGGCGTGAGTTTTACGCTGGACAATGTGAAAACTGCGGCAACGGAGGGGGAAGCTGCGCAGGGGTGGGGTATAAAGTTGGAAGATAGCGCCGGTTTAACTATCGATTTACGCAAGATGGGGGCAAGGGAACATTTGACGCTCGGCAATGTGGACTTGGGGAACGGTAATACCACGCACATTCTGGTCAACGCCGATAACTACAATGCCGAAGGAAATACGATCACCGGTAATTCACTGACCTTCGGCGAAAAAACTACCATCGTGCTGGAATCAGTGGAAGGGGATTGGGATACTTACAGAGAGTTGACCCTCGGGAAGTACAGTGAAGTCAACGGACAGATAAATATCTCTGATGCCCAACTCAAGGAACTACTCGATGTGCAACTTCAGGGCTACGCCTTTTTCCTGTCGGAGGTGGAGACAGTGACGGTGGAGGGAGGAATTGTGAAGATAGGGTTAGGAAAGGCTGAAGAAAATCGCTTTTTGGCAGCTATACCGGATGGTGAAAAGAATGCGAAAGCCGGCGCGGTGATGGCATGGGAATCACTGCAGAATAAAGCTAAGCCGCCATCGTCGCCGAGCGATGTGTTGGGTTCCGACACCGATTACGGGCGTGCCATGCGTGGACTCGTAGCGCTGGTAGAGACTCCGGGGCATCCGGGACTAGAACGCTCACTGGCTGCCTTGGCAGGTGCTTCCATCTCGACCCTCGGACCGGCTGTGACCGAAGACGTACACCGTCAACTGAATGCCATCCGCAACCGCATGACCACCATGGCCGATGAAGTGACCGAGGAAACCTACGACAAGCTTCCGCTTTGGCACGCATGGATCAATGCCGAGGGCAATTACCACAAACTGGATGCCGATTCACTCGCGCCGGGGTACACGCTCAACAGCTGGGGCG